>NZ_JBSWXP010000004.1:0-480234 GCF_056160665.1 Alteromonas sp. ABH4_453
CGTGTTAGCGTCCCAGCGACCGGAGGGAGTGCCAACAGCGTTTTGTTAGGCGTACAAAGAAACGTACGCAGCTTTGCTGCCACCACTAGCCAAATAGACCGCGTGTTTAAATTATTGAATTTAAGATAAAACAACCCAGTGCGAAATGCCAGATGTAAGCGACATTGCCGGATAAAAGAGCGAGTTTAGACAGCTGGTGATGTTGAATGTTGGCGTTGCTGTGTTGATGAAAAACGCGTTGCTAAAGCCGTTAAAATAACTGAGAAAGCTAGCTGTGAAGACAACCTACCGAAACAACCTTTATGCTGGAATGTCACGCTTAAACCCACATTTTTATGCTGTAAGTAAATGACGCCTAACTTTAAGCTAAGGGGCGCTAGCATGTGGGCTAAAATCCGAACGAAGTGAGTCAGCCCACATGTTAGCGTCCCAGCGACCGAAGGGAGTGAACTTGAGCGCTTTGTTAGAAGCAGAGCCTGTTCCTTTGGCCTTATTAAAAACTAATAGAGCCAGCATACGATTGATTATTAACACAAACAAGCAAAACGACAGTGCAGTGATGTTTTTGATTTGACTGAAGCAAGCCGCCTTTTGGACTAACAAACGCATTGGCGCTTGCTGACGGTGAACAACAACTTGGCGATAAAGCGCCTAATGCGCAACCTTTGAGGTTAATGTGGCGATATTAAAGCTACCACAAGCCAGAGCGATGCTAATGAAAACAGGTGAGGGTAGTTGCACTGGGTTTTTTATAAAGCCAAACGCAGTTTAGGCTGACGCCTTATAACTTTTAAATAAGGGGCGATAACGCGTAGGGCATAATAGCGAAGCGGCCCTGCGTGTTAGCGTCCCAACGAGCGACAGCGAGTGACTTTATTTTTTTGTTATATGCGAGCATAAACAACCTTGAATCCAGTGCTCGTTATCTTGGCCTACTGAATGGATTTATTTGAAAAGGGTTTTTACTATGTTTGCCCGCATTCCAAAAGCCCAAAGCGAGTAGTGCAATTAAAACTGCTTTAGCGCAGCCATGCAATACAGCAATAATGTCTGGTAACGCAAATAAGCTTGAAACAAATAGTGTTACAGCAAAAAAGCCACAAATGAACGCACCAAGCAGTGCGAATGCCTTGGTGACTGGATGAAAAGCGTTGCTTTGTTTATTCATAAAAATTCCGTTTTCAATTTCCTAGAAGCATATAACTTTTAAATAAGGGGCGCAGGCATGTAGGGCATAATGGCGAAGCCGCCCGGCATGTATGCGTCCCAGCGAACGAAGTGAGTGACTTGATTTTTTTGTTAGATGGCATTAGCCGCAAGTGTTCGAAGCTCACTTTCGTATCCTTGCAAGTTGAAATTCGTTGAGCACTTATTCATAAAACCATGAAAATAAGGCACCTGCCTAATTTTGGTTCTTTCTGTGTTGCGCAATTCCGAGATTAATTCTGGTACCGAAAAGTGTTTTTCTGTTTTTGGGAAAACAAGAGTAACTGGAAATAATGGAACAACTTTTCGGTTGTTTCTTATTTGAGACCCGTAAAAGCATATAGCTTTTTTTATGCGTGAAGATGCAAAACTTTCTGAGAGATTCCAAATGGCAGCAGCACCGATACTGAATCCGACGAGATTTACAGAAGAACCCAAGTTGGTTAGCGAGTTAATCAAATGCTTGCTGTAATTTCCCAAGCCGATATTAGAGGAGAAATACTCGTATGCATCGCTTTCAGTTTGGAACATTTTATATTGACCGTCATACGGGTCGACGATGAGATGGTTCTTACAAATGATATTTGCCAACTCTTCAAGAGCTGGTGTTTTACCAAAAATATCTGCAACGATTACAGTAGTCACCTAAATCTCCGTGCCATCTAACTTTTAAATAAGGGGCGCAGGCATGTGGGGCATAATGGCGAAGCCGCCCCGCATGTATGCGTCCCAGCGAACGAAGTGAGTGACTTTATTTTTTTGTTAGGTGCGTTTATGAAAAATGACACAGACCTGCCTTTTTAATGTAAGGAGCTAAAGCCGCTATCGTTGTGTTGTCACGATACCAAACAATATAAGTATAATCCCATTCCTCTGAGATAACGCATTCTAGTTCTGGAATTACAAACTGATAAAACTGTGAAGAGTCTTTATTCAATGATTGTTCATAGCTATCAAGAACAGTTGAAACGTTGGTTATTTTAGTTAGTGTTTCAGTGCTGAAATTTGCCTTTTGAATTTGAAACTTACTTTCTAAAAGAAATAAGAAATTGTGAAATCTTTGCCACTCATGCTCAGTGACCGAATCCAGTTTGTACTGGTTGTTTTCACCGAGCCAACCAGACCATAAGGAAATGTATTCCTTTCGAAATTCCGATTTTACTTCCGAATTCTGAAAATATTTGCGATACATGGTTTTACTTGAAGCACCTAACGCAAAGCTTTGGGGCGCTAGCACGTGGGCTAAAATCCGAACGAAGTGAGTCAGCCCACGTGTTAGCGTCCCAGCGACCGGAGGGAGTGCCAACAGCGTTTTGTTAGGCGTACAAAGGAACGTACGCAGCTTTGCTGCCACCACTAGCCAAACAGACCGCGTGTTTAAATTATTGAATTTAAGATAAAACAACCCTGTGCGAAATGCCAGATGTTAAGGACATTGCTGAATAAAAGAGCGAGTTTAGAAGACTGGTGATGTTAAATGTTGGCGTTGCGGTGTTGATAAAAAGCGAGTTGCTAAAGCCGTTGAAACTACCGAAAAAGCAAGCTGTAAAGACAACCTAGCGAAACAACCTTGATGCCGGAATGTCACGGTTGAGCTTACTTTTTAATGCTGTAAGTAAATGACGCCTAACGCCCGCATAACGGGCAAAAATACGTAGGCTATAATACTGAGCGAAGCGAAGGGAGCCTACGTGTTTTTGTCCCTAGCGAGCGTAGCGAGTGTTAATGCGTTTGTTAGCTTCCTTGTTATTCGAAGAACATACTTGCTGCTTTAGTTGCTGCATCTTCAGAATAATAAATAAGTTTTAAGACTTCGCTGTGTTCTAGTTTCGAAACGTCGTTAAAATTTTGATAAACAGAGCTATGGTGGTCATTTGTAATAAATGTACTACCAACATATTTTCCAGAATTAGCGTCAAATACTAGCGCTACATAAATAGGGACAAAACTCCTGACGTCGCTCATTTGAGTCTTGAACCATGCTCCACTGCAAGCCTCGCCTTTATAAAAGTTTTCGTAGTCTCTCGCGACAAGGAGAAAGTCTAAGTCATACTTAGCTTGAATTTCTCTAAGCTTATTTAATCCCTGTGGCACCAATTTGGCACTAGCGTCCCAGGATGAGTAACTTAAATAATTGCTCCAATCAATACTAGAGTCTATTTGAACGGGAGTGTTAAAAGTGTTTTTAATTCCTTCAACATAGCCTTTTGTGACTAAGGCGTTGACATTTTCAGTAATAGGGTAAATTTCTTCAGTGTTTTGGAATACTGTCTTGCCAAGGTGGGTGTGGCATAGTTTTAAAGTTTCATTTAGCTTGTAGTCAACACCGATTCGACTATTTTTGAAAGAAACTGGTTCAGATGTGCTTGAACATCCGACTAATAAAAGACATACACTTAAAAAAAATACAAGTTTCAATTTAAAACCTCTGGGAAGCTAACGCTAAGCTTTGGGGCGCTAGCACGTGGGCTAAAATCCGAACGAAGTGAGTCAGCCCACGTGTTAGCGTCCCAGCGACCGGAGGGAGTGCCAACAGCGTTTTGTTAGGCGTACAAAGGAATGTACGCAGCTTTGCTGCCACCACTAGCCAAATAGACCGCGTGTTTAAATTATTGAATTTAAGATAAAACAACCCTGTGCGAAAAGCCAGATGTTAACGGTAATGCTGGATAAAAGAACGAGTTTAGAAGACTGGTGATGTTAAATGTTGGCGTTGCGGTGTTTATGAAAAGCACATTGCTAAAGCCGTTAAAACAACTGGGAAAGCTTGCCGCGAATACAACCTAGCGAAACAGCCTTTATGCTGGAATGTCACGCTTAAACCCACTTTATTATGCTGTAAGTAAATGACGCCTAACTTTCCAATAACGGGCGCAGACATGTGGGGCATAATGGCGCAGCCGCCCCGCGTGTATGCGTCCCAGCGAACGCAGTGAGTGTGTTGATTGGGTTGTTATACACCCCTACCCAAACTCCCACTATTCTGACTCAATTTATTTATTATATACGCTGTCATTTTTTGGTTAGCAGTAAAAGACAAAAATAACAGAATAAACCCGATGGAGTAAGACAAATGATCAGGAACGTATTTAGGCTCCGAAGGCACGAAAACAATAGCGATTAATAGCGCTGAAATGACTGTGACAAGAATGTTGTCCGAAGTTGAATAGGTCTTTGGTTTATTCAGCCTTACAACTAACTCGGATAGAAATGAAGATATAATAAAAGTTGAAAATAAACCTACAAACCACGTTCCGCGAATCAGCCACATTAACTGAATATCAGAGTAAGTAGTGTTTTCTAGAAATGGAATGACATTAAATGGGTGGAGCCCTATCCATGCGGCAGGAAACGCTAGTATATGCCAAATTAGTGCAAACATTACAACTCGATAAATCAACGCTTGGTCTCCACTAGGGTGTATAACTTTCCAATAACGGGCGCAGACATGTGGGGCATAATGGCGAAGCCGGCCCGCGTGTATGCGTCCCAGCGAACGAAGTGAGTGTGTTGATTGGCTTGTTAGCCACGCTTTGCTTACGAAGCACTTGTTTGAAACTTACGCATAGCTTTAACGACATTAATAATCGGCAATGTCGAGAAGAGAACAAAAATAGCTATGAAAAGCATAAGGTTTAAATAAGCTAAGTAAGCCAACACCCCAATTAAGATTTGCACAGTACCAGATAATAAGAAGCTACTGCCTACGTATTTGCAGAAAGCAGGTAAGTCAGCAATTTTAGAAAAGTCGATGCCGTTAAGTACATCCGCTTTTTGCTTGAAGGTAAGCAAATAGCCAATGATTAAATATATAAAGCCGCTTAAGCAAGATATTAAAAGAATTAGAAAACCTATATCCATGGAAAATCCTTTTTAGTGGCTAACGCTAAGCTTTGGGGCGCTAGCACGTGGGCTAAAATCCGAGCGAAGCGAGCCAGCCCACGTGTTAGCGTCCCAGCGACCGAAGGGAGTGCCAACAGCGTTTTGTTAGGCGTACAAAGGAAAGTACGCAGCTTTGCTGCCACCACTAGCCGATTAGACCGCGTGTTTAAATTATTGAATTTAAGATAAAACAACCCTGTGCGAAATGCCAGATGTTAACGGTAATGTTGGATAAAAGAACGAGTTTAGAAGACTGGTGATGTTAAATGTTGGCGTTGCGGTGTTTATGAAAAGCACATTGCTAAAGTTGTTTAAACAACTGAGAAAGCAAGCCGAAAGGACAACCTAGCAGAACAGCCTTGATGCGGGAATGTCACGGCTGAAGCCACTTTTTTATACTGTAAGTAAATGACGCCTAACGCTAAGCTTTGGGGCGCTAGCACGTGGGCTAAAATCCGAACGAAGTGAGTCAGCCCACGTGTTAGCGTCCCAGCGACCGAAGGGAGTGACAACAGCGTTTTGTTAGGCGTACAACGAAACGTACGCAGCTTTGCTGCCACCACTAGCCAAATAGACCGCGTGTTTAAATTATTGAATTTAAGATAAAACAACCCTGTGCGAAAAGCTAGATGTTGACGGCAATGCTGAATAAAAGAGCGAGTTTAGAAGACTGATGATGTTAAATGTTGGCGTTGCGGTATTGGCGAAAAGCGCGTTGCTAAAGCCGTTAAAACAACCGAGAAAGCTAGCCGCGAAGACAGCCTAGCGAAACAACCTTAATGCTGGAATGTCACGTCAGAACCCACATTTAAATGCTGTAAGTAAATGACGCCTAACGGCCCGCATAACGGGCAAAAATACGTAGGCTATAATACCGAGCGAAGCGAAGGGAGCCTACGTGTTTTTGTCCCAGCGAGCCCGCGAGCGAGTTTATGCGTTTGTTAGCTATGTCTTAAAACTTCAATCCCAAGTACACATGATACGGATAAAAGGCCGAACCACCCTAAAATATGCCCAAAGTCCTCGCCGAAATAATCTAGTGACGAAAAGCCTTCAATGATTTCACTGGCAGGTTTGGAAAACACGATAAGACTAATACTTAGACCTGGTTCCCATAGCAAATACCAATAAGTTGATAATCTCCAGCTAGTCCCTTCAGTTGTAGCTATGAAAAAGGTCAACACAGTGAAGAATACAATGCCAATAATCTTGGAGTTTCTCCACCTTTTAAAACTGGTCGCTAATGAATGCTGATATTCATATTTTGAGTAAAGGAATACAAAGGCAATTGGCGACAAATAGAGTAAAAAAATAGCAAATGAAAATAGCATGTTCACCAAAATAGCTAACTTCCAAATATGGGGCGCAGACATGTGCGCAATAATGGCGAAGCCGCGCACGTGTTTGCGTCCCAGCGAGCGGCAGCGAGTGACATAATTTGTTTGTTATGTTTCATTTACTCCGGCCGTAAATAGTAAACTCGTTGGACGATGCGTCTTTAAAAAATGTAACGCTGTTACTACCGGTTGAGCGTAACAAATGAACTTTTTCAGCGAGGTTATCTACTGTAACGTTTTCTACGTAACTGTCAAAATAACAGCCAGATACTTCTTTATTAAATGAGCTATTGGAGTTGAGGTTAAGGTCGAGCGCTTTGTATTCGGAAAGAAAACTAGGTCCGATGATATTTGTCTCACTAGACGGCGTACGTAATTTATTAATACATTCCGCTTGTGACGAATTAGCTATGACCAAGTTTGCAGATTTCGGGCTGAACTTAAATTGATAGACATTAATTGCTAGTGACAATGCCAGCGCGGCTATCAAGAATACTTTCACTTAATTTTCCTCGAAACATAACAATTTAATCGTTCCCTAAACGGGGCGATTTAACGAACCAGAACGGGGTTTTTGTCCGTTTGGTTTTAAATATGGTTAAACCATAACCTATCGATAGGGTTAGTAAAATACGTTTTTGGTGTATTTTGCTCAAAAGTTAAAAACACCAAATCGGGTTGCAGGTGAATTGGGGGGATTTCGTGAATACTCTTGCAATAAAACAGGTACTAAAGTCAGTTATCTCGTTGTGATTTTTTAAATAGACTTTTTTATTTTGGAGTCGAACATGAAGTCCCAGTTTATTAAATCCCTGTACGAGCACATGATGCTCAAGCGCTATGCAAAGCGTACCATACAAACCTATATCAACTGGATTTCAGACTACATTCGTTTTCATAAATTTCAACACCCGAAAGACCTCGACGTTCTGCATGTTGAAGCATACCTTACGCATTTATCCATCAAGCGAAAAAATGCGCGGTCTACACAAGCCACTGCACTAAATGCGCTGGTTTTTCTCTACAACAAGTATTTAGAGCAGCCGCTACCTTCCGACATGAATTTTGTGGGAAGTGGAAGGGAAAGGAAGCTGCCAGTTGTGTTAACCCAGTTAGAAGTAAAAGCATTGCTTGGTAGGGTGCCTACCCATCATTACCTAGCAGTAGCACTTCTGTATGGAAGTGGCCTTAGGTTAATGGAGTGTGTTCGCCTTAGAACGGGAGATATAGACTTCGACTACAAGTGTGTGAGGATTTGGTTTGGGAAAGGGGGCAAGCATCGAGTGGTAACGCTGTCAGAATCACTTATCCCACTTTTAAAAAATCATATAAGTGAAAGTGAAACACTTTTGCAACGAGATTTGATGGTGCCAGACTTTGCTGGTGCTTGGATCCCGCACGGGTTGAGGAAAAAGTATCAACAGCGTAATAAAACGCTGGAATGGCAGTATTTGTTCCCCGCATCAAAACTAAGTATTGACCCAGAAAGTAAGCTACTGCGACGACATCATATAGATGAAAAACAGATACAGCGCGCGGTAAGTCGTGCTTCAAGTGATGCGGGAATAATTAAGCATGTTACGCCACACACGCTTCGTCACTCATTTGCTACGCATTTACTGCAATCAGGTGCAGACATCAGAACAGTGCAAGACCAACTAGGTCACGCCGATGTTAGAACTACTCAAATCTATACCCATATACTTCAACAAGGGGCTAATGGTGTTGTCAGCCCACTTTCTAATTTAGCGTTTTAGTTTTCTTGTTCACGGAAACAAAAAAGGGCCTGAAGGCCCTTTTCAAAATTTAGCTTTAAACACTTTTATATAAACGCTTATACACGCTCAAATACAGTAGCAATACCTTGGCCTAAACCAATACACATGGTTGCTAAGCCTAGGCTTACGTCTTGTGATTCCATTAGGTTGATAAGCGTACCCGAGATACGTGAACCAGAACAACCTAGTGGGTGACCAAGTGCAATAGCGCCACCGTTAAGGTTAATCTTAGTATCTAGATGGTCCATCCAACCTAGCTGCTTAATGCACGATAGTGCCTGAGCCGCGAACGCTTCGTTAAACTCTGCAAGTTCAATATCGTCCATAGTAAGGCCAGCGCGCTTAAGGGCTTTTTGTGTTGCTGGCACTGGGCCATAGCCCATAATTGCCGCATCACAACCAGCCACTGCCATTGCACGAATTTTCGCACGTGGCGTTAGGCCAAGCTCTTTCGCACGGTCTGCCGACATAAGTAGCATACCTGATGCACCGTCAGACAGCGCAGAAGACGTACCCGCCGTAACCGTACCGTTTACTGGGTCAAACACAGGGCGAAGTGCCGCCATGCTCTCAGCCGTGCTTTCTGGGCGTACTACTTCATCGTAGTCAATTAGCTTTAATACGCCGTTTGCGTCGTGACCTTCAACAGGTACAATCTCGTTAGCCCAGCGGCCTTCAAGGTGTGCTTTGTGCGCTAGCTGGTGCGAGCGTGCACCGAATGCGTCTTGTTGTTCACGAGTAATTCCGTTTTGACGGCCAAGTAGCTCGGCGGTCATCCCCATCATGCCCGACGCTTTCGCTGTGTATTTAGCAAGGCCTGGGTGGAAGTCGATGTTGTAGTTCATCGGTACGTGACCCATGTGCTCAACACCACCAATCATGTAAATGTCACCACGGCCGCTCATGATGCCACTTGTTGCATCGTGAAGGGCTTGCATTGATGAACCACATAAACGGTTAACCGTTACCGCGCCTGTTGTGCGTGGAATTTGTGTTAGTAGTTGCGCGTTACGTGCAACGTTGAAGCCTTGTTCTTTAGTTTGCTGAACACAGCCCCAAATGATGTCTTCAATTTCCGCTGGGTTTACGCCAGGGTTACGCTCTAGTAGCGCGGTCATTAGCGCAGCAGATAGGTCTTCTGCGCGCACATTTCTGAAAACACCGTTTTTTGAACGACCCATAGGGGTACGTACGCAATCGATTACGACCACTTCTTTCATTAGTTTTTCCTCCGGGTCTTATGCGAAATATGATTTACCAGCAGCGGCCATTTCACGAACGCCATCTGAAATCTGATAAATTGGACCAAGTTCAGCGTACTTGTCTGCCATAGCAACAAAGTTCGCCAAGCCAATGGTTTCAATCCAACGGAAAATACCACCGCGGAATGGAGGGAAACCTAAGCCGTAAAGTAGCGCCATATCTGCTTCAGCTGCGCTATCTACAATGCCTTCTTCCAGGCAGCGAATTGCTTCGTTTGCCATAGGGATCATAAGGCGTGCAATAATGTCGTCAGCTTCAAAGTCTGTCTTGTCAGCTACGTGTGGTGCCATTAGAGCATATGCTTCTTCAGCAGGTGTTTTAGACGGCTTGCCGCGCTTATCAACACCGTAGTTGTAGAAACCTTTACCGTTCTTCTGACCTAAACGCTCTTCTTTGTAGAACAGTGTTACCGGGTCGTTGTCTAGGCGAGCCATACGCTCTGGAATACCCGCTGCCATAACGTCTGCTGCGTGATCGCCAGTGTCGATACCTACAACGTCCATTAGGTAAGCAGGGCCCATTGGCCAACCGAAGATTTTTTCCATTACTTTATCAACCGCAACAAAGTCTGCGCCGTCGATAAGTAGCTTACTGAAGCCCGCAAAGTACGGGAACAATACGCGGTTTACTAAGAACCCTGGGCAGTCGTTAACCACAATTGGGGTTTTGCCCATTTTAAGGGTAGCGGCTACTACTGCATTGATGGTTTCTTCAGAGGTTTTTTCGCCACGAATAATTTCAACAAGCGGCATGCGGTGCACTGGGTTGAAGAAGTGCATACCACAGAAGCGCTCTGGCTTGTCTAAGCTTTCAGCTAGCTGGTTAATAGAGATAGTCGAAGTATTTGAAGTGATGATAGCGTCGTCAGCTACATTGTCTTCTACTTCTTTAAGCACAATGCCTTTTACTTTCGGATTTTCTACAACCGCTTCAATAACAAGGTCTGAATCTTTAAGTGTGCTGTACTCAAGGGTAGGGGTAATAGCGTTAAGTGTTTGCGCCATTTTAGTCGCATCAACTTTGCCGCGCTTCATGCCTTTACCAAGAATTTTGGCCGCTTCTGAAAGGCCAAGGTCTAGTGCACCTTGGTTAATGTCTTTCATGATTACCGGTGTGCCTTTCACAGCGCTTTGGTATGCAATACCGCCACCCATGATGCCAGCACCTAGTACAGCGTTAAGCTTAGATTGCTTAGTAGCTGCTTTCGCTTGCTTTTTACCTTTGCTCTTAACTAGCTGGTCGGCAAGGAAGATACCAATTTGTGCTTTCGCAGCGTCTGTTTTCGCAAGCGCTACAAAGCCTTCGTTTTCAAGCTTAAGTGCGCCGTCACGGTCTAGTCCAGCTGCTTTTTGTACTGTCTCAACCATTTTGTGCGGTGCCGGGTAATGTTTACCAGCTTGTGCAAATACCATGGCTTGAGCAGTAGAGAAGCTCATCATAGCTTCGTTTTTGTTTAGCTGTAGTGGAGCTTTCTTAACCGCACGACGTGCTTGCCAGTCAAGTTTACCGTCAGCTGCGTCTTTCACCATTGAAAGCGCACCTTCAACGAGTGCTTCTGGAGCAACAACTGCGTCAACCGCACCTTCAGCAAGGGCTTTTGCGCCTTTTCTGTCGCGGCCAGTAGTCATCCACTCAAGCGCATTATCTGCGCCAATAAGACGAGGTAGGCGAACCGTACCACCAAAACCAGGCATAAGGCCTAGCTTAACTTCTGGCAAACCAATTGAAGCCGTGGTGTCTGCAATACGCATGTCACATGCCAATGCCATTTCACAGCCGCCACCAAGCGCGAAGCCATTAACAGCAGCAATGGTAGGGAAAGGTAGGTCTTCGAAGCGGTCGAATACTTGTGACGTATTGGCAACCCACTGTAGTACTTCGGCATCGTCCATGGCGAAAAGGCCAGTGAACTCGGTGATATCTGCACCTACGATAAATGCAGGTTTTGCACTGCGTACTACTAAGCCTTTAACATCGCCTTTAGCAAGTAGGGCTTGGGTTGCTTCGTCAAGTTCGCTCACTGTTTGGCGGTCGAACTTGTTTACTGAACCTTCGGCGTCGAATACCAGCTCAGCAAAGCCGTCATCTAACAGGCTGACGGAAAGACTTTTGCCTGTGTATATCATTATCATCTCCTTCGGCATTGGCCAGGATGTTAGTGAAGTAATCCAACTGATTTGTAGGGTCGTATGCATTCACTAACGCGTTAGGGTGGCTAGATTCTTTACAAAGCCACACAAAATTTCAACAAAAAATCAAACAAGCGTTTCAATTTGTCTAAGGTAGTGGTCGGATGACTTAAATTCAAGTCTAAATATCGAATTCAAGCTTCATTTCGATATTGGTGGTTGTATAATGAGCGTTATTGGCCCAAAGCGCCAATCCAGCAAAAGAATAATCTACAATCACGTCAACTATGTGTGTAAAGCATAGCTAACGACAGCTGGCACAACATCTTCTTTGGCAAGGAGCCAGACTGACATTTTTCCCTCGTTTGTAAAAAAATGTAGTGGGTCAGTCGCAATGCTGCTTTTTCAGCAACATTTTATAATCAGCTCGTTTTGGCAAAGTCGCCAACGCTCATAAGCGTTCGAGTGTAGAACAGGGTAGGAGCTCTATTGTGTCTGGTTTTTATTTTAGTTCACGGTCAGGTCAGCGCTCGCTGGCAAAAAATAATAAATTATTCGCCTCCGTTGTGGGGGCATTAGTTTGCTCGCTTTCTTCATTTTTCTCTATTGGCGCATGGGCTGCACAGCCTTTAACACTACCCGAAGATATTTTCGAAAAAGATCGCGCTCGTTATCTGGAAGTTGAAAAAAAGCTGTTAACGTATTCGAAGCGAAGCGTTCAGCGCCTCGATAATGACATTTATGAATTGGCGAACTATCCACTTTACCCGTACCTTCTACGGCTTAAATTAGAGCGCACAATGTCGATAAGAACAAAGCGCGAAGTTAAACAGTTTTTACAAGACTTTAACGGTCAGCCGGTAAGCTATGGCGTGCGTTATAAATGGCTTAACTACCTTGCTAAGAACGATTATCGCAGCACTTTCTTAGACAATTATCGCCCCGGCATGGGCGCAAGGCTTACCTGTATTGCGCTTAATTACCGCTTAAAAGAAGGTGAAAGCGAACAAGCTATATTGCCAGAAGTTGACGCTTTATGGCTTCACGGTCAGTCGCAACCGGATGAATGCGATCCGCTTTTTGCTAAGTGGAAAAAAGCGGGCATGATGACACCAGAAATGGTGATTGAACGCATTGAAATTGCGGCAAAAGAAGATAACCGAAGCATTATCTCTTATCTTAAACGCCAACTTCCCGGTGATAAGCAATACCTAGCTGACGCATGGCTTTCGGTAACCCGAGACACCAGCCGAGTAAATAGAACGGCGCTCTTTCCACTAAAAAATGCATCGCATGAAGCTGAGGTAATTGTATGGGCGGTCGAGAAACTTGCGTGGCGAAACCCTGACTTAGCGGGCACGGTATTTAACCGCTACAACGACAAAAACGTGTTCTCGCCAGCGCAGCAGCACGTTATGCGAAGAGCGATAGCGCTTAGCTACACGCTAGACCGCCTTCCTCAAGCGCATTATTGGCTTGAACTTGCTGATGTGCAGGGGGCCAGTGAAGATGTAAAGCTTTGGCATATTTCCCATTTATTGCGCACGAAAAAGTGGCAGGAAGTGGTTAATGTTATTGATAGCGCTCCTGCCAGTTTGCAGCAAGAAGAAAACTATCGCTACTGGAAAGCCCGTGCTTTAGAAGCGCTTGGTCAAACTATGCAGGCTACGGTGCTTTATAAAGAGCTTTCTCAAGAACGCCATTATTATGGCTTTATGGCAAGTGCGCACATAGGCGAAATTCCGTCGCTTGCACACACGCCAGCACCAAGAGACACAGCAGCTATTGCCAGTGTGGCGAAAACCCCTGCTACCATGCGGTCTGTTGAATTTTTCAGGTTAGACAGAACCACAGAAGCGCGCCGAGAGTGGTTTTATTTACTGTCGCATTTACCCGAATCGAAAGTGACCGATGCGGGCATTTTGGCGTATGAGTGGGGCTTGTACGATCAAGCTATTACCAGTTTTGCGCGAAGTGGCTATTGGGATGATGTCGAGCGCAGATTCCCACTGGCCTTTAACGATGTATTCAGCGAAAAATCTCAGGCATATAGCATTTCAAAGTCGCTGGCAATGGCTATTGCACGCCGCGAAAGCTCGTTTAGAAGCGATGCTATCTCGCCAGTTGGAGCGGCAGGTCTGATGCAGTTAATGCCTGGAACAGCACGTTACGTGGCAAAAGAAAAAGTAAGTAGAAACAAGCTGTTTAAAGTCGACGACAACGTTGATTATGGTGTGCAGTATCTGCGTTATTTGATGGACAAGCTCAATAATAACCCAGTACTGGTTTCTGCGTCTTACAACGCGGGGTGGCGCAAAGTATTGGAATGGCTGCCTGCTGATGAAGCGCTACCGGTCGATATCTGGATTGAAAATATCCCTTATAAAGAAACTCGCGCCTACGTAAAAGCTGTTATGGCGTACCAGCATATCTACGATCAACAGCTAGGTGGAAACGAGAACATCTTCCCTCAACTTACCCGCGATATGATCCCTTCCGCAGATGCAGTAAGTACACATCCGGTAACAGGTACACTGCAACTAGCACCGCGATAGCTATCAAAGGTTAGGCGTATACGGGTACGCCTTTCATTACGTTACTATTTTGCCAGTATGGGAAACTTAACGTATACAACAGCACAGCGGTCTGAGCCAGTATGCATGTCATGCTGGCCTCGTGGTACACTAGTAGCTAACTAACGACTAAAAAGATAAGAGGGGCTATGTCGCAACATAAAGCAACCTACCAACAGCATATCGAAGAGCTTCAAGCTAGAACTCGCGAAGCACTACAGCGAGAAGGGCTAGACGGACTAGTTATTCACTCAGGGCAGGGCAAACGTCTTTTCTTGGACGATAATCACTACCCATTTAAGGTAAACCCGCAGTTCAAAGCATGGGTGCCTGTGATTGATAACCCTAACTGTTGGCTGGTGGTAAACGGTATAGACAAGCCTACGCTTATTTTCTATCGCCCTGAAGATTTCTGGCACAAAGTGCCACCTGAGCCAAATGACTTTTGGACTGACAGCTTCGACATTAAACTACTTCAACAGGCCGACGCGGTAGAGAAATTTCTGCCTTACGATAAAAGCCGTTTTGCCTATGTAGGCGAATATATTGAAGTGGCAAAAGCGTTGGGTTTTGACAATGTAAATCCAGACCGAGTGTTGCATTATTTGCACTATCAACGTGCTTATAAAACCGACTATGAACTTGACTGCATGCGTGAAGCTAACAAGTTGGCGGTGGCAGGTCATAAGGCCGCTGAGCAAGCCTTCCGTGAAGGAAAAAGCGAGTTTGATATTAATCTTGCTTACGCAACGGCAAGCCGACAAGGTGACAACGATGTGCCGTACACCAGTATTGTGGCACTTAACGAGCATGCTTCAATTCTGCATTACATGCAGTGTGATACCGTAGCGCCAAAAGAATCACGTTCGTTTCTGATTGATGCAGGTGCAAATTATCATGGCTATGCGGCAGATATTACACGTACTTACGCTCAAGAAGGGGTTCATAATTCAGCGATGTTCCGCGACCTCATTCAAGCGGTAGATAAGGTAACGCTGACCTTAGTCGATTCGTTAAAGCCGGGTGTCGCTTACACAGACATTCACTTGTTAGCCCACGATGGTATTGCGCAAATTCTTCACGATACCGGCATGGTGAACCTAACGCCGCCAGAAATCGTGGATATGGGCATTACGCGCACGTTCTTCCCTCACGGCATTGGCCACTTCCTGGGTCTACAAGTTCACGATGTGGGCGGATTGGTTAATGATGACAGAGGCACGCCTAAGCCTGCTCCTGACGATCACCCGTTCTTGCGCTGCACGCGTATGGTAGAAGCGCGTCAAGTGTTCACTATTGAGCCGGGCCTGTACTTCATCGATAGTCTACTGCGCGACCTTAAAGCGACGCCTGCGTCTAAGTACATCAACTGGGATACCATTGATGTATACAAACCGTTTGGCGGCATTCGCATTGAAGACAACATTATTGTGCATCGCGATAAGAACGAGAACATGACCCGAGATTTGGACTTAAATTAATCGATTTTTTGTGTATAGCCAACACAACCCATCGGAATAAATGCAAAGAGCAGCCTTAGGCTGCTCTTTTTCGTTACGCGCTTTTAAAATGTACGGAAATTTACATCTATGCGGACTGGTATTATTTGTAAACCAATGGTGCTGTGTGTAGTAATCAATAGGAAGATGTACAAACAATGGTTAGAAAGGAGTCGTTATGCAACAAGGCGATATCGTAGGTTTATTAATAATGGCAACGGTGGCAGGTCTTGCTATGCCCGCAGGCGCTATTTTAGCGACTTACCAAGGCATTCAGCCTAAGTGGCTAGAAAAAGAGTTACGCCATGGCATTTTAGCGTTAGGAGCAGGAGCGCTAATTTCAGCCGTGGGTCTTGTACTTGTACCTGAAGGCATAAAAGACGTATCGGTATTTATGGCCATAATGTGCTTCGTTGGCGGTGCCTTAGCTTTTATGGCCCTTGATATTTACTTGGCGAAAAAGAAAACCGAAGGCAGCCAGTTAGCCGCCATGCTTAGTGATTTTGTACCTGAGTCTATCGCCCTTGGTACAACGGCAGCATTAGGCGGTGGCACTATGTTGTTAGGCCTATTGATTGCGGTTCAAAATCTACCTGAAGGGTTTAATGCCTACAGAGAGATGTTGCCCAAAAACAAACTGCGTAGCAATAAACTCATTGTTATCTTTGTTTTGATGGCGCTACTTGGCCCCTTGTTCAGTTTGCTAGGCTTTTATTATTTAGCCCAATTCCCAGTGGTTATGAGTGGGATCATGTTGTTTGCTGCAGGTGGTATTCTTTATTCAGTGTTCCAAGATATTGCTCCGCAAATTCGTATGGAAAACCATTGGTTGCCACCCCTTGGCGGTATTCTTGGTTTCTTAGTAGGCCTGATCGGCTTTATGCTAGAAGGCTAGCTTGTAAAAATGCGCTAAGCCCGAACGCAGCACAAATGCTTGGTTAAAGCAGAAAACGTATATTTCTTTACCTGCTTGCAAGAGTTGGGGAAGTGCTTAGCGCACCAATAAGTTCAAAGCCTACGTGGCGTATAATATTCTGGCTTTACTAACAAAAAAGGCGTGTTGCTTACAACACGCCTACTCATATCACTTATCGACAATTGGTTATTTATCGCTAGTTAGCTCGTACGCTCAATTGAAATATGTGCCAGTGCAATAAGCGCTTCTTTATATTCAGAGTCTTCTATAGCGTTAAGGCTATCAATGGCCATTTGCACTTCTTTTTGTGCACATTGACGTGTGTAGTCCAAAGCGCCGGTTTCTTTCATAATACCTTGAATACGCGTGAGGTGTGGTAGGCCATTACTTTGTTCAATGGCTTCTTGAATAAGCGCTTTGTCGTCGTCATTATTTGCATGCCACATAGCGTACAACAATGGCAGCGTAGGCTTACCTTCAGCTAAGTCGTCGCCAGCATTCTTGCCCATTTCTTCACTGTCAGCCATGTAGTCCAGAATATCGTCAGCTAGCTGAAAGGCAGTACCCAGGTGCTTGCCGTATTCTTGCATGGCGTGTTCAATGTGCTTATTTTGGTCGGTCAGCACAGCCGCTAACTGTGTAGCAGCTTCAAACAAGCGCGCTGTTTTGCCGTAGATAACGTCAAAGTAGCGGGCTTCTGTAGTGCTGGCATCGTTACAATTCATCAACTGCAACACTTCGCCTTCTGCAATTTGGTTTGTGGCTTCCGACAGTATTTCCATAACGCGCATGCGTTTAAGGCTTACCATCATTTGAAAAGAGCGAGTATAAAGAAAGTCGCCTACCAATACCGATGCCTGATTACCAAAGATAGCATTTGCAGTCTCACGCCCTCTGCGCATGGTTGACTCGTCAACCACATCGTCGTGTAGCAGGGTAGCGGTATGAATAAATTCTACAATTGCTGCAAGCGTGTGGTGATCATTATTATTAATACCCATTGCCCGCGCACTTAACACGGTAAGAAGTGGGCGTAAGCGTTTGCCGCCACTGTTTACTATGTAAAAACCAAGCTGATTAATAAGGGCAACATCAGAGTCGACTTGTTGTTGAATCAGCTGGTTTACCGCCTGCATATCATCATTAGACAGGGCGCGGATTTGATCTATATCCATAGGCATGGCAATAAATACTTACTCTTACGTCTTGGGCAATTATTGGTGGCGATTGTACCTTAATCATCCGTACTATCCACCAAATTGTCTTAAAAAATGACGGCTTAACGCATTTACCTGTAATTCCTTAAATACGGTTAAACCGAAAGTGAAATTAGTTGGAACGCAATCCACTAGCGAAAAACTGTTTTTTTGCAGCGTGTTCGTTTGAGCATACTCTTTCTAAATCCAGCGAATCCATTCAATTACCTTTGATTATAGGTACTCTTGTTAATTTTTCATTCCAAAGCGCTATTTTTTGATGTTTAAGTAAGTATATTGATGAGTTCTGCCAAAGGAAGTTTGGCGCTAAAACACAAAATGAAACGGATGACAGGGATCGCAATCTGACGTTAAAAGTAAAGCGGTGTGGTGTTGAAGCGAGCCGCAATTGGGACCCAATAAGGGCTTTTTCAAACAAGCCCTAGCACTATAGTCGTAGCAATCTTGACTAATAGTAAAGTCAGAATTTTAGCATTTGATCGTACTTCCACGCTGTCGATCTGGTAGCGATCCCGCTAACTGATCTGTCGCAATAAGGATCGCGCTTTTCATCAGACTTAACTTGTAATACAGCAATTTTTATCTATCAACGCTACGAGTTTTTTGCTGATTTAACGAATAAAATTGTGATTTTTTAACGGTTTTTTGGCATTTGAAGCTGCATCAAATAAGCAATTGGGGCATAATTCGCCCCATGTTGGAAAAATAATCTATTTTTCTGCGAATCGGGGTTGTGATTTACGGATGTTTCACGTACAATTCGCGCCCTGTTTTTTGAATTGAAGCGTCAGTGGACGCAGAGCGGAGTTAACTATGTACGCGGTTTTCCAAAGTGGCGGTAAACAACACCGTGTGGCCGAAGGCCAAACCGTTCGTCTTGAAAAAATCGAAGTAGCCCCAGGCGAAACGGTTGAATTTGACAAAGTTTTAATGGTAAGCAACGGTGACGACGTAAAAATCGGCACACCAATCGTTGCTGGTGGTAAGGTGACTGCTGAGGTTGTTACACACGGTCGTGGCGATAAAGTAAAAATCGTTAAGTTCCGTCGTCGTAAGCACTCTCGTAAGCAAGCGGGTCACCGTCAGTGGTTCACAGAAGTGAAAATCACTGGTATCAACGCATAATAGGAGCACGAACACATGGCACACAAAAAAGCTGGTGGTAGTACCAAAAACGGTCGTGATTCAGAGAGTAAACGCCTAGGTGTTAAGCGCTTTGGTGGCGAATCTGTTCTTGCTGGTAACATCATTGTTCGTCAACGTGGTACTCGTTTCCACGCTGGTGACAACATGGGTATCGGTAAAGACCACACGTTGTTTGCACTAAAAGACGGTAAAGTTCAGTTCGACGTTAAAGGACCGAAGAACCGTAAATTTGTAAGCATCGTAGCTGAGTAAGCGCGAAAGCTTCTCGCCGAACAGGCTTAGAAAAACCCCGCGCAAGCGGGGTTTTTTGTTTTGTGAAACCTTTCTTTCTTTTACTGTTCTTATTTATGGCGTGTAAATTCTAGAACGAATTAACGCTAGGCAAGGTTTTACTTCTCGTTTTTTAGAATGCTGAGCAGACACAAAAGCGCCAATGGGTAATTTGGTGTAAACTTAGTATTCGCATTAAAAAGTTAACAACCCACGGCATTACAGCCCGGAGTGATAAATGAAATTTGTAGATGAAGCTGAAATTCGCGTTGAAGCCGGTGACGGTGGCAACGGTACCATTGGCTTTAGAAGGGAAAAATACGTACCTAAAGGTGGCCCAGACGGTGGCGACGGTGGTGACGGCGGCAGTGTATTCTTACAAGCCGATGAAAACCTAAATACATTGATCGATTATCGCTTCGAGCGTTTTCATCGTGCTGAGCGCGGCCAAAATGGGCAAGGCGGCAACTGTATCGGTAAGAAAGGCAAAGACCTCACCGTAATGGTGCCAGTGGGTACACGTGCTACTGACAGCGATACTGGTGAAGTACTGGGTGACTTAACTCGCCATGGTCAAAAGCTAAAAGTGGCACAAGGCGGTTTTCACGGTTTAGGTAATGCTCGCTTTAAAAGCAGTACTAACCGTGCCCCACGTCAAAAGACTAATGGTACGCCTGGTGAAATTCGCAACCTTAAGCTAGAGCTTATGCTTCTAGCCGATGTTGGCTTACTCGGTATGCCTAACGCGGGTAAATCAACCTTTATCCGCTCTGTATCGGCAGCTAAGCCTAAAGTGGCTGACTACCCGTTTACTACGCTAGTGCCTAACTTAGGTGTGGTTCGCCAAGACTCACAGCGTAGCTTCGTTGTCGCTGATATTCCTGGTTTGATTGAAGGTGCAGCCGATGGGGCAGGTTTAGGTATACGCTTCTTAAAGCACTTAGAGCGCTGCCGTATCTTGCTTCACGTGGTAGATATCTTCCCTGTTGATGAAACCGATCCTGCCGAAAATGCTAAAGCAATCATTGAAGAGCTTGAAAAATACAGCCCTAAATTGGCTGAAAAGCCACGTTGGTTAGTATTTAACAAAGTTGATTTGCTGCTTGAAGAAGAAGCAGAAGAGCGCTGCCAGCACGTTATTGATGCGTTAGAGTGGGATGGCCCAGTTTATCAAATCTCTGCGTTCCAGAAGATGAACTTAGATCCGCTCTGTAACGATGTTATGGACTTCATTGAAACTCTTCCTGCAGAAATAGAAGAGGAAGAAGAGAAGAAAGAAGTAGAATTTAAGTGGGACACATACCACAAGAATACGCTTGAAGCTCACGATGAATTCGAAGATGGTTTAGGTGACGATCTCGATGACGACGACTGGGACGAAGACGATTACGACGTGGAAGTTGAGTATCGTCGCTGAGAAACAGTCGCTGAGAAACAGCTGTTGAGAAACAATCGTATGTCGGAATTATAAAGCTCGCATATTTGTTAAAGCAAAGTGCGAGCTTTTTTCATATTGCTCAAACTATTTCTACACTGCAAAACGCATTGATATCGTGTTGTTGGCAACACTATTAGACGCTTTAATTACTGCGTGAGCCCTATCCACTATAGCGTTTCTATAGTGGGCAAGCTTCAAATGAAAATAGATTTCTTCAAGTAAACTGGTTAAGTGCATTATCTTATTTGTCATAGCGCTGTTTTCGCCACCATCAACTTCAAGCAATATAACGGCGATATCAAATGCACATCCAAGGTAAGGGATTGCTTCACTTAACTGACCACACTGCATAAGCATAGTGCCTTGCATTTCGTCCCGTGCCATTACGTGTAATGCTTGCTCGGGGTTGTTATAAACCCAGTCTGCATGTTTAGGGCATAGATAGTTTATTTGCATAGTAGCGACCTCCTGTATACACACTAGAACAGATGTGGCAATAGTGCAAATGATAATTATTACTATTCGCCTTGTTGGGGTGGCGCATTTCCTATCTGATGTTGATATACTTCGCCTTGAAGAATTAGAACTTAGCCTGAAGGTGTAAAAAATGAAAATAGCGATGATTGCTGCTATGGCAAAAAACAGAATTATCGGTGCAGACAATGATATGCCGTGGCATTTACCCGCTGACTTGAAGCATTTTAAAGCTATCACCTTGGGCAAGGCAGTTATCATGGGGCGCAAAACCTACGAATCAATCGGTAGGGCGCTTCCGGGTAGGCCGAATATAGTGATTACGAGTAATGCTGACTATAGCTTATCGGATGCTACAGTAGTGGACTCGCCGGAATCAGCATTTGAAGTAGCAAAAGCGTTGAGTAATAACAGTGGCGAAAATGACGAGGTAATGATTATTGGTGGCGGTACTATTTATCAGTCATTTTTAGATAAAGCGGATATTTTGTACCTTACTCATATCGACCTAACTGTTGAGGGAGATACCCAGTTTCCGGATTATGAAGCAGCAGCAACTTGGACTGAAGTATCGCGGGAAGCGCACAGCGCCGATGAAAAGAATGCGCATGATTATACTTTTGTAACGCTTGAGAGAAACTAATATAGTCAGAACTAGTAGAAACTTGCTAGGTTGCTTTAAATTTAAAATAAAAAATGCCAGTGTTGAAACGCTTGTTTAAGAGCGTCACAACACTGGCATTTTAGCTTTACTCTGCATTATGAGTAGTAGCTACTTCATTTGGTCGAATAAGTTCTCTAATGAAAGACCTTGATGACCCAGCATATCGCGAAGACGGCGAAGTGCTTCCACTTGAATTTGACGAACACGCTCACGTGTTAAGCCAATTTCTGCACCCACATCTTCAAGGGTTGAAGGCTCATATCCCATAAGACCAAAACGGCGAGCGAGTACTTCGCGCTGCTTAGGGTTAAGCTCTTCAAGCCAAGTTACAATATTACTTTTGATATCTGAGTCTTGTAAGCTCTCTTCAGGGCTAAACTCCTTCTCATCAGCAATAATGTCGAGGAGCGCTTTATCATTTTCTCCGCCAATAGGCGTATCGACAGAGGTAATGCGTTCATTTAAACGAAGCATCTTTGTTACATCTTCCACTGGCTTATCAAGCGCCGCCGCAATTTCTTCTGCAGTTGGCTCATGGTCAAGCTTTTGTGAAAGTTCACGAGAAGCACGTAGATAAACGTTTAGTTCTTTGACTACGTGGATTGGTAAACGTATCGTACGCGTTTGATTCATTATAGCGCGCTCGATAGTTTGGCGAATCCACCAGGTTGCATACGTTGAAAAGCGAAATCCGCGTTCAGGATCAAACTTTTCTACGGCACGGATTAGACCCAAATTACCTTCTTCAATTAAATCGAGAAGTGCTAAACCACGGTTGTTATAACGGCGAGCAATTTTAACAACAAGGCGAAGGTTGCTAACAATCATTCGTTTGCGAGAGGCTTCGCAGCCTTTCAGTGAGCGGCGCGCAAAATAAACTTCTTCTTCTGCGGTTAGCAGTGGTGAAAAACCAATCTCGCCTAGATAAAGCTGTGTGGCATCTAGGTTTTTAGGTTGGTCGTCCTGACTGAAAATGGCATCGTCATTTTCTAGGTCAGCGTCGTTAGTTAAGGTTTCGCCAGTTTTCATATCAGCTGGCATATCGATGACATCTAAGTCATCTTGCGGTTTTGATTCCAAGGCTTTATTTGACTTACCCATCATGAATCTCCTGCTACAAGGTTTACCTTATGACGTTTCTCCTTTGTCTTTTTTTATTATTATTTATTATTATTATTTTAATAATGGCAGATATTTCAAAGGGTCTAATGATTTCCCTCTATACCTAACTTCAAAGTGAAGTTTTACCGAATTTGTGCCGCTATCACCCATGGTTGCAATCTGCTGCCCTGCCGACACCCACTCTCGTTCTTTCACTAAAATAGTGTCGTTGTAGGCGTAAGCACTTAAGAACGTATCGGTGTGTTTAACAATCACTAAATTACCGTAACCTCTTAAGGCACTCCCTGAGTAAACAACTTTTCCATCCGCTGCTGCGACGACTTTACTGCCTTTAGCACCAGCGATATCAATTCCTTTGTTGCCTGATTCAGACTTACTGAAAGTACCAACTAGCTTACCTTCTGCTGGCCAAACCCACTTTTCAACTTTACTTGGGAAACTCGTTGGCGTTTGTTTTTTGACGCTTTTTGACGGCTTCTTGACAGTTGTAACATTTTGTGGGTTAACAACTTTTTCACTTTCACGATACGCCTGTGGTGATGGGCGGTCAACCAAACTTTTGTCTACATTGTAGGTGGTCGGAGTTGTTGACTGCTTGGTCTTAGTCTCAGTTTTAATGGGAGGTACAGCTACATTTGCAGGTGGTGTTACCTTTAAAATTTGGCCTGGGAATATAGTGTAAGGGGCTGATAATGCGTTGTATTTTGCTAAGTCGCGATAGTCGTTTCCGGTGTACCAAGCTACCGCGAAAAGTGTGTCGCCGCGTTGTACTTTATAGGTTTTTTTTGTGTATTCCTCGCTTCCGTCTGACACTTGGCTATTTAATAAAACAACAGGGGCAGGCGCAGTTCTTCCTGCACAACCCCCAATGAGTACACAAATATATAACAAAATTCCTATGTGAATATTGGGTATACGCATGTCATCGCAGTAGTAAATAGGCGAGTATGGCAAGAATGACGACAGTCCATCCAAGCACTTCTACATACTGTTTAAGCTTTTGTTCCATGGCTGCACCACCCCAACGCATGAGCGCTGCGACCAAAAAGAAGCGGGCGCCTCGACCAATAGCTGATGCAAGTACAAAGGGTAAGAAAGCCATTTGCAAGAATCCAGCACTCACAGTAAAGATTTTATAGGGAATAGGCGAAAAGCCAGCAAGAAAAACCACCCATACACCGTAGTCCTTAAACCACTGCATTGCAGTTTCAATTTTATGGGTATACCCCCAGCTTTCTATGAGCGGCGCCAGCCAAGCGTCAAAAGCAAAGTATCCAAGCCAGTAGCCCGCAATACCACCCAAAATAGACGCAACAGTAGTAATGAAGGCAAACTGCCATGCTCTATTAGGTTGTGATAGCGCCATAGGAGCCAGCATAACGTCAGGTGGAATAGGGAAGAACACCGACTCTGAGAAGCTTAACCCACCTAAATATTTGGTTGCGTGGCGATGCCTCGCCCAGCGTAACGCCATGTCATAACACGGCTCAAAAAGCTTCACATTAGCTCTCCTGCTACAAGAGGAACAAATCGAACCGATTCAATGGTCGATGTTTTAAGTTCCCCTTCAATCCTATCAATACACAGTAACGACTGTTGTTCGTTACCTACGGGAATAATCAACCGTCCGCCTTCTTTCAGCTGATCGCACAAATCCTGTGGAAGACTTGCAGCGGCGGCGGTGACAATAATGGCATCGTAAGGGCCCTTAGACGCCCAACCTTTCCAACCATCGCCGTGTTTCATTGCAATATTGTGAAGGTCGAGCTGATTCATTCGACGTTTCGCTTGGAATTGCAATGATTTTATACGTTCAACGCTGAATACTTTGGCGAATAGCTGCGCAAGAATAGCGGTCTGATAACCCGAACCCGTACCGATTTCTAGTACTTTCTCGGGTTTATTAGGGCTATCGAGCAGCAGCTCAGTCATTTTCGCAACGATATAAGGCTGCGAAATAGTTTGACCTTGGCCTATCGGCAGTGCCGTATTTTGATAGGCCTTATGTTTCAGCGCGTCGGGTAAAAAGATTTCCCGCGGCGTACCAGCAATGGCGTTCAATACTGCTTGCGAACGTATTCCCTCGTTATAAAGCAGTTGTGCTAACGCGTCTCCTTTTCTAGAAGCTCTCATGATGTTGCGTACTTCCTTTATTTTTATTCACAGCTACGCGAGGTTAAGTCTGTTGCGCGCCACACTTTTTTATCAATACTGTTAAACCCGATTAATGGGGGATAAGGTCTCTACGCACTCTCTAAGGACTGAGGTTGCAAAGCAGCCGCTTGGAAGCGCAAATGAGATAGTAAATGTATCACCCTTGCTCTGCCATTCAAGCTGTGAAGGCCATATTTTTACCGCTCGACGCTCTTGTTCAAAGCCGCATTGGCTCAAAAAGTCGATAACTTCACTATTTTGCTCTGCAACGGACTGTTCTAAAACGAGTGTGTCAGCTTGCGTAACAAGGTCTCCTTTGCCCCATAGTGGAGCCGATGGACACACATCTTTTGCATCGAAACGACGTTGTGCATCTTGCTGTTGTTCTGAGCCGTCATCGTCTTCTTGAATGAAAAAACTGTTGGAGCCTGAGAGCACCAATGCATCGCCGCTTAGTACCTTATCGAATGCTTGCTTTTCCAAACGAGCCGAAAGCATTTCATTGAATAACCAACTGCGCAGTGCAGACAACGCCATCGAACGTTTGTTGCGGTGTCTAATGGTTTCGCCATTTACCATGCGTTCGGCCATTACCAGATTCCCGCCGCGCTGTACCTCACCCATATCATTTAAGCGCATTACACCAAAGCGTTGCTCGCCATAGTAATTAGGTACCCCGTGCTCTGCAATTTCTTGCAAACGCTCTTCAATAGCTTCTGGGTGTAAAACCTGACGCAGAGTAATTGTAAAGTGATTGCCTTTAAGTTGGCCCGTACGCAGCTTTTTATTGTGACGCATTTGCTTTAGCACTTTAACGCCCTCCAGCTCAAAGTTGCTGAAGTCGAAATCTGGCTTGCCTGGGGCGTGAATACCAAACCACTGCTGCGTTACTGCGTATTTGTCTTTGCGACCTGCATAGGTAATCTGGCGTAGTGGCAGGTTAACGAAGCGCGCTAGTTGTTCGGCCACAAACGCGGTATTGGTGTTGGTCTTTTCAATAAATACAAACTGGTGTTCACCTTCACCACAGGGTGTATAACCCAAATCCTCGACAACTTGAAAGTCGTCGGCTTGGAATTTAAAAATACCGGTGGATACAGGCTTTGTGAAATAGTACTGCCAGTGGTCAGTGTGTAAAGGCTTCATAATTTTTCCAGTAGAACAACGGCGTGAGAGGCAATGCCTTCTTTACGGCCTGTATAGCCTAACTTTTCAGTGGTTGTTGCTTTTACGTTAATGTCGTCAAGCGCGACGCTGCAGTCGTCGGCAATAATCTCGCGCATAGCAGCAATATGCGGCGCCATTTTAGGTGCTTGCGCCACAATGGTCATATCAGCGTTACTCAGCTTATAGCCTTTATCTTTTACTACCTTTACTACGTGACGTAACAGCACGCGGCTGTCTGCACCCGCGTAAGCGTCGTCAGTGTCGGGGAAATGCTTTCCAATATCACCTAGTGCGGCTGCACCTAACATGGCATCACATAGTGCGTGAAGTAATACGTCACCATCTGAATGGGCTAATAGTCCTTGTTCATAGTCGATGTTTACACCACCTATTGTGATGGGGCCTTCGCCGCCAAATTTGTGTACATCAAATCCGTGTCCAATTCGCATTATGATTGTGCCTTTTGATTTTTTGCGCTGTAGTTATGCGAGTTATCGCATGACGCGCTAAATTTTTGTTTAAGATAAAATTCTGCCAAAGGAAGGTCGGCGGGATGGGTTATTTTTATATTTGCCGGACTTCCACTCACCATGGCAACCGTATAGCCCTCCAGCTCCATTGCCGATGCTTCGTCTGTAATGTTCGCACCTTGTGATAAACCATTTTGAAGGGCGCGCTTGAGTAACCTTGCTGGAAATAGCTGCGGCGTTAACGCGTGCCAAAGGCCGTCTCGGTCCTCAGTATGAGAAATAACATTAGTTGAAGGTTTGACCCGCTTCATGGTGTCACGAACCGGCGTTGCTAAAATGCCGCCAGAAACGTCTTCACTATTGATTAATTCAAGCAGTGCGGAAATATCGTTTGCCTCAATACAAGGCCTTGCCGCATCGTGGACTAGTGCCCAATCGTTCTGACCAAGTGACATAAGAGCGTTCAATACGCTATCAGCGCGTTCCTTTCCGCCATCTACAACGTGAATAGGCTTTTCACGTAGCTGGTATTCATCAAAATACGCGTCATCTGGGCTTATCGCTACAATCACATCATCGATCAGCGGGTGCTGTAGTAGCGCGTCGATCGTGTGTTCAAGAATAGTTTTACCATTTAGGGTTAGATATTGCTTTGGGCGGTCAGCCTGCATACGGCTGCCAACTCCGGCTGCGGGTATAACCGCAACAACGCGGGGCGATGTCATTTTCTTCACTTAGAATCTGCGGGCAAAATACGATAAAAGGTTTCTCCCTTTTTAATTAAACCGAGTTCGTTACGCGCTCTTTCTTCAATGGCTTCTAAACCAATTTTTAAGTCGCTGATATCAGCTTTTAGTAATGCATTGCGCTGAGCTAGATTGGCGTTTTGAAGGGCTTGAGTGTGAACTTCTTGCTTTCGGTTGAAATAATCGGGAATACTATTTTTTCCAAACCATAGCCTGTATTGCAATAGACCAAGCAGCACTATCAATACAATGGGAAGCCATTTACCTTGCAACACAGATTCACCTGACAATATGGTTAAGCGGAAAAAAGCAGAGGCGCTGTGCCTCTGCCGTGTCTTATTATGCCGCGAAGAAGCGCCGAGTCAAAGGTGCATTATTCGCCCTGACCAAATTTACCCTTCAATTTGTCAAACAGTTTGCTTTTTTGCTGTTCAACAACGTTGTTAAGCTGGGCTTGAAGTAGTTCCTGTAAGGCTGCACTGTCGCCTTGAGCTGCGCTTAGCATACTGTTAACGTCAACGAGCTCACCAGACAGTAGTGATTGCTCGCTACTTATCATGCTATTGAGCTTATTGTTTAATTCATCAAGTTTGTCTTTCTGGCTGTCAGTTAGCTGGGAAAGCGCCGCCTTAGCTAACTTATTATCAAGGTCAGACTTGATATTAAAGCCAGGATCCGAAAGGGTACCATCAAGCAGCATAGTCATGTTCAAGCTGGTTAGTGTTTGCAATGCCTGAGCGATAGCACTGGTAATATCACTGGTGCCAGTTGCTTCCATGACAAGTTGTTGGAGGTCGACTTCGCCGGTACCGGTAAGCATATTGTCAGTCACCTTCATCGACCCGTTAGTCTTCATTAACGCAGATTTGAGCACGGCATTAAGCGTTTCATTGCCACTAAACGAAATGTCAGACATATTTACGCCGGCTAGCTCCCATACTTGGCTAGCATCAACACCTTCACCATCAATCCAAAACTCACCGCTAGAGGTAAACGACTTTAGTAAATCGCCAGCCGCTTCAATAGTAAAGGTGGTTGGGTTACCAAATACTTCGTGAACGTTAGTGATATTGTTCCACTTGCTCGTGATAGATTCGTTTTGCCATAGTACAGAGACATTAGCCTCTTTTACTAAAATTGAGGGCACTTCAGCAGGTGCTTCACTTTTTTCTTCACCCTGAATAAGCGGCATAACAATTTGCATTGCGGCCATTAAATACTCAGTGTATTCCGCCGCTTTGTCACCAAACACAAAATATGTCACTTGAGAAAGGGCGGCTTGGTCGCCAGCAATCACCCCTTTTAGTAACGCGTAATCTTCTTGTGGTGCTTTTTTTAGTGCTTCAACACTTTCACTTAAAGCTTGTTTTGCATCGCTAGCCTTTTCAGTGAAGTTGCTGATAATCGCGCGGTCTGCCTGCATTTCTTCTTTCAGTTTATCGAATGCTGACTTGGCTTGAACCAACGCTTGAGGGTCTTTGTAATCCGTTTCTTTTAGCTGAGCGACCTGTGTTTTGTAGTACTCAATGCGCGATTTATCAGGTAAAGATTCATAGTCGTCTTTCAAACCTTTGCCATAAGTTTCGTAAGCAGTCTTTGCATTTTCAATGGCGGCGGTGGTTTTTAGTGGGTTTCGAGCAAGAAGCTCGTCAACCGAAGGCACGGCTTCTTTGGCTTTTGCTTTAATTTCGTCAAACGATAGGGAGCGTTGTGGAACGCGATACACTTCACCCTCAGACTCACGCTCAGTATCAAACTGTACATTAAGTAGGTTTAAGTTATTAACAATAACCTGGTCATCAAGCAGTGGCTTTAACTCTACGTCCGCATTCGCTTCACCCACAAAAACTTGGTTATGTGACGGTTTGGTTGGGTTGGTTAGCGCGATGCCTTTCAGCGTAACGGTAGTGGGGAAAAGAGAATGGTCGAACTCGTCGATGTTCACTTCTGCGCCGTATGATTCCCCTAATTTTGACTCAAGAATAGATTTTATAATGGTGTTGGCGAACAAAAAGTACACCAAGAATAGCAACACAAAAAAACCGGCAACCCATAGTAAAATAGGCTTCCCCTTAGAACCACTACTCATATTCAACTCCTTGATTTGATGCGCGTCTAACGTAACAAGCGCTTAAGCCATTGCCAAATTGCGATAGCATAGCCGATTACCTAGAAGAAATCGGCACTCGGCCACTTTATGTGCTTCTGAGTGTAATGCACTCAGACCTTTTGTTCCACAGGCAGAGCTTACCACTGATGGTTTAAGAGCGTCTAAATGCTACAAAGTTTCGTTCTTAGTATCGAAAACAATCGCATTTAAAGTTTGAGTTAAAGCAAGGAAGGATATAAAGAAAGGTGTAAGCGGCCTGAACGCGCGCGAATTGCTTCACGGGTTCTCTAAGCCGCGTTCGAAATGTTTACAGCTTAAAACGGTTTGCTATATCCATAATTGCTAAGCAACTGCTTTTAAGTGCTTGGCTTGCAGCCGCCAGTTCATCTGCTGTTTTTAAGCTACTGTCAGCAGCCCCTGACAACGCATTTATTCGCATATTCGCTTCTGTTGCGGCTTCCGCCTGTTGCTCGGTAGCCCGCGCAATTTCGCTACTCATATCTGCAATTTCAGTCATTAAGCGGTCAGCTTCTTGCAGGTTTTGGTTGGCTTGAATCGCGTTGTCCACGGTTTTGGCTGACGCTGACTGGCTTACTTTTACCGCATCTACAGCGCTTTTAGCATTACTTTGCAGCTTTTCTATCATAGCCTGAATTTCGTCGGTGCTTTGTCCAGTACGACTTGCCAAAGTACGAACTTCATCCGCTACTACAGCGAAGCCTCTTCCTTGCTCGCCAGCTCTGGCAGCCTCAATCGCGGCATTAAGGGCGAGCAAGTTGGTTTGTTCTGCAATGCCTCGGATCACGTCAAGTACAGCGCCAATGCTATCTGTTTGGGCTGCAAGTTCTGTAACAACCGTACTCACACTTTCGATGTCCGAAGTGAGTGAGCGTATGTCCTGTACCGTGCTATCGACCACCGACGCGCCATTTTGAACGTTACCGCGAGCACCAATGGTGCTTTTTTCCGCAGATTCTGCATTGCCGCTCACGTCGTTAATTTGTGTTGTCATTTCTTCCATCGCTGCGGCAACTTGCAGCATGTTTTCGTTTTGCGTTTGGGCTTGCGCATTACTATTTTGGCTGGATGTTTCGACTAATTCTGCCTGCTGGGTGAGCGAACTAATATTTTCACGGATACCTAATAGTGACTGGCGCATTTTATCCGTGTATTCATTGAAATAGCGTGCCAAACGCGTTATCTCGTCTTGACCTGTTTCAGGAAGGGAACGCGTTAAATCGCCCTCTCCTTGAGAAATGTCTTTCATTCGCTCAGTGACTTCTTGAACAGGTTTTACGATGCTACCGCCTATCACATATACCAGTAACACAATCAGTACAATGCTCACTAAACAAAATACAATGATTAGGTTTCTCAGGTGAGCGAATTCTTTTTCGAGATTGGTAAGGTATATGCCTGAACCAACAGTCCAGCCCCACGGCTTAAACTCTTTAACATAGGAAATTTTGTCCGTAGGTGTTTCTTCGCCGGGGAGGGGCCAGACGTAATCAACAAAGCCATCACCTTTTGCTTTGACTTTTTGCGCCATCTCGATAAAGAAAGTTTTGCCGTTTCCATCTTTGAATGTCCTGAGATCTTTGCCATCGAGCGCTGGCTTTATGGGGTGCATGACCATGGATGGTGTTTGGTCTTGTATCCAAAAATAGTTACTCCCGTCATACCTAAGCGCTTTCACCGCTTGTAGTGCCTGTTGTTTAGCTGTTGCTTCGTCAACGTCGGTACGTGCTTCGAAGCTACCTAGCATAGTGTGAACCACTTCAACCAAGTGCTGATTTTCGTCATAAGACTTCTGCTTCAAAGCTTCGTAGTGCCTGTTTAGGACAACTGCAGTAAGAAGTACAAATAACAACGTTAAAAGGGCAACGATGATGCCCAGTCGTTGAATTAAACTGAATTTTCTTAACCACATCTGCAAATACCTTTTTTGTCTTCTTGTTTTTTTTAAAGTGTAGACGCTTTTTTGTTAACCGCAGTTAATTGCAATTAAGAATAGACCATTTTATTAAATGCATAGCATGGGCTATACCACCAGTCTGTTAACCCGGGTTTTAGTCAAATTTAATGTGATATCGAAAGGTTGAAAAATGTCATCTAACGTAGTGAGTACGTAGCTTGTCATAGAATCCCGAAAAACTTTGCTGCTAGGGGCTTGGCAGAGCATTTTTGTGTGCTACTATCCGCCCAAATTTGGCTCCGTCGTGATCTTCATCCAAAAGTATGAAGTTAAAAGAAGAACGATAGGTCAACGCAGGGTTTCGACTTTGCTTGTTTTTTAGCCGCTTCCATGTAACCGTGGGCAGTCTTACACGGCGGGAACGCTTTTTGTTACAGCTATTTCTATGAAAGGGTTGCAATGCTCATTAACGACACACTTCATACAACTTCACCCCTACGCCAGCGCATAAGAGACTACTATCGCATTAGTGAGTCGGTGGCTGTGGATCAAATTCTTCCTATTGCCGAGGTCAACCCGCGTGCACGAAGTCGCGCATGGGAACGCGCACGAAAGATGGTGCTTCAAATTCGTCGTGAACAAGAAGGTCACGGTGGCGTTGACGCACTATTGAATGAATACTCGCTATCTACTGCAGAAGGTGTGGTATTGATGTGCTTGGCTGAAGCCTTGCTGCGTGTTCCAGACAAAGCTACTCAAGATGAGCTTATTCGTGACAAACTGTCGCAAGGACAGTGGACGCCTCACTTGGGGAATTCAGAGTCGTTATTTGTTAACGCATCGGCGTGGGGCTTGTTGTTTACGGGCAATATGGTGAACTATGCCGACAAGCGCAAGAAAGAACAGTTTGGCTTGTTAAAACAAACCCTTGGCCGCTTAGGGGAACCTGTTATTCGCCGTGCAATGAATATTGCTATGCGCGTTATGGGCCGTCAGTTCGTTATGGGCGAAACCATTGAAGACGCGGTAGAACGCGCCAAACAGAAAGAAACCAAAGGATATGTGTATTCTTACGATATGCTAGGTGAAGGCGCACGTACCATGCATGATGCTGAGCGTTACTACGATGCATACGTGAAAGCCATTAAAGTTATCGGTAAAGCGGCCAATGGTCGTGGGCCTAAGCGTTCACCGGGTATTTCGGTAAAACTTTCTGCTATTCATCCGCGCTTTGAATTTTCTCATCGCGAACGCGCCATGGAAGAAATACCGCCGCGTTTAAAAGCGCTGTGTATGATGGCGAAGGAATACGATATTGGTTTAACGGTAGATGCGGAAGAAGCCGACCGCCTTGAACTTTCCTTAGATATCATCGAAGCCGTATTCCGCGACGAAGATTTAAATGGCTGGACAGGCTTTGGCTTGGCTGTGCAGGCTTACCAAAAACGTGCAATCCACGTTATTGAACACTTACGCGAGCTTACCCTAGAGGTAGGTCGCCCGCTAATGGTGCGTTTGGTTAAAGGCGCCTATTGGGATACTGAGATTAAGCTTACTCAGCAGGCGGGTCTTGAAGAATTTCCTGTATTTACCCGTAAGTCATCAACTGACGTGTCATACCACGCCTGTGCGAACCGTTTACTTGAGTACCGCGATACCATCTATCCGCAGTTTGCTACGCATAATGCTTACACAGCATCTGTTATTGTTGAGCTTGCTGGCGATGACAAAGAAGGTTTCGAGTTCCAGTGTCTGCACGGTATGGGCGATACCCTTTACGATCAGGTGGTGACCGAAGATAAAATTCAGTGTCGCGTGTACGCGCCAGTTGGTGAACACGAAGATCTATTGGCCTACTTGGTACGCCGTCTTCTTGAAAATGGTGCGAACTCATCATTCGTTAACGCTATTGTTGATGATGAAAAGCCAGTTGAAGCCTTGCTTGAAGATCCAGTAGAGAAAACGCAGCGGTTGAAGGTGCGTTATAACAAGTTAATTAAAACGCCACGTGGGCTGTATGCGCCAGAGCGTGACAACTCGCGCGGTTTAGACCTTACCGACACTAATGCGGTAACGGCACTCAAACATGAACTTGAACGCTGGCAGGATTACTACAAAGCAAAAGGCGACATTCCTGCAGGCGCTACACCTGTTGTAAACCCTCTAGATCACAACGATATTGTGGGCTACCACCACTACGCAACGCCCGATGAAATGCGTAAAGCGTTAGATGACACTGATGCAGGTTTTGATGCCTGGTCTAAGCGTGATGTGAGCGAACGCGCAGAGATTCTGAATCGTACGGCAGATGCGCTTGAGCGCCATATGGCTGAGCTTATTGCCATTTGTATGCGCGAAGCGGGTAAAGTTGCGCAAGACAGCATTGATGAAGTACGTGAAGCGGTAGACTTCTGTCGCTATTATGCAGTGCGCGCTGAAGAGCTTGCTGAAGACCAGCGCTTAAAGCCTCGTGGCGTAGTACTTTGCATCAGCCCATGGAACTTCCCATTGGCCATATTCCTTGGACAGGTTACAGCGGCATTAGCAACGGGCAATACGGTTATTGCTAAACCTGCTGAGCAAACAAGCATTGTTGCACAGCGCGCGATCGACATTATGCACTCGGTAGGTTTACCGGAAGATGCATTAAAGCTTATCGTATCGCCAGGTAAAGAAGTGGGTGAAACCTTATTGCCTGATGAGCGCATTAAAGCGGTAATGTTTACGGGCTCAACGCAAACGGGTACGTTGATTTCACAAGTGCTTGCAGAGCGCGGAGGCGAACAGGTACCGCTTATTGCAGAAACGGGCGGTCAAAACTGTATGATTGTTGATTCGACGGCACTGCCAGAGCAGGTCGTTGACGATGTCATCCGCTCAGGCTTCCAGAGTGCTGGTCAGCGCTGTTCTGCGCTTCGTGTGCTCTATGTACAGGAAGAGATCGCAGATGACCTTACTGAAATGCTTATTGGTGCAATGAAGGAGTTAACAGTAGGCGACCCCACGCAGCTAGCAACCGATGTGGGCCCTGTTATCGATGAGAAGGCACTTAAAAGCCTAACAGACCATCAAAAAGCAATGGAAGATAAAGCAAAGCTGCTTTATCGCTCACCATTGCCTGAACAATTCGAAAACGGTACCTTCTTCCCACCGACTTTGTATGAAATCAAGAACATTGATGTGTTGGAAAAGGAAGTATTCGGTCCAGTGGTTCATATTGTACGCTTCAAGTCGAAAGAGCTTGATGGCGTACTTGAGCAGATTAACGGCACGGGCTATGGCTTAACAATGGGTGTTCACTCGCGCATTGAAGAGCGTGCTAATGAAATTGCAGCGAAAAGTCGCGCAGGTAACGTTTATATTAACCGCGATATCATTGGCGCTATCGTTGGTGTTCAGCCGTTTGGTGGCCGTGGGTTATCTGGTACGGGTCCAAAAGCAGGTGGTCCTAACTATTTGTCTCGCTTGATGATGGAGCGTGCTACGCCTAAGCCTTCACATATTGATGATATAGACGGTACTGATACTGCACTTGTAGGTGATGAAAAGATTGCCGAACGTGCACACGTTATGATGGATAGAGCAAAGGCAGTGGAAGTGCAGTGGCGTCATACGCCGTTGAACGACCGGATCTCTATGGTACGCCAACTTCTAGCGAAAATTGCGAAAGTAGACATTGTTGACGAGCTAGCCGACGACTTAAACCGTACACTTGCGACGGCGCGTCAGCAGCTGATCAGCGTTGAGCGCAAGTTAGCAAAACCACAAGTTCTGCCGGGGCCAACAGGTGAGTCGAACAAACTTTACCTAGAGCCGCGCGGTATCTTGGTATGTTTTGCCGATAAAGAAGTAACCTTTGAATATTGGTTACTCTCTGTTGTAACAGCACTTTCAACCGGCAACCCAGTAGTGTCAGTTGTGTCTGAAATCTTCTATGATGAAGCCGTAGAAATTCAGAACAAATTTGAATCGACAGGCGCACCAAAAGGCTTATTCCAAGTAGCGCGCCTTGCCCACTTAGATACCCTGTTGATGGATGAAGATTTATCGGGTGTTGTAGTGGATTCGAGTACTGAACGTACGGCGAGAATCTCGGCCATGCTGTCTTCTCGTGAAGGGGCTATTTTGCCGGTAATTACCGCGGAATATAACGATAACCTTATTCAGCGTTTGATGACCGAAAAAACTATCAGTATTGATACAACGGCATCAGGCGGCAACACGTCATTGATGACTCTAGTTGAAGATGATGAATAAGCGGTAGCGTTCGCTGGAAATAGCTAATTCATTAAATAGCTATTGTATCAATATCTTAGGCCAGCTTGACGCTGGCCTTTTTTATTCGACTTACTCTGGGCTTGATCTAAGCCTTTTCATGCCTTTCTCCTCTTTTTCTTACCACTTTCTCATGCCTTAACCCTGCCTTAACCCTGCGTTTGAAATACTAGCGTCAGTTAATTTAAACAAGTTGCGTATAGGCCTTAAAAAGTAAGCTATGCGCCAAGCAATAGGCATAAGTAATGGGTAAGATAAAACTGACGGTAAATAGTATTACCCTTTGTATTTTATTGTTTGCATGCACAAGTACTGATGACAGAAGGTTGAGCGAATCAGCATTCCTTACAGCGGGAAATGATGTTGTGTGGCAGTCCCAAGCACAGCAACGGGTTTCAGCGCAAACCCTAGTGTTGAATTCAGACACTGGGTTAACCGACGTCATAGACCTCAATCAGCTTCCGCATTTAGCAGATTTTATTGATGAAGCTTTGTCTTCCAATGCAAGTCTGCAGCAGGCGTTAATCACGCTTCGTAAAGCACAAGTTGCCATTGATAGTGCAAAAGCAGACAGAAATCTAAATATTGACGCAAGCTTTTCGTCAACAAAAAGTGAAACTACAGGCAGCAGTTCATCTACTACTAGTACGGACGTAAATACAAGTAATCAGCTAAACAACCCAAGCTATAGCGCAAGTTTAAACGTTAGTTGGGAGTTAGATTTGTGGCAGAAAATTAGCGATGGCATAAGTGCTGCAAAATTAGATGCCGCGAGTGCCAGAGCCAGCTATCAATCCGCCAGAGATTCACTGGTTGCCAGCGTAATAAGAAGCTATATCGATGTACTCACTCAACAGCAATTACTAAATATCGAACAGGCTCGGTTATCGGTACTAGAAAACAATGAAGCAGTGATCTTAACGCGCTATCGCACCGGGCTTGGAAGTCTAGATGATTTAGATACCGCGCGTACAAGCAGCGCAAATACCCGTGCATCTATTGCCCTGTATGAAAATGCACTGTCATCAGCAAAGCGCACATTGGCAGTACTCCTAGGCAGACAAAACCAATCGCTAAGCGCCCTTGATACGCAGGTTAATTTTCCAGATATCCTGTTGCCGCTTGCTAATTTGCCAAAACAAGACCTTGCCCGCAGACCTGACCTTCAGGCGGCCTTCTACACGATACAAGCAACAGAGTTTGAAGTTGATGTGGCCTATAAATCACTGCTGCCAAGCATTAGCCTGTCTGCATCGCTATCTGACAGTGCCTCTACGCCTTCTCAAGCTTTGTTTACAAACCCTGTATGGACATTGCTTGGACAGATGACGACACCTCTTTTTCAGGGAGGCGCATTAAGGGCGCAAGTAGAAGACGCAAAACTTACCGCAGCAAATGCTTGGTGGCAGTATCGCGAAACGCTATTAACTGCGGTGCAGGAAACCCAAAACGCACTGGATAGTGAAACTGCCTACAGCGCGCGAATTGGCCATACAAATGTGGCGCTTGCTAACGCAGAGCGCAGTGTAGCTACTGTTGAAGGTCAATATCGACAAGGCCTTGCTGATATTTTGGACTTACTTTCTGTGTATAACACGCGCTTTGACTTAAAAGCTCAGGCAGTTGAGCTTCACGCCCAAAAATTACAAAACCGAATTGACTTAGGCCTGGCTCTTGGCCTTGGAGTGTCGCAATGAGAAATAAACGAATTATCGTAACCTTAATCGCTGCTGCGAGTATTGCGCTGGCAGTCATGTATACCATGATGAACATGGGGGCTCAGCATCCTGGCGCTCGGCCGCAAGGGGCCTCTGAATCAACCCCGCCAGCTTCGCCATTACCTGATGATACTGAGCAATTAAAAGGTGACGCTTCAACAATGAGGCCGACAGGCGGTGAAAAGCCTCTTAAAGGCGAACTGGCTGAAAACGCTATGCGTCGTCCACCCAGAGAAAGCGAAACGGAAGTAGCTAAAGAGGCAGGTGAAAGGCCATCTGCAGATAGCACTACTTATCGCGCGCCAAAAGGAGAACAAAGTACCGACTCTCAACTGGCTCAAGTTGGGGTTATCAACGTAACCACAGACAGCTACAAGGCCAAAGTAAAGGGGTATGGTCAGGTAGTTCCTCAAGATAGCTTGAGCTTAGTCGCACAGGTTAGCGGGCAAGTTACTCACGTATCATCAACTTTTAAGACTGGCGCGTTAGTTGAAAGTGAAACAATTTTAGCGCGCATTGATGACACCAGCTATCAGCAGGCATTAGCAAGTGCTAATGCGACTTATCAAGCCGCTGTAGTAAGCCTAGAAGAAGAGCGCTTACAGGGGATGCAAGCTAAAGACGAGTGGACACGTTCAGGGCTTGACGGTGAGCCACTATCCGCATTGGTATTAAGAAAGCCACAGCTAGAAGCCGCGCAAGCAACCTTGGATGAAGCCCAGCAGACGGTAAACTCTGCAAAGCGAGACTTAGCTTTTACAGCATTACGTTCACCTTTTAATGCTGTGGTGGTGAGCCGTGATATAGCGCAGGGAAGCTTTGTTCAGGCCGGCAGTGCTGTTGCAACACTTTATTCTGCTGATGTTGCCGAGGTTGCTATAGGGCTGTCTCCGAGCCAATGGACTCAGTTACCTTCGGTTTCTGGAGCGCAGCTCTCTGGTGATGCTACTTTTAATTGGTCGGTCACCCTGACCGATACCACCACAGGCAATAAATGGCGTGCCAATATCGCTCGAGCTGAATGGCATCAAAGCGATACAACGCGCCAGCGCAACGCTATTGCGGTTATTGAAAAGCCATTAGATCAAGCAAATCCGCTTTTATTCGGCAGCTTTGTGCAGGCAGAAATTGAAGGAAGGCAGCTCGAAAATGTATGGAAGCTACCGGCTTCTGCCATTTCACAAAAACAAGAAGTATGGTTGGTAATGCCGGCCACCGGGCAGCTAGCGAAGTTTACTCCCTCAGTGCTTTTTGAAAGCGATAGCTATGCCTACATCACTCCACCTAAGGCGAGTGATATTGCTGGCGACATTACCAATGAGTCTGGGAGCAATACGGGCAGTGAAGCCGAGCCGGAACTTGAAGGGGAAATTCGCCAAGCGATGGTCGTTGCGCGCCCTTTAAACAGTTACCTGATCAACACGAAAGTTAAGCCTGTTGTAGAAGGGCAAACGGGAGGGCAAGCCAATGACAAATAACCGAAACGGCGGGCCTTTTGATGGCAGCGAAGAGCCTAAAAGTAATAGACATAATGGGAAAAGTCCTCGGGGAATTATCGCTTGGTTTGCACAAAATTCGGTGGCGGCCAATTTACTGATGGTCAGTCTTATCGTGCTGGGTTTAGTCTCCTTGAACGATATCCGCAAAGAGGCGTTTCCAAGCATGGAGCCACGCTTTGTTACCATATCAATGACATATGATAGCGGTGACCCCAAGCAAGCCGAAGAAGGCATTGCCATCAAAATTGAAACTGCGCTAGAGGCCATTCCCGGTATAAAGCGAATCACGTCTACCTCAAATGCCAGCGGCGCCAGTGTGCAGGTGGAAAAGGAAACCGAATACGATCTAGACATGCTTTTCAACGACATTAAAACCGAAGTAGACAGTATTTCTAACTTCCCGTCGGATGCTGAAAACCCAGTGATCAGCAAAGCGCGCCGCCAAGAGCATGCTATTTGGGTGCAGCTTTACGGTGATGTCGACCACGCTACGCTTCAGTACTTGGGTGAGCAATTAGAGCGCGATTTACTGGTCGAAGAGGATATTCGGGAGGTCAGCGCGGGTAGTTTTGTCGACCCCATGATGTCTATTGAAATAGACGAGGGTAAGCTTCAGGCCTATGGTTTAACGCTATCTGATGTGGCAGATGCGGTAAACCAAGAGTCTAATACCGCCCTTACAACCAGTTTGCGTAACAAAGAAAAAGTAATTCGGTTAAAAGCCTCTGAACAGTCTTATTGGGCGAAGGATTTTGCTGACATTCCCCTTATTACCGATACGAATGGCGTAATACTTTCCGTTGGCGATGTGGCGACGGTACGCGATATGTTTGCCGATGACAGCTATCACTTGTCTCGTTACAACGGAACCAATGGATATGGTATTCAGGTGCTAATGGATGAATATGGCGACGTAACGAAAATGGTGCAGCAGGCCCACGAGGTAGTGGATGCGTGGCATGATAAAGGTTTACTACCTCAAGGTGTCGAACTCGAAACCTGGTATGACAAAAGCACGCTTATTACCGAGCGTTTGGAACTGCTCACTAGTAACGCACTAATGGGGATTGTGTTGGTGTTTGTTACCCTTGCTGTGTTTCTTAATTTGCGTGTGGCATTTTGGGTAGCGGCTGGCTTGCCGTTTATTTTCTTCGGCACCTTGTACTTCATGACCGATAGCTACACGGGAATGACGCTAAACGAGATGACCACGTTCGGCTTTATAATGGCACTTGGCATAGTGGTAGACGATGCCGTAGTGGTAGGAGAGAGCGTTTACGCCACGCGAAAACAGCATGGCGATACGTTACATAATACCATTTTAGGTACGCATAAAGTGGCGGTGCCCACACTGTTTGGGGTGTTGACCACGGTAGCAACCTTCTTCGCGCTATCGAACGTATCTGGCGGCTTAGGTACCTTGTACTCGCAGTTTGGCACTATTGTTACTTTGTGTTTACTGCTCTCGGTGGTGGAGTCAAAGCTCATTTTGCCCTCGCATTTAGCCCACCTGCCAACCAAACAGAAAACCCGAAAGGGGGTAGGCGGCCTGTGGAATAAAGTGCAGCAAAAAGCGGATGGTGGACTTCAATGGTTTAACTACCGAGTCTATCAACGCTTGTTGAAGGTCACTGTAGCCTACCGCTATGCAGCCGTTTTATTGTTTATCGCGCTTTTTATCTTGGTTGTTAGTTTACCGCTAACGGGCGCTGTACGTGTAAGCTTTTTCCCCAGCATGCAAGGTGATACTGTTTCGGCGAATATGTCCCTTTATAGTGATGCTAGCTACGGGCAGAACGAACGCAACTTAATGCTGCTAGAGAAAAATGCGCTTGAAGCAGATCGCCAGCTAATCCAAGAAAATGGCACTAGTGAAAGCGGTATTAGTAGTTTACAAGTAACGGCGAGTGGCGACCAAAGTGGCACAATCACTATATCACTTGATGAAAACTCGTCGTATTCTTTGGATGAGTTGTCTGCACGCTGGAATGCCTTAACCGGCAGTTTAGAAGGCGTAAAAAGCTTAAAAATACGCTCTCGACGAGAAATGGTAGACGGGTTTAATGTTGAAATAAAAAGCATTAACGACGATACCTTAACGGCGGCGAATGACGCCTTTGTTCAAGTGCTTAACAATATTGATGGCGTATATGCAGTAGAAAGCTCACTTACACCCGGCGAAGCCATGATGCGCTTTGAACTTACCCCTGAAGGACGAGCCTTGGGGGTAAATACCCAAAGCCTATCGCAGCAGCTGTTAAAAGCGTTCGGCGGAGAAATTGTTCAGCGCTACCTGCGCGATAAAAACGAAGTGAAAGTGCGGGTACGTTACCCTGAAAAGGATAGGATGAACCCGTCGGATGTGATGAATACCCAAGTGCGCCTAGATGATGGCACTGTGGTACCACTTTCCGTAGTGGCGAATGTTATTCAAGATGTACAAGAAAAACAGGTAGTGCGTATAGACGGTTTGCGCGCTTTAACGGTAAGTGCGTCGGTGGATAGCGATGTTATTACTTCTACAGAATTGGTTAACTATCTCAATAGTGAGTTTGTACCCCAGTTAGAACGTCAATACCAAGATTTATCGCTTTATTTTGCCGGTGAAGCCGAGCAGCAAGCGGAAACACAAAGCTCAATGCAAAGCGTGTTCATACTCGCTTTATTGTCTATTTTTGCGTTATTAGCAATACCACTTAAATCCTATGTGCAGCCGCTCATTATTATGACTGCAATTCCCTTTGGTATCGTGGGAGCTATTCTTGGGCACTGGTCAAATGACCTCATGATAAGCCTACTGTCGTTAAACGGCATATTGGCGCTTAGCGGTGTAGTAGTAAACGATAGCTTGTTGTTAGTTTCACGATTCAACGCTTTACGCGAAGACGGAATGCCTGTGAATGCGGCAGTAATTGAAGCGTGCACCAGCCGCCTGCGCGCGGTACTGCTAACCTCAATTACGACCTTTGTAGGCTTATACCCCATACTAGGGGAAACGTCGGTACAAGCGCAGTTCCTCATTCCGGCAGCGGCGTCATTGGGTTATGGTATTTTGTTTGCCACTCTTATCACGCTTTTATTAATTCCGGCATTGCTGTTAATTTATGAAGATGTAAGCCGTTTAATGGCAAAGTATTTGGTCAAACCCTTAACGGAGAGTACGGTTAATGATCCGCGTGTTACTAGTGGAAGATGATATGGGCCTAGCCGGCAATATCATTGACTATTTAGAACTTGAAAATATGGTGTGCGACCACGCTGCTAATGGCGTGGCAGCACTAACGTTTATCCAAACTAATCCGTATGACGTTTTAGTATTAGATATCAATTTACCAAGACTTGATGGCTTAAGCGTATGCGAAAAAGTACGCGGTGACGGCAACGATACGCCTATCATTATGCTGACGGCCCGTGACCAGTTGGAAAACAAGTTAGAAGGGTTTCAAAAAGGGGCCGATGATTATTTAGTAAAACCCTTTGATATGCCTGAACTGGTTGCACGAGTTTCAGTGCTGGCGCACAGGCGCTCATCGCAAGTGAAAAGGCTAAACTTCGGGAATGTGAGCTTAGAATTAGGTAGCGAAGTGGCAAGTGTTGATAACACGCCTATTAAGCTAAGTCCTACTGGCTTTACCTTGCTAAAATCCTTATTGCAGCAGCAAGGAAAGGTTATGCCACGGGAGCGTTTACTCGATGCGGTGTGGGGAGAGGATGCGCCCGAAAGTAATGCGCTAAAAGTCCACCTTCACAATTTGCGCAAATCGTTGGCTCAAGCTAAGACAAACATAGAAATTAAAGCCGTACCAGGCACAGGGTTTTGTGTTGCCTTAAAAGCTGATCAAATGGCAAATGAGGGCTTGGGTAACACTTTGTCGTCAAATAAAAGTAAGGACACTGACCAATGGTAAACGGCCTTCGCATCAGCTTAAGACGTTATGTCTTATGGTCGTTGCTAAGTTTAGCGACTATAGTCATTGTGTTGTTTTCTATACAGAGTAGCGATAGCTTTTTCGATGGTATGGACGGCATGCTCAGAAATACCATGATAAGGGCCGCAAACAGTACCGAGTTTGATAACCGCAATCATGCGCAGATCCTCGATTTACATGTTTATGCTCATTACAATGACCTGCCTGATGAAGTGAAGCAAATCTTTTCCAAAGAGCGCTTTGAGCCATATACCCTATTAAAAGATATCAATAAGCCAGATTGGTTTTCTCGCCCAGTTTCGGCGCATTTTGCTGTGTTGGTCCCTCTGGATGATGGAAGGCTTCGATACGTTTCCCAAGTGTTCCGAGCGCCGCCCTCAGATGGTCAAAAGCACTTTAGAATTAACCATGTTATCTACAGTGCTTTTGTAGGTTTTGTCGCACTTATTTCCTTTTCTGTCGCGCTTCTATTTTTAATGCGCAGCGTGTCTCGTCCCATAGAATCATTACAACGCTGGGCAGCCTCTCTTGATGAGAAAGAGCTCGACAAGCCTATTCCTGAGTTTCGCTATAAAGAGCTTAACGCGCTCGCAGCGATAATTCACGGTAGCTTGCAAAACGTACGCACTACGCTTAACCGAGAGCGGGAGTTTGTTAATCATGCCAGCCATGAGCTTAGAACGCCTATTGCCGTTATTAGAAGCAGTGCGGCTTTGCTGCATAGAGTGTTAGATAGTGGGAATACCAAAGGCAACAACGCTCTAGCGCGGGTGGATCACGCCTCAAAAACCATGGCGGATTTGACAGAAACTTTACTTTGGCTAGGAAGAAATGAAGAGACTGCGCTGCCTAAAGAGAACGTTGATCTAAAAGCCATGGTTGAGGCTCTTAGCCAAGACTTAATGTATTTGCTGTCAGGCAAAAATGTGAATGTGCAATTGCACCTGAATGAATGTGAATTAATGCTGCCTAAAACCGCAAGCGAAATAGTGATTGGAAACGTAATTCGAAACGCTTACCAGCATACTCAGCAAGGTAACGTCACTATCACGCTTTCAGGTGCAACGCTTACCGTACTTAATGAAGAAGGTGGCATAGAGCAAGACGAAAGTGCCTCTTTATCGGTAACGCCAAATAGTGAGTTAGATGGCGGTTTTGGAATAGGCTTAAAACTCATTGATAAGCTATGTTCGAAGCTGGAGTGGGGATATTCACACAAAAAAGTCATTGCACAAGATACAAAAGACAATATAAAAGGTATGAGCTCTGTGGCGCAGGGGTATAGCGTTGTGCTAAGACTACAATAATCTGAAAACACGGTGGCGTGAGTTTGCTAATACACGAGTATTCTTAATTTGTTGCCTTTGTTGCGCTTGAGTGAAAGTGATTAACTAAAACATAAACGCCGATGTTTAACATCGGCGTTTATGTTTGCTTAGACACTTTTTAAAAATGCTAGCACTACATCCATTCGCTGTTTCTACGTTTGCGCTTAGGAAGGTAAGTGAGCATTACACCAAGCAATATTCCCACGCCTGCCACTATGCCACCGCGAGTAAACCAAGTAACAAGCTCATCTTTATTCGCGCTTTCAACCTTGGCGGTTAAGCGAATGATTTGAGATGCTTGTTCGTCGTTTGTAGTGGTAAGTTTAGACACCTTTTGACGAGCATCGTTAAGCTGCTGACGAAGTTTGGCATTTTCTGATTGTGCAGCTTGCAGAGCACTTTGGCTCTCAGCAAGCTTCTCACTAACAATAGGCAACTGCTCTGCTTGCGACATAGTATTAGACACAAACTTACTTTCAACCCAGCCTTTACGTCCTTCATCGTCGGTAATTTGCGTGAATTCAGCATCATTGTCGCGGGAAAGCACCGTTATAGGTGTACCAGCTTCAATTGAACCCAGAATGCGATAGTTACGACCAGGTCCAGTATGCATAAAGATAAACAAGTCATCTCTTATATAGTGCGAAGAAGACGCTTCTAAATCAGCGGTATCTTGTAGCGAAAATGCTTGAAAAGAGCATGCAATAAGGGCTGCTGCTAACCACTTTCGAATCATATGAAGTCCAATTTTAGAATTTAAAACGTGAAGATGGTATTGGTTGACCGCGATAAAGGCAAGTTTGTTCCATTTTTGTCTAATTTAAGCGACTTGTTTAACAGCAGCAACATTGCGAAAAGTGAGCGACAAAGGTAAGGTGTCAGCATCATAAGCTGTGCTTAGCGCAACCATGTCAGAAATAGAATTAAAATTTGTAACGGGTGACAATGCTCACCAGGCGTTTACCCAACGTGTACTCCCTCTTTTTGAAAAACACAATATCCAGGTTAACTCTCATCGTGAAATGCGCCTTGAGAATGACTATTACGATACAGATAAGCTCGATTTTCAAAACAATAAAATGGGCTTTCGTGTTCGAGGTAACAATGGTGAATACGAACAGACGCTAAAGACTAATGGCGTGGTCAGCGGTGGTCTTCACAAACGCATGGAATACAATGTGAGCCTTGATAATTCAAGGCCCGATCTAACGCTATTTGAAGCCAGCGCTTGGCCCCAGGATTGGGATGTGGCGGCAAAAAACACGCGGCTATCTAAACAGTTTAGCACTCACTTTACTCGAAATGCCTATGTGGTTAGTGTGGGTGAAAGTGTGGTTGAGATTGTTTTGGACTGTGGCGAAGTAAGTACAGAAAAAGCCAGCTCCCCAATCAACGAAATAGAGCTTGAGTTGATGTCAGGTAATATCAACAGTTTGTTTACGTTGGCTGTGCTAATAAACGACAACATGCCGGTACGCCTTAGTGATGTGTCAAAAGCGGCGCAGGGATATCAATTACTGCACGGCTTTAACGCTAAAGTTCGACACCTGCCGGATTTCCTTGCGCTTGAAGACACAACCACCACGGAAGAAGCATTTAGCCACGCGGTTCAAACTGCATTAGCGCATTGGCAGCACCACGAGCATGTGTTTTGCGAAAGTGGCTCAATAAAAATGCTCGCAGAAGTCGCCAAGAGTGTACGCTTGTTACTTCAAAGTGTGTCGCTTTACTTGCCGGTTCTGCAGTGCCCTGAGCTACTAGCCCTGCATAAAAAACTGGTCACCCATGCGCAAAAGTGGGGCTGGCAAGACGACTTACAAAGTTTACGTTACCTGCTCTCCAAAAAGAGCATGTTTAACAAAACACTCAGCAAACATCATGCGGTTGTAAGTTACCTGCAAGGACGACAAACAGGCTTAATGCAGGCTCATGAGCCCGAAAAGCTGTTTTTCGATAACGACGCTACAGACATTAAACTCCACGCCATAAGCCTTATTCAGAACAAGCCTTGGCAAAAGGTAGCTACGGGATTTGATCACCCTGTACTTGACCATGCAAAAGGATGGTTATCGCAAGGGTGGCAAACCGTGCAGCAGAGTATGCCCCTCAGTAAAACCATGGGGCCAGCTAATTACAGTGCAGTGGAAATAATGCTAAGACAAACCCTGTGGAGTGGTTTTTTACTTGGTGACCTGTTTGTTGAAGAGCGAGGTAACTTTCGTGCGCCTTGGTTAGACTTACTTACCGGCATTGATGAATTAAACGCATTGCTTATGCTGAAGCAATCAATAGACGATGCGGAAGTTGATTCTCACGATGAGGTGCGCAAATGGACAGCAGAAAAACTCAGCACGCTCATTAGAATTATGGAGCGAACACGCACTGTGGCTATGCAACGTGAAATCTATTGGTAAGCCATGTCACTAGATGCGTATTGCGTTAGCAAATTTTATTTCAAGGAAGAAGGGTGTTAATGACTTCAAACTACTATGACTACTTTCTTTATTCTTTATTGGCCGTCTACTTGTTCTGTTTTGCGCGCCTGTTTGTTCAGAAATTTAATTTAGGCAGTATGCGTTGGCTAGTAGGGGCGTTTATTTGCTGGCCTATTTTTATGCTGGATGAATGGTTGCGAATAGCACATGCGACGTCATTGGCAGCTTTGTATGGTTTGTCAGATGTGTTTGCTGTTGTTGCTATAACCTGTTGTTATCGTGCCATAAAACCTATGTTACTCGCGCACCCCACCGCAAGAAAACGATTGTGGTGGCCTACAGTGGTGACGGCGTGTTTTCAGTGTACCGTTTTGCTTATTCCAGTAGATGATAAACAACAATGGCTTTCAGCTTCACCGACTGGCGAGCCTTTGTTGCTATGGCCTGCTTATTTTGCCTCACTGTTAACCGGTTTCAGCGTATTGCTGATTGGCATTCTTATCACCGAGCATATTCAAATGTATCACAGGCATTTGCCTGAGCAGGCCGTAGACATTAAAAACTTAAAAATGCCTAGGCTTGCCGGTGTAATGGGAAGCATGGTTGGTGTAGCCTTCATGAGTATTCTACTTGTTACCGCCGCGACATTTGGCTTTTTCCCCGTTTCCTTCTGGGAAAGCTTGCATCATTTAATGATTGGCTGTGCGCTGTTGGTCGTTCTGTTTTCATTAACCTTTATTCGCCGCACTGCACCATCACCCCTTGACTACGAACGACTAGATGAAGGTAAGGCGACGCCTTACGAAATAAGCAGTATAATTTCTAAAGCTGAGCGCTATACCATTGAATCGAAAGCTTACAAAACCCGTTTCCTTACGCTTGATGATTTTTGCCAAGGCGCTGATATTGACTCCACATCGCTGGCCATAGCTTTGCAGCTTACTGACAAGAAGAACTTTAGGCGGTTTATTTTTCACTACCGATTGGAATACGCAAAAAACGTACTGCTTCGCAGTGACGCTAAGCTTGAAGCCGTGGCAAAACGCATGGGCATAAATTCAGAAAAGTTTTTGAGTGAGTATTTGGTCAAGCACTTAAATTCTCGCTCTTAAAAATAACAGAGATGTTTTACCGGGTGCTTACGCCTGTGAACTACCAACATGATTCATCAACCTTCACCCACCAAATGCATTGCGCAGTATTTGATGGGTGAAGGTTTTGCGCAAATAAAAGCCTCTAGGACGAGTTTTAATACGTTGGCCCTCTGGTCCTAATGCATCGGTAAGCACTTTGCCATTAGCCGCTTTGGGGCGAACATGAAGTGCTTCACCTTGTCGAGAGGTAATAAATTCCACCTGTCCCGTAGCGATTTGTTCTACCAATTCTTCCCAATCGTTTCTGAGAATTGCGTTTTCATCCTCATTTGGACGCCAATAAAACCCGGTCGCCACACGCCTGTGTGCTAACGGAATGGCTCTGTCGCCTTCTATGGGTAACCATAGTACTTGCTGTAGCTTGTTCCGAACATTTGAGGTTTCCCACGTAATCCCCGGCGCCATTAAAAGCGGCGCAAAACAAACATACGTGGTTTCTAATGGTGAAAAGTTAGCATCGATTGGGATGGTTTTAAGTTCTATGCCTAACTCGGGGAAGTCCTGCTGTGGCTTTGAACCTGCGCTTGCGCCAAGCCATTTTTCAATAAGCATGCCTGGCCACCCTTTGTGGCGTTGTAAATTGGCAGGGATGGCAACATTGGCCATGTCCGCCAGTTCTCCTAAGGTTAAACCTGCAATGGCGTGACATCGTGCCAAAAGACTGTTTGGCGAAGATGGAGGCGATGAAGGAGGTTGCATAAAGGTGGTTAATTTCCTGTTTGAAAGCGAAGGCGAACATTAAGACTATGATTGGAGCATAGTTTGTGGAAGAATGAAAACATATACAAGTATAGTGTGCCCGGGAGTCTATGTGATAGATGCCGATGGATTCCGTGCGAATGTGGGCATAGTGATTTGCAACAAAATGGGTCAAATATTTTGGGCAAGACGTTATGGTCAACATTCATGGCAGTTCCCTCAAGGCGGAATTGATGAAGGGGAATCTGCTGAACAAGCTATGTACCGCGAGCTTCACGAAGAAGTAGGGCTGACACCGAAAGATGTCACCATTTTAAGTGTTACCCGTAACTGGCTTAGATATAAGCTACCAAAGCGATTAATTCGACAAGGCAGCAACCCTGTTTGTATAGGGCAAAAACAAAAGTGGTTCTTGTTGCAGCTAGATTGCAACGAGCGCGACGTTAATGTGCTAAAAACAGGCCATCCTGAATTTGATGACTGGAGGTGGGTAAGCTACTGGTATCCCATTAGAAATGTTGTATCGTTTAAACGAGATGTATACAGACGAGTTATGAAAGAGTTCTCGCCGGTAGTTATGTCTGTGCAACATCGACCTCAGCAGCGCCCAAATGCAGCCCCGCACAAGCGTGGTAAAAAGCGCAGGCGCGGTTAAGCCGCTAATTGGAAAAGTTTGTAAGGTAGCAGAGATGTTAAAGGTGTCAAAGGTGGCGATGTGCAACACTAAACGACGAGCAAACTGTGATTACTTAAGGATAAGCCAGTGAGCCCTCAGAGCCAGCAAGGCGCAATGTTAACGACATTAAAACGTATCGTGCAGGAAATGAATCAAATTCCTGCACTTGATACCGCTTTGTTTAAGCTGGCTACAGGTGTAAAGCAAACCCTTAGCGTTGACTCCTGTTCTATTTACCTTGCCGATTACGACGCGCAAGAATTCATTCTTAAAGCCACCGACGGCCTTCATCCCGATGCAGTAGAACAAGTTCGTATCGGTTTTTCGGAGGGGCTTATCGGTTTAGTTGGTCAACGTGAAGAACCGCTTAATATCGTAAACGCGCACAACCACCCTAGATTCAAACACTATCCCGAAGTAAAAGAAGAAAAGTATAATGCTTTCTTAGGTACGCCCATTATCAACCAAAGGCGTGTATTAGGTGTTATCACACTTCAGCAATCTCAGATGCGACGCTTTAGCGAAGATGAAGAGGCGTTTTTAGTTACCCTTGCTGCACAGCTTGCGTTAGAGATCACTAATGCTGACATACGCGGCGCATTGACGTTATCAAACTCCACCGACAACATTGCTCGGCAAAAAAATGTGCGTGGTATCGCTGGCTCACCGGGTTTGGCTATAGGTAAAGGGGTCTCCCCCGATAAGTCTATTAACCTCAAAAACTGGGTAGTAAAACGCACACAGTCGCCGCAAGATCAAATTCAGCTTTACCGCAAAGGTGTTGAGGTAACAAGGGGGCATGTTGACGCCCTGTCTCAGCGATTGGATGACGGAATCCCCGATGACGTTAAATCCATTTTCCAGCTGTACCATCACCTATTAGATGCCAATAGTCTTGGGCGCGAAGTAGAAGAAAAAATTCGCCAAGGTTGGGATGCTGCATCGTCGTTGAAAATGGTTGTAGAAAGCTATGCCGCGCGCTTTCAGGCAATGGAAGACCCTTACATGCAAGAGCGTGCTATTGACATTGTCGATTTATCAGACCGTATCCTAGCCAATATTTTGTATGAGGCGAATGGACAAAAAGTTTCTGAGCAGGTTATTACTGAGGCCAGTATTTTAGTCGCTGATGAAGTGTCAGCCCCCATGCTTGCTGAGTTTCCGCGAGATAAGCTCAAAGGCATTATCTCCATTCGTGGCTCGAATAACTCTCATGCAGCAATCTTGGCAAGGGCCATGGGCGTACCCGCCGTAATGGGCTGTCAAAATGTCACCCCAGCGCTACTTGAAGATAAAGAGATTCTGCTTGATGGTTATTCGGGCGAAGTCATTATTTCGCCAGAACGTAACATTAAGACCGAATTTATTCAGCTTATTGAAGAAGAGTCAGCGATTGCGGATAAAATCGACGCTGAGGCTGATAAACCTTGCGAGAGCATAGATGGCTGTAAAATGTCACTATTTATCAACGCAGGCCTTTCTGCTGAAGTGGAACTTAACGCTGAACAAATTGGAGCTGGCGTTGGATTGTATCGCACAGAAATTCCGTTCATGCTGCGCGAGCGTTTTCCATCAGAGCAAGAGCAAGTACTGTTGTACCGTCAAGTGCTTGAAGCGGCACCTTCGTTACCCATCACCATGCGTACACTCGATGTGGGGGGCGATAAACCACTGCCTTATTTCCCAATTAATGAAGAAAACCCGTTTTTAGGGTGGCGTGGCATACGTCTTACACTTGACCATCCAGAAATATTCTTGGTTCAGGTTCGCGCTATGCTTCGGGCAAGCGTAGGGCTAAGCAACCTTCAGATTATGCTGCCTATGATATCTACGGTATCTGAAGTACAGGAATCTAAGCGCCTTATTAATCAGGCGTTTTATGAGATATCTGACGAGATTGCAGAGTCTGGACAAAGCCTGATTAAGCCAAAACTGGGTATTATGCTTGAAGTGCCGTCGGTACTTTATCAGCTACCTCAATTGGCCAAGCACGTCGATTTCTTTTCAGTGGGCAGTAATGACTTAACCCAATATCTATTGGCGGTGGATAGAAATAACACGCGAGTGGCAGGGCTTTATAATAGCTATCATCCTGCCGTTTTAGGGGCGCTTTACGATGTAGTTCAAAAAGCCAATCAAAGCCAAGTGCCAGTGACTATTTGCGGTGAAATTGCGGGTGAGCCTGCTGGCGCTTTATTGTTGATGGGCATGGGCTATCGCCGATTAAGCATGAACGGCTTTAACTTAAGAAAAATAAACTGGCTTATTAGAAAAGTCACGCTGGATGAATGCAAACAGCTACTATCATTGGCACTCACCTCTGTAAGCCAAGAAGAAGTTTTTGTGCACTTGAATCAATATCTTGAAACTAAGGGCCTAGGAGGCCTTATCCGAGCAGGTGCTTAAAAAGTGGACCCATTTGTAGTAATTATTGTTAGCTGTTTGATGTTGGGCGCTGTGGTTGGAATGCTGGCGGGTATGTTAGGTATTGGGGGCGGTTTAATTATCGTACCTGCGCTATCATACTTACTGATTCATTTTCTGGGCATGACTACCGAAACAGTTATGCCTGTCGCTATCGCCACTTCTCTATCGACCATTATTTTCACTGGCATGTCGTCGGCTTTAGCGCATTACAAACTGGGTAATATTCAGCGTCATATTGTGCTTTATACAGGGTTAGGGATTGCATTTGGCGCAATTGCCGGTGCCCAGGTGGCAAGTCATATCTCGGGCGAATTGCTCAAAGATGTGTTCGCTGTACTAGTTATCTTGATAGCCCTACAGATGATTTTTGGTAAACAAAAAGCATCTGAAAATGAAGCGTCCAAAGGTTCGTTAGCCGCTGTTGGTGGCGGAGCAGGCATGCTAAGTGCGCTAATGGGAATTGGCGGTGGCGCATTACTTGTACCCGCTTTAGTGTGGTTTCGTGTTAATGTACGCGCGGCTATAGGTTGCGCCGCTTTTTGCGGGCTGGTTATTGCCGTTTTTGGTACCACCAGTTTTGTTATCGCTGGGTGGGGTGAGATAGATGTACCAGAATACAGTATGGGTTATGTTTATCTGCCTGCGACAGCTGGTATTGTTGCAACCTCTATGTTTACCGCAAACATAGGGGCTAAGCTTGGACAGCGAGTAAATGTACGCGTGTTGAAAGCGATGTTGGCATGCTTACTTGTTTTAGTAAGTATTAGAATGATTTTAGGAATTGAATAAAATAATGGAACAGAGCAGTTATCTGGTATTTCCCAGTATCGACCCCGTTATCTTCAGTGTCGGTCCGTTAAGTGTCCGCTGGTACGGCTTAATGTATTTGGTGGGTTTTATTGCCGCATACTTGCTGGCACAAAAGCGTCTTTCACAGACTAACTGGAGCCGTGAGCAGCTAAGCGATCTGCTTTTTTGGAGCTTTGTTGGCGTGATTTTGGGCGGCCGCATAGGCTATGTGCTTTTCTACCAGTTTGGCATGTTCTTAGATGATCCTTTGTATCTGTTTAAAATTTGGGCAGGTGGGATGTCTTTCCATGGAGGCTTGTTAGGGGTATTAGTAGCCCTGTTTTGGCGCGCGAAGTGTATGAATACCACCTTCCTTCGTTTAGGGGATTTCGTTGCACCACTGGTGCCCATTGGCTTAGGTGCAGGCAGAATTGGCAATTTTCTGAATGCCGAGCTTTGGGGACGCACCACGGACGTACCTTGGGCCGTCATTTTCCCTAACGCTGGTCATGTTCCTCGTCACCCGTCTCAGCTATACGAATTTGCTCTTGAGGGCGTGTTGCTCTTTATTATCCTATGGCTTTATTCTGCCAAGAAGCGCCCGGTAGGGGCAGTCAGTGGCTTGTTCTTACTTGGCTATGGAAGCTTCCGATTTATCGTTGAGTATTTCAGAGAACCCGACGCACATATTGGCTTATATCAAATGGGCCTAAGCCAGGGGCAACTTCTTTGTTTACCTATGATAGCTTTAGGAATAGGATTAATAGTCCGCGCTTATATGCGCGGAAAAGACCGTGTTGAACAACAAAAAATATAAGAATAACGATGAAAGAATATCTCGCATTAATGCGCCATGTACGTGATACGGGTGTGAAAAAGGAAGATCGAACTGGTACAGGTACATTAAGTGTATTCGGCTATCAGATGCGGTTTAATTTACAGGAAGGTTTCCCTTTGGTGACAACAAAGAAATGTCACTTAAAATCAATTATTCACGAACTACTTTGGTTCTTAAAAGGCGAAACAAATATTGCCTATTTAAAAGAACATGGCGTAAAAATTTGGGATGAATGGGCTACCGATGAAGGCGAGCTTGGTCCGGTTTATGGTCATCAGTGGCGAAGTTGGGATCGCGGTGACGGTACCTCGGTTGACCAAATTGCCGAAGTGGTAGAGCAAATTAAAAATAACCCTGATTCACGTCGTCTCATCGTTAGCGGCTGGAACCCTGCGGTACTGCCTGATACTAGCTATTCACCTAAAGAAAATGCGGCAATGGGCAAGCAGGCGCTTCCTCCATGCCATACGCTTTTCCAGTTTTACGTTTTAGAAGGAAAGCTAAGCTGCCAGCTTTACCAGCGTAGCGGTGATATCTTTCTTGGCGTTCCGTTTAACATTGCAAGCTACGCACTGCTTACCATGATGATTGCACAAGTATGTGACCTAGAGCCAGGTGATTTCATCCATACTTTAGGTGACGCGCACTTGTATTCAAATCACCTTGAACAGGTAGAACTTCAGCTTAGTCGTGAACCGTTTGCCCGTCCAACGATGGAAATTAATCCTGAGGTGAAAGATATCTTCGGATTTTCCTTCGACGACTTTACGCTTAAAAATTACCAGTCACATCCACACATTAAAGCCCCTGTTGCCATATAAGGAGTTACCATGAGTACTCCTATATTAATATGCGACGACTCAGGTTTCGCAAGGCGTCAGATGGCGCGCAGTTTACCTGATGGCTGGGACGTGGATATTTCGTTTGCCGAGAATGGTGAGCAAGCCCTCGCGCTTGTTCGCGAAGGCAAAGGCGATGTGGTGTTCCTCGATTTAAACATGCCGGTAATGGACGGTTACCAAACCATGGAGGCTATCCGTCAGCAGGACCTACCGTGTTTAGTGGTAGTGGTCTCTGGAGATGTCCAATCACAAGCGCGAGAAAAAATGCTTGCCCTTGGGGCTTTGGATTTCATTCGAAAGCCTATTGATAACGAAAAGCTTATTCACATCTTAGCCTCTTATGGTATTTACAGCGGGGAGAAACACTCTTCTGGTACGCGGTTGCAAAAAGTCCAGAATGAGCCGGGTAAAGCTCAACCCAATGGTCAAACAAGTAAAGAAGATCAATTAGACGCATGCCGTGAAATGGTGAATATAGCCATGGGACGTGCTGGAGAAAATCTTGCTGCGTTGCTAGGCGAGTTTATTGACTTACCCATACCAAACGTAAACTTAATTGAAAGCAATGAACTGTCCATGGCAATTGCTGAGATTAATCGTAGCGACAGTGTTTCAGCGGTTTCGAAAGGGTTTATTAGCGAAGGGATAAGCGGTGAGGCTCTGGTTATCTTTAATGATACTAACTCACAGAATATTGTGGAGTTATTAAAATATCCCCCATCTGCATCTTCAGATAAGCTCGCTCTTGAGGCACTAATGGATGTTTCAAACATTCTCATAGGCGCTTGTTTGAACGGTTTGTCAGAGCAGCTTAGTGTTGCCTTCAGCCATACGCATCCTGTTTTGCTAGGGCAGCATCAAGGGTTATCAACCCTATTGAGCGATAATGTGCAGCGCTGGGGAAAGTTGATGGCCATTGAAATTGGCTACGCGATCAAATCAAAGGATATCGCTTTTGACCTATTACTGCTGTTTCCTGGTGATGCAATGAATCACATTTACGCCAGATTGTTCGATGACGGCGCAGTAACACAGGACCAGGAAAGCCTATGAATGTTTCAACTGATATGAGCAATGCTGGTGCGCTTATTGACTCATCATACGTACCTGCTGAGTTACTTGATTCAATCGAAGTTGGGATCGCAGTACTAGATCGCAATTTCAACGTGCAAGTATGGAACAAATTTCTAGAGAACCATGGTGCCAAGAAAGCTGAATCTATTATTGGAGACCGCTTGTTCACCCACTTTCCTGAAATAGAAGAAAGGTGGCTTAGAACCAAAGTTGACCCTGTATTTAATTTAAAAAGCCCAGTGTTTATCATTTGGGAGCAGCGACCTTATTTATTTAAATTCGATTGTAACCGCCCGGTAACTTGCGCTGCTGATTTTATGTACCAAAACGTGACAATGTTCCCAATTGTGGATCAGAGTGGCCATGTAGAGCGGTTCTGTATGTTAGTTTACGATGTAACTGAACAGGCGCTTGGTAAGCTTGGCATGGAACATCTAAACGAAGAATTGAAAACCGCAAGCCGAGTGGATGGTTTAACAGGGTTATTTAACCGCCGTTATTGGCAAGAACGCTTCGATGAAATGCACAAATTGTGTGTTCGGCGAGAAAAGCCTAGCACTGCCCTTATGCTGGATATCGACCACTTTAAGCGCATTAATGATACCTACGGTCACCAGGCAGGCGACAAGGTGATAAAAATGCTTGCCGCTTTGATCAAGCGTTGTGTGCGTGAGACTGACCTAGCGGGGCGCTATGGCGGTGAGGAGTTTGCCATTATTCTTAACGATTCATCTGTTGAAGATGCTCAAGCGGTAGCAGAGCGAATTCGACAGCTGGCACAGCGTTTGGTGGTTGATCACGATGGTGAGTCGATAACTTTTACCGTTAGTCTTGGCTTGGCGCAATTCTCGCCCGATTTTAAAGGTGCAATGGCATGGCTGGAGTGTGCTGACCAAGCCCTTTATAAAGCCAAAGAGGGTGGCCGAAACCAGTACTGCATTTACGCTTAAGCTTAGGGGCCTTCTACGTTAATGCAAGGCGTAGGGTGTTTCTGAGCTCTTGAAAAGTGACTGGCTTTACTAGGTGATAGCGAATGCCCGCTTGTAGGGAAGCCTCTTTGTCATTTCTGTGGGCGTTAGCGGTAAGCGCAATGATAGGAAGGTTAGGGTGCCCTTCTTTCATAATTTTTGCTACTTCTAAGCCGTTAATATCTGGCAGGTTAATGTCGAGCAACACGCAGTCAAAGGTGGTTTCGTTAGTCCGGCTAATGGCGTCGTCTCCGGTGTAGCTCACGGTCACATTGTGCCCCATACTCTGTAGCATGTACTCTACCATTTCTGCATTAATCGGTTCATCTTCAACAACCAAAACGTTGGCTTTGGCTAAATCTTTGATAATTTTAGCGTTGCTTGCTGTTAATTGATGAATGGCGTCGACAAACCGGTTTCTATCGATGGGTTTTACAAAGCTCTGGTATATGGGGAGCTCGCTGTTGGCGATTATATTTGCAATATCCGGTGTTGCCGATAATACGATGACCGGTGGCACTCGCTCTCCGTAGATGGCGCGTAGTGTTTTCACCAGTTCAAGTCCATTCATCCCAGGCATATATAAATCGGCAATAATGCCCGAGAATTGAAGCAGTTCTTCGTGAAGGTTCAAAAGGTTGGCGCCAGACGAAAATGTTCTTACGCTATACCCTTCTTTGGTAATAATGGACTGAAGGTGAAGCCTTGATATTTCTAAATCGTCGACAACCGCGAATTTGGCATTTGAAGGGTTAGATGACACCGATGGTGAATCTTCTAGGGGCTTAATAGGCAGTGATATTTTAAATTCCGAACCGACGCCGACAGTACTATTAACCTGAAGAGTACCGCCAAGTCTATCAATACTGCGCTTGGCTACTGATAAGCCAATTCCTGCACCTGGGTAGCGCTGACTTTGCGAATGTTCCCCTCGGTAAAAGCGCTCGAACATATGCTCCTGCGTATTATCATCAATGCCAATGCCGGTGTCATTAACGGTGATTACTAAGAATATTCGTTTATTTTTTACTAAGGTTGTGATGGTTACATCAATAAGCCCTGTAGAAGTAAACTTTACGGCGTTATCGAGAATATTCGTAACGACTTTAGAAAGAGTTATAGGGTCGGTTTCAGCATAGCTAGGTACGCTATGACTGCAATGCATGTTGAATTCAAGCTTTTTGTCTTTAACTCTAACCGAAAACGGTGAAATACACTCGTCTAACAGACCGATTAAATCTACATTCGAAAGCTGAAGGTCATCCTCTACGTGGTTATTGAGTATATCAGTAAGATTGTTTGTTAAATTTAGTAACCGGTAGCTGGATTGCTCAGCTTGCTGAATCAATCGAGTGCGCTGCCCTTCCAAATTAGGAATTAGCTCCAAGGCACTAATGATGGCGCTAATGGGGGCCCTAAATTCATGGCTGATAAGTTTCAAAAACTCTTTATTTTGCAAATCCGTCTCATCATCTGCGATTGCCAGTCTCAGTTTTGATTTATGTAGTTTTCGCAATGGTCTTTTGACTGAGCCTTTGTAAAAGAGCCATACAAAAAAGTACCAAAGCACCAAAATAATCACGCTCAATAGTGTGGTAAGCAATATTTTGTGTTGCTGTGACTGAATACGGTTCAACAGGGCGTTTTCTTCTGCTTGTAAGGCTTTTAAAAGCGGAAGCAGGCTAAAGCCATCTTTTTTAATATAGCGAACTTGCTCTGTGTGTGGGAGTTGAATAAGCGTGTGAAGCAGTACCAGCGTTGTTTTTGCTGTTTCTTTCGCCGAAGTGTTTCCTAGGCTGGTCGTTGCTTCCCTAAACGCAGTGTCAGAAAGGGCAGAAAGCGCCACGTAAACGCCACTTTCTTTCTGTATATGTTGCCGCAACCCTTGAAAAGCAATTTGTAACTCATACTCTAAAGCAGTGCGGATGCGGTTAGCGTCTTGATCATGAGTGTAGAGTTGGTGAATTCTATGCTCAGAGGTAAGCAGCCCGTCCCGGAGCTCGCTTTGTTGATTGAGCTTGGTAATAAAAGACTGTTGCTTGCTCATTAATACCAGCAAGATTGAAATAATAACGATGCCAAACAACAATGCCGTCGCATTCACTTTAGAAAAAGTAAATACTGTGGCGTTGCTCAATGTCTTCCGCTGTAGCTTAGTAGCATCGTTTGGACTCAACTTTCTTCCTTGCAAGTTAGTGTTAGTTGCCTTTTATAAAGGTAGGCAACTAAAGCTAACTTGCAAGGAAATGTCGTCAAATTAATTGGAAGTAAAAAAAGAATAGAACCGTTTAACTATGACGTTTCAACGCGTTTAATGTGATGTCTAATAGCGTGTAAGAAGCAAAGGCTTGGTATTACCATAACCGCCGTTAAAATAAAAAATACACTCCAGTTTCCGCTCAGGCTATCCACAACCAAGCCACTGCTAGAGGCGACTAACGTCCTTCCCGCAACGCTGAGCGAGGCCATAAGGGCATATTGAGTGGCGCTAAAAGCACGATTACATAGAAGCGATATAAAGGCGACCATAGCTACCGTGCTCCATGCTCCTGTAAAACCGTCTACAATGACAGTTATGGCTAACAGTGATGTAGAAGGCCCCGTTTGTGCAATGAGCGCAAACAGAAGGTTTGAAGCCGCCATAGCAACACCCGCAATCATCAGCCCTCGATAAATACCATAACGGATATTAACTAGCCCACCTAGTAGTGAAAAGACGATCGTCACCCACCAGTTAAGAAGCTTTGAATAAGTAGCAATATCGGTATTTGAAAATCCGACCTCTTTGTAGAACACAATGCTCATACGGCCTAAAAAAGCCTCACCAATTTTGAAAAGGAAAATGAATAATAAAAATGAAGCTGCCAGCTTGATGCCATTTCGACTAAAGAACTCAGAAAATGGCGTAATGAGCGTTGTTCTTAACCAATTGAGCACCGCTGACTTATTTTCGTGGGTATTCGTTATGCGGCCAAGCAGGGCCTCTCTGTCTACATTGGGCTCATTGGCAAAGCAAGTCGCACAGGCCAATAACGCCATGATAGCACCCAGTAATAGGTATATGTTTGGCCATGACCAAGACGTTAGATCTGCTAAAAAAAAGGGTATAGCACCAAGGCCACCGTATCCTGTCCACCAACCGGCGGTCGCCATCGATGAGGCGGCTGACATACCGTCTTTATCATCTTGTTCAATACAGTCAATCCGAAAGCCATCAATAGCAATATCCTGTGTAGCAGAAGCAATGGCAATCAATAAGCCGATTAATGCAACGTAAAATAAATCATGGTCAGTGTTAAGTTGTGACATGGTCAAACAGAGCAAAACAACACAGCTTTGCATCAAAAAAATCCAGCCTCGTCGCTGACCTAATAGTGGGGGCTTGAGCTTGTCGACAAGAGGAGACCATAAAAAATTAAATGAGTAAGTGGCAAAGATAATGCCAAACAAACCAATAGCCGAACGCGATAACCCTTCATCCTTTAACCATGCTGATAATACCGACCCAATCATGATCCAAGGAAAGCCACTGGAAATGCCAAAAAGAAAAATGGTTAGGTAACGTTTGTCATTGAACGTTTTTAATGCAGTTAGCAATACTTCGACCTTCGGCGTTGACTCAAAAGTGTATTGAGCCATGAACCACGGTGTTTAGCAATAAAACTGTGAAGGCGGATTGGTATAATTACCGCGGTTAAGTAAGAGAGATTTAAGGGCGGATACCCACGCAGTCTAGAGGACAGTGCCCTAGGCCTTCAAGAAAATTGACGCAATTAGTAAGCTCATCAACAAGAAACTGGTCTTTCGTCAATTTTTCTTCATTCCAGTAATGCACTTGGTGAAGCAAATGCCAAAATACACGTTCTTTCTGTGTGTAAGGCTGTGTTAGCGTGCATTCAATTTGACCCCATTCTTCCATGCTATCCCAAAAGAATAGCTCGATCTCCTCGACCGGAAGCTCTCCTTGCCAAAATGCTCTCAAATAGAAACACAGCTGTTTCGCTTTGTTATCTACAAAATTCTGAACATCCACGAGTAACTCAACCATCTTTGTTTGCTTAAATTAGTATAGTTCATTACATGATTACCATTGACAGTATTGACCCACTGTTCGCTCTGTTGCGGGTAGGTAACTGTTTTGGGTACTAATTTAGCGTAATCTCAAGATGACGTAATTACCAGCCTAGATGCCGTGTCCAGCCTACAGTGCTATTTGCAACCATTTGAATGTTAGGTGTTTTTTCAATTTTTTTTATACTAAAGGTTAAAGAATTATTTGGAATTGTAACTTGCCTGTAGTGCAATTTAAGTTCATTTTTTGCTCTAACTTTCCTTTTCATTGCTGTGCTAGTCTCCCAGTCATTAAAGTTGCTGAGGGATAGGTCGAGCACTGGAAAGCTCGCTTTCGCTATAGTGTCAATGACTAAGTTGTTTGTATTTTCCTCTGGCCAAAACGGCGAAATGGCAACAAAAGTGTCAGGCTGTAAGCTAGGTATTGTCTCTATGGAAGACAGGTAAGCGGTAGCAAGCATCCCCTGTGCGATCACCATGCGATATCCTGATCTATCTTGTAAATAATTATCTAAAGCACTGATTTGCAGCGTTAGTGCAGTCGTCGTCGATTCAAAGTTGAGGTACTGCGTCAGTTGGTTACTTCTAGGGTGAATGACTTGCGCTGTATCAGTTAATGGCGAGGCTCCTTCTGTCAATATTTCGCTGTCTTGTTCACCATTGGGTTTGACGGTGGTCGAGCTTATGGGCATGTTGAAAGGGCTTATAACGACATTCCAGCCTTTCTCTGCAAGCATATTTGCTAAGCGGTTTCCTTGTGCGAGGGTAAGGCTCGATGGAAAAGGCTCTGTGAGCACAATGGCAACCCCCAAGGGGAGAGGTGTTTTCGCCTCAACTTCAATAAGTGGCACTTCCATTTCGCCAACCATAAGCGCGTGTACTTCGCCTGGCAGATAAGCATTTTTTACATCCGTAAAAAAGTTGCAGTAAGCCTTTAAAGGCAATAGTGAAATCATAACTGCCAAGGTTATAAGGAGAGCGTGCCTTTTCATATAATGTGGTTTGCCTTTACCTATTACCTTGATACGGACAGAGCAGTCAGTATCAAATCAATTCATCAACCAAATCGTTCTAATAAGGTTATCGGCAATGCGCTTTAAAACTATAATGAGGTCGGTTGGTAAAGCGGCGTAACGCGAAAGTGTTACTCGACATTTTCAGCAAGCGGGTTGGGACGATACTGGCTAAAAGGGATAGTAGTTTGAAAGTGCAGCCAATGCCCAAGTGTCGGGTGCAAAAGACTCAAGCTTTCAGCATGAAGCTGTAAGCGGGCTGCCATGGATAGCGCCTCTTCATGGGCATAGAGTCTATCCCCTAAAATAGGGTGACCTAGAGCAAGCATATGCACGCGCAGTTGGTGAGAACGACCGGTAATGGGATAGAGGGCAACAAGAGAATAGGGTCGCTCTTCTTCATCCAGTGTGCACTCAATGACGTCAAAGTGCGTTACGGCTTTTTTACCGCGCTCGAAATCTACCATTTGCTTCGGTCTGTTCGGCCAGTCGCAAATAAGGGGTAAATTAACCTCTCCGCTGTCTTGTTCTACATGCCCATGAACTAGGGCGAAGTAACGTTTTTTAGTTTGCCGAAGTTCAAACTGTTTCGAGATATGGCGATGGCTGTCTTTATTGAGCGCCAGCACCAAAATACCCGAAGTCGCCATGTCTAAGCGATGTACTACTGTGGCGGTGGGATAAACACGGTTCACCCGGCTGATCAGCGAGTCGCGGTGTTCTAATGCTTTGCCCGGAACGCTCAATAGCCCGCTAGGTTTATGCGCAACCACCATGTCCTCATCTTGATACAAAATATCAAGATAAGGTGTCATCGGTGGGTTATAAACAAAACTTGGGTTCGCCATTATGTACTCGTTGCTTCACAGTCGCTCTTGAATGTTTAACCTTTCGAGGTTACGGGTTATTTACCACAATACGAATGGCGTCCAGCTGAACGTCTGCATCCTGAATAACTTTATCAAGGGCGTTCATTTGCGTTTCGATAAACTCAATTTCGCTGTCACGTACTGCTGGGTTACGCTTTTGAAGATCGCGTAAGCGCTGTATTTCTTCGTTAAGCGTGCTGTGCATACTGTTAAGTGCATCGTGTTGCTTTTGGTTCGCTTGTTGGTGGGCAAGCTTACGCGCCTTTTCAATGGCAAGCTCAAGCGGCTGTTGCAAGGCTTTTAGAAGCTGAGCCGAGATCTTACGTCCAATTTTACGCTTAACGTCGAAGCTCAATTCAGACGGGTTTCCTTGCGCATCTAAACACACTCGCACGGGCGTTTGAGGTAAGAAGCGGCCCAACTGAAGCGCTTTAGGCGCTTGCGCCTGCAGCACAAACAACGCCTCAACCCAATAAGCGCCTTTTGGCAGAGACGGCTCGGCAATGAAGCCCATGCTGCTCTTTCCGTGTACGTCGGTGAGTACTACGTCCATGGCGGTATGCACAAGTGGATGATCCCAACTTAAAAACTGCACGTTTTCTAGCGTGGTGGCAACACGGCGCTTGTAAGTAACCGTCATGCCTTCTGGGTCAAGACCTGGAAGCTGGCTCACCATCGATTCAGTTGGCATAAGAATAAAGCAGTCATTGCCTTTTTCGTCCTGCTGGACGCCGATAGCGTCAAATACACGGCCCATAAAGCGCGACAAATCTTGTTCGCTATCAAGGGTGATAATGTCTTCAAGCAGTTGCTCTACACGGCCTTCTCCAGAAGCATTAAGCTCAAGAAGTCGATCGCGACCGGCTTCAAGCTGTGCCACCAGCTGGCTATTTAGCGTAACACTCATGTTTACAAGCTCGTCACGGGCATTCATATCATTAGGGTGTAAGCAGGCACCAATAAGCAAAGGTTTAACGTCGTCAAACACACCAGAGCCGGTCGGACAGGTTTTCTCAAAGGCATTAAGCCCTTCGTGATACCAATCTAGTAAAACGTGCTGCGCGGTTTTCGCTAAATACGGCACGTGAATTTGTACGGTTTGGGTTTGGCCAATACGGTCAAGACGACCAATACGCTGTTCAAGCAGGTCTGGCGTAATGGGCAAGTCGAACAGAACCAAGTGGTGAGCGAACTGGAAGTTACGGCCTTCACTGCCAATTTCACTGCACAGTAGAATTTGAGCGCCGTCTTCTTCGTCAGCAAAGTAATGGGCGGCCTTATCACGCTCTACGATGCTCATGCCTTCGTGGAACACACTGTGGCGAATACCGGTTTGCGTGCGAATGACTTCGCCTAGTTCTTGTGCCGTACGAGCGCTTGCGCAAATAAGCAGAATCTTTTCTGGCTTAACGCTTTGCATAAAATCTAGCAGCCACTCAACGCGAGGGTCGTGCTTAGTCCAGCTATTAACAACACTTGCCATACGCTCAGGGTATAGTGAATAGGTTAGGTCGCCGCCGCTCACTGCCTCTGAATAAACCTCCGGCAAAGCCAATTCATATGCACTTAGTTTACGCTCCGGAAAGCCTTCGATATTGGCGCGACGGTTTCTAAACAGCATGCGACCTGTGCCGTGACAGTCGATAAGTTGATGCAGCAACGCATGACGATTTTCCGGCGCACTTAAATCACCCGCATGTTCCATTACGTCAGGCGCAAATTCTGCGAGTTTGCTGCGCTGTTTGTCGTTCGGCTCGGCGTCTGAAAGTAATGGCGCTACCGCATCGGCGAGCTGGCTGTATTTCGATTCTTCATCTAAGAAAGCGTCGTAACTATGAAAGCGAGCCGGGTCGAGTAGGCGTAAGCGTGCAAAGTGGCTTTCGTGACCAAGCTGATCAGGCGTTGCGGTAAGTAGCAATACGCCAGGTGTTTGATTCGCTAGTGCTTCAACACATAGGTATTCGGCAGAAGGAGCCTCACTTGACCACGCAAGGTGGTGGGCTTCATCGACAACCATTAAATCCCAACCTGCGGCTTGAATTTGTTGCTGGCGTTTTTCGCTCTTACTGAGAAAGTTGATACTGCAAAGTACCAACTGATCGCTTTCAAATGGGTTTACTGCGGCTGTGTCAGCTGTATCGTCATCTTCTAGACCTTCGCTCTCTTCTATCGCTTCGCAGCGACTCTCATCGTAAATGGCGAAGGGAAGATTTACACGGCGCAGCATTTCAACTAGCCATTGGTGCATGAGCGAGTCTGGAACCAAGATAAGCACGCGCTCTGCACGGCCTGTTTTAAGCTGCTGGTGAATAATTAACGCGGCTTCAATGGTTTTACCAAGCCCTACTTCATCAGCAAGCAATACGCGAGGCGCGTGTCTTCCGCCTACCTCTGACGCTATGTGTAGCTGGTGCGGGATAAGCGATATACGGGCACCGGCAAGGCCGATAGTACTTGAACGCAAATATTCGTATTGATGGTCTAGGGCGCGTTCACGTAAGTCGAACCATTTCGGATTGTCTAGTTGCTGACTAAACAGGCGCTTTTCAGGTTGGTTTAAGCGAATGTGGCTGTCTAGCATGGTTTCAGGTAAACGCACTTGGGCCTTGGTATCTTCACGAAGCCCGTGATATATAAATAAACCTTGGCTTTCTTCTTTTTCAGTAATGGTCATTTCCCAGCCATCTTGGCTTTTGACCGTTTCGCCAATTTCGAATATTAGTCGCGTAAGCGGCGCGTCCTGCTTTGTGTATTTTCGCGCTTCGCCTGTTGCCGGATACAACACTTCAACTGAGCGGAAATCGTTACCGATAACCACGCCCAGCCCCAGCTCTATTTCGGTGTTGCTTAACCAACGCTGACCAACTAAAAATTGACTATCTGAACTCATAAATCACCAACCTGTTTTTCGGGGGGCGGTATTGTACGCATTGCGTTGTGATAAGTCATTAATACTAGACCATTGGTTGTCATTTTTACTACATGGGCGAAGAGGGGATCTGATGCATCTGAAAAAGGTTTTCAATTCCTTGAATGGCTTTTGCTGCATCATCACTCGTTGCACTGTTGATGGCTTTTATAAGCTCAGGTGCATGGTATCGTTCTAACAAGTTTAAGAACGTCGCTGTGCCAGGCGGCATACCATTATTCACTGCTTTTTGAAGTCGCTTCCATACAGTGAACAGCGACTCCTCACCTAACGTTTTTTGTTGCACCACGCTATCGATGGCGCGGTGCATTATCATCCCGCATGAATAATAAAGATTGAAGTGCCCGTTTTTATAAGCACGAGCCAGCGTAGTCTGCGCCAGCCCTTCAGTACAGCGCTCGAAAGCGCGGGTCATTCGGCTTTCAACGTAGCTATTGGCGTCTTCGTAGAGGAAGTTCATGGCGATTGCCGCAAAGTAGTCGGCGTTGCCCTCGTGCAGCCAAGACTGCTCCTCGTTTTCTGATACACCTTCGGTACTGCCGGGCTGATATAAATGGGCGACTTCGTGAGCAAAGAACCAAAGTGTTTGGTTAACAAAGCTGCTGTTATCGGCCTGCTCATTTAAGTCTTGTCTGTTCCAATGCATAAATATCTGGTTAGGTAGTGTGCCGCCTTGTGTAGAGTGATCGTTTACGTTTGCATAAGAGGCAAGTAACATGGGCTTTTCGCCCTTAAGCGGATTAAGAGAATGGGAGAAAAACGCCATCATGTTGGGTATATCTTCTTCTAGCGAAGCTTTAATGTTTTCAGGAAGCCCGGGATCAATTAGGGCAACCACATCATCGGTAATAATTGGCTGTTGCCTACCCACATACACAACTCTTCCGTCATTGTTATCTGTCCACGACACGCTGCTTTTCACTACTTTGCCATTCAACACTATGTGCTCATCACTGGGAACATTGAGTATCAGGTGCCATTTATTATCTTCTTCAGTACAGGCATTAGCACAAGCAAACAGTCGCCCAGAGTGAAAGGCATTTCCACCATCAGAAAAAGGAGAAAATGGTGCGTAATCTTTACCCAAATGTTTATAGGTGGGCGTCAGTAAAAATGACACGGTAGAGAGGGGCTTGCCCGACTTCGAGCGTACAAGTTCTTGGTGTTTGACGTTATCAAAGACGATTTCTATGTCGTTGTCTTGCGCGAACCAACGTGTTGTTCTTGATGTATCTGGGTTTCTAACAAAAGCCAGCGTTTTGGCTGGCGTAGTTAATGTGTAAGTGACTACCCATTTTTCAGACTTATCAGCCGTGCTTTTCGCAACCTTGATTAGAATGGTAGAAGGGGAAAAATTATTGTGCGCTTGGCTATTCGCCCATGCAATTTCAACGTTAAAGCACGCTAGTAGCGCTAACGTCATGCTTATGGCTGTTTTTATTTTTGTGATGTTAAGCCAATTCATAGCTGCTCTTTCCCTGAGTGTTATTAATTTAAACGCATCCACTTTATTGGGGGGGGGCATTGGGTTAGCCCCCGTGTTTTATTCACCGCTTCAACAAGTACACCTTAGCGTATTTGGGTATTAAAAACGCAGTTAAAACTACGCTAACTGTCGTTAAAGTGTGAGCATTTGTTACGAACCAAGTATGCCAGTTTCTTCTTTTTATCAAAATTGGAGCGCTGTGCTATCTCATATAACGTGAAGGGACTGTTCGTCGCTTCTCACTTGCTCTAACGAAAAATAAAAAAGAAAAAACAGTGCTAAATCTGAAAAACTGGATTATGGTGGAATTAAGGGTTCGCTAATTTAACAAACGAACCTTTGAGGCAGAAAGAGTAGTACTGCTTCTCAGTCGACGCGAGTAGGGGAAGAAGTCCTGTTTCGAGCGGCATTCTCCTACAACCGTAACTGTAGCTTGTTAGCGCGTGCGTTCATAAATGAACAATACGTCTGACCTGGCTTTATTTACCGGAGTGAAGGATGCCAAAAAAAAATTCTACCGATACTAAGATTTACGTCCTCGATACCAATATCCTGCTGCACGAACCTCACGCTTTTCTCTCCTTTAAAGAACATGATGTTGTTATTCCAATGACCGTATTGGAAGAACTCGACTACATCAAAGACAGCAAAAAAGACGTGGCGCGTGATGCACGGGTATCCATTCGGGCTATGGAGGATTTACTCCACGACGCAACGCCAGAAGATATGCTAGCGGGTGTATCGATGGAAGGGTTAGGCGCGGGTCAAACGGCACCTACAGGGAGTCTATCTATATTTGCCGACCTTAATATGGTCGAAGCCCAGCAAGTTTTTACCAGCAATGAGAATGACAACCGCATCATTAACGTAGCGCTGCACTTGCAAAAGACGTTCGCGCCGCAAAAAGTGGTGTTGGTTACCAAAGACTTAAACATGCGCCTTAAAGCGAAAGGGGCAGGCCTCGCTCATGTTGAAGACTACCGCACCGATCAGCTAATTACTGACATCAAATATCTATCTCGCGGGTTTCATACCTTTGACGGTAATTTTTGGGACAGCGTAAAAAGCGTGGATAGCCGCAGCGAAGGGCGCGACACTATTCACACTATCCCCAAGTCTATGTTGCCAGAAGCGTATGTAAACGAGTTTTTGCTCGACGAAACTAAACAGTTTGCAGGTTTAGTAGAAGAGATCACCGACGATCATTTAGAGGTGTTGGATTTAGGTTATGAACGCTTGATGGGTCGTCACGCCTGGGGCATTACACCCAAAAATATAGGGCAGGCCATGGCGCTCCATGCGTTGCTAGACCCACATATTGATATGGTTATTCTCACAGGCCCTGCCGGTAGTGGTAAAACGCTACTTGCGTTAGCGGCAGCCCTTGAAATGGTGGTAGAGCGTAACATGTATGACAAAATCATTGTTACGCGAAGCACGCCGGAAATTGCTGAGTCCATCGGCTTCTTACCGGGAACGGAAGAAGAAAAAATGCTGCCTTGGTTGGCGGCTATTACCGACTCTTTGGAAGTACTTCACAAGCACGACGAAAATACCAAAGGTTCTATGAATTACATCATGGAAAAAGCCAACATTCAGTACAAGTCGGTGAACTTTATGCGAGGCCGAAGCATTCAAAATGCCATTGTGATTTTGGATGAATCACAAAACTTAACGGCGTCACAGCTTAAAACCATCATCACACGCTGCGGTGAAGGAACAAAGCTGATTGTAGGCGGTAACCTGGCACAAATAGACAGTAACTACTTAAGTGCTGTGACCTCCGGGCTTACTTACTTGGTTGAGAAGTTTAAAGACTTCTCGGGCAGTGCCACCATAAACCTAGACGGCGTGGTAAGAAGTCGTCTTGCGAGTTTTGCTGAAGAAAATCTCTAGCAATCAGCCTTTTCTAAGCATTTTAATTAAAGCGCCTTTATCGTAAAGGCGCTTTTTGTTTTCCTAACTGGTGAAGATATTCTTTCATTGCACTATGGGGGCATTAAATCCGATCATTCGACTGTTTCCACTTGATAGCGCCCGGTTACAATGTGGCGTTCGGTATCTTCAGATACTTGTCCAAACGGAATAAGCGCCGGTCCTGTTGGGTCGTAGAGTACATAGGTGTCACCGTCGTATTCTATGGTTCTGTCATCCTTCATGGGCGTCAAGGCAATGCCAAGCAGCGCATGATTAGGTAAAAATATCATAACCATTTTGGTTGACGGTAGAAATGCACGCACCATTGACGATGCCAATACTGCTTTACTATCGCAATCACCCAGGTTATGCAAAAGCACGTTTACAGGCGGCGCATAGCCAGACCCGTTACTCACTACTCTATCTTCTAAGGTGTCGTAAGGGATACTTTGAAGCCAGCTAAGAATTAGCGAGAAATAGGCCCTAGAGTCTGACTGTGAAGCCACTTTTTCATAAAACGCTTGTGATGCTGCTACTAAAGGCTTTACCGACTCAGCAACATATCGCACGTGGTCCGGTTTTACCGCCTTTTGATTAAACAAGGTTGTAAAGCGGGTAAAGTAATGGTCTCGCAAGTACTTATCGTACTCTTGCTGCTGAATAGCTTTTAATTTACTGAGTATTTCTTCAACTTTTGCTTCATCTGACCCTGTAACCTGGATATCAATTGACTCTCTTTTGGGCGTTATCTTCACACGCGCAACTTTCGGGTCTATTTTTTTTGCCTCTTCGGTTAATGCAACGATAATGTATCGCTGAGCAACCTTTGGTTTGTAGTTGGCTTGCCGTGAAGGGGCCTCTCTCAATGCGCTATTGGGTAGCTCAAAAGAAATAGTTTGTCGTGTGTTATCGTTATCTAGCCATTGGTAACTTAAACTAACCCCCGTGTCGGTTTTAGTTTTTTTGTACTTGAGTTGTTCGCTATAGGCAACACACGAAAAGAATATTCCTGAAATAAGTAAAAATACGCCGGCTAACCCATACCACCTCACTGGTTTTAAGGTATAAGGCGACTTAAAACTTGAAAAAGACAAATAACCGCTAAGGCTTTTTTTTAACAATGGAGTGCGCACCGTTTTTCACATATTCACAGTATGTTGAGTATGCGCGCCTGCGTGTAAAAAACAAGTTCATGCCTTAATCAAATCAGCAGGTGGCATGAATAGCACAATAGTTTGGACCAATTGGTTGGTGTGGAAAGTAAGGCGACTTACGTCGCCTATTCTAGAAACCAGTTTAACTCATCGTGAAGACTTACCACGCTACCCACAATAATCAGTGTAGGCGGCTGAAGCTGCGCTTCTTCCTGCTTGGCGACAATGTTCTCAAGGGTGCCTGTTAACACCTGTTGTTTTTCAGTAGTTGCGGACTGCACCAGCGCAATTGGCGTATTGGCATCAAGACCGTGTTCAATAAGCTTTTCGCAGATAATAGGCAAGCCTGTTAAACCCATATAAAACACAGCGGTTTGATTCTTCTGCGCAAGGGCTGGCCAGTTGAGGTCGATAGTGCCATTTTTTAGGTGACCGGTGGCAAATACCACAGACTGTGCGTGATCGCGATGAGTAAGTGGAATGCCTGCATAGCTAGACGCCCCGCTTGCTGCGGTAATGCCGGGAACCACTTGAAACTCAATACCATGCTGAATAAGGGTTTGAATTTCTTCTCCACCGCGACCAAATATGAATGGGTCGCCGCCTTTCAAGCGCACCACGCGATTACCTTTTTTCGCTTCATCAACCATTAGCTGATTAATATCGTCTTGAGGGAGCGTGTGATTGCTTTTGGCTTTCCCAACATAGATTTTCTCAGCGTCACGGCGTACAAGCTCAAGAATTTGCGGCGATACCAAGCGATCATAGACTACCACGTCGGCCTTTTGCATTAAGCGCAATGCACGAAAGGTAAGTAAGTCTGGATCGCCCGGTCCTGCTCCCACCAAATAGACTTGCCCTTCTACTTTTTTGTCTTCAGCAGCAGCTTGCAACGCTAAATCAAAGGCCTCATCAGCTTTTTGGTCTTGGCCTTTTTCAACCATTTCTGCAATGTCGCCGTCGAGCACGTCTTCCCAGAAGTAGCGTCTTGCAGTTACACCGTTAAGCGTCTGTTTGACTTTTTCGCGGAATTTTTCAGAGAACGCGCCTAATCGACTTAAATTGGCCGGCAGAACAGTCTCTAATTTTTGGCGCAAATAACGCAGCAGAACTGGCGCAACACCGCCACTACTCATAGCAATGATAATAGGGGAGCGGTCAACAATAGAAGGGGTAATAAACTGGCAAAGCGGCGTGTTATCTACCACATTAACCAACACTTTTTTAGCGCGCGCTAAGTCGTGAATATGTTGGTTCACATCGCCTTTGTCGGTGGCAATGAAGACCATATCTTTATGGGTGAGATCGCTATTTTCAAACTCGCGTTCAATGAGTGTCACTTTCTCATTGATCGATAATTGCTTAACCGTATCGCAAACCCAGGGCGCTACTACCGTAATGGTCGCAGGTGTCTTCATAATAAGCTCTAGCTTACGGGCTGCCACTTCACCGGCCCCAACAATAAGGACATTGAGTTTTCTAGCGTCTAGGAATAGCGGAAAGTAATCCATAAAGGTTTTCTTAGCTTTAAATACAAAAAAAGAACTGACACTATTTTGCGCCAATTCTTTTTAATTAGAAAACAACGAAAACAGCCTTTATATTACTATTGGTTATATAAAAGCTGAATGTGTTGCTATTTAGTTCTTACGCTTGCGGTCTCCGCGATTGCCTCGGTCTTCACGGTTGCCGCGAGGTGCTCTGTCGCCGCGATTACCACGGTCGCCACGACCTTCTCGCTTAGCTGGTGGCGTATCAGACCATTCGCGAATATTTAAACGCTGTCCAGCAACACGTGTGCCCTGTAGCGTATCGCGCGTTTCCTTAGGCATGCCGTCAGGAAGGTCAACCGTGCTGAAGTTGTCATAAATTTCGATAGCACCAATGTGTTTCGAGTTTATGTTTGCTTCGTTCGCAATAGCGCCTACGATATTGCCAGGCTTAGCGCCGTGAACATGACCTACTTCAATACGGAAGCGCTGCATGCCTTCTTCTGGCTTGCGGTTGCCACGTGGCACTCTTGGCTTTCTTTCGCGGCCATCACGACCATCGCGAGAGTTTCTATCACGATTATCGCGCGGAGGCTTGCTATTGATATCTGGTCGATCCGATTCTTTAAGAATTAACGGCTCATCACCTTGCGCAATCTTAAGTAACGCAGCCATGATAGTTTCAGGCGATGCTTCGTTTTCTTCCTTAATCATCTCAACAATAGGCATTAATGATTCAATGCTATCGTCTTGAGTAGCTTCGGCAACCGACTGTTTGAAACGGCTTAAGCGTGTCTCATTAATTTCGCTAATTGAAGGAATAGGCATTGCTTCAATAGGCTGCTTGGTAGTTTTCTCGATAGAGAACAACAAGCGCTTTTCGCGGTGAGAGATAAATAGGATTGCGTCACCTTGGCGACCTGCACGACCGGTACGACCAATACGGTGTACGTAAGACTCACTATCATACGGGATATCGTAGTTGATAACGTGGCTTACACGCTCAACGTCAAGACCACGGGCTACTACGTCAGTAGCAACAAGGATATCAATTTTACCCTGTTTAAGCTTTTCAACGGTGCGCTCACGGGCTGCCTGAGGAATATCACCGTTTAGCGGCTCTACATCATAACCACGCGCAGATAGTTTATCTGCTAATTCGACAGTAGCGGTTTTCGTACGTACGAAAATGATCATACCGTCGAACACTTCCACTTCCATGATGCGGGTTAGCGCTTCAAGTTTGTGGTGCGGTGCAATTTGGCAATAGCGCTGGCGAATAGTGCTAGCTGTACTTACCTTAGACGCAATTTTAACGTGCTTAGGGTCTTTTAAGTAACGCTGAGTAATTTTCTTAATTGGACCAGGCATAGTTGCCGAGAACAGCGCAGTTTGGCGCTCTTCTGGTGCATGGCTAAGAATAAGCTCTACATCATCAATAAAGCCCATGCGAAGCATTTCGTCTGCTTCGTCTAGCACTAAGAACTTAAGTTCGCTTAAGTCTAGCGTTTTGCGCTTTATATGGTCGATGATACGGCCTGGTGTACCCACAACCACTTGAACGCCGCGCTTAAGCTGGCGAATTTGGTTGTCGTACGACTGACCGCCGTATACTGGAAGTACTTTAATTTTTTGACTAAAGCTCGCATAAACCTGAAACGCCTCTGCAACCTGAATAGCTAGTTCACGGGTTGGGGCCAATACCAGTAATTGCGGCTTACGTTGCTCAGGATCGATATTTGCCAACATAGGCAGGGCAAACGCAGCGGTTTTTCCTGTCCCTGTCTGTGCCTGACCGAGTAAATCGTGTCCTTCAAGAATAAGAGGAATACTCTCAGCCTGAATAGGAGACGGTTTCTCGTAGCCAACTTTTTCAAGGGCTTGTAAGATTGGTTCTGGTAAATTGAGGTCTTTAAATGTCATGTCGACAGTTGTTGTCATTAAGGGTCCTGGTGCATTAAGTAAGGAGGGTGCGGCATACGACTAAACCGTACTTTTTCGGTTTATTATCGCAAGACGCTATACAGCGTTGAACTGGCCTGTCCGGCGAGTTAATGAAGCGTATTCTTAGCGTATTTCGCGATATGCTTGCCAGCAGTGTTGCAAAAAACAGTATTATATTCGAATAATGGACAGGTTGCCACGAAATTGCACAAATTCGATGAAATAATAAGCAGTTTAGTCAGTGCTTTTGACAAAGAGCAGGAATGTGACGATAAAAATCTGAGGAAGGGCAAGGAATTACAATGACAAAGTATAGAACTAATAAATTAATTAAACGCACCACGTTAGCCGTTATGTTAACCAGTGCACTTTTGTCAGGGTGTAGCGAGAAGTCGATGGAAAGCCATTTGGCTGACGCGAGAAACTATGCCTCTCAACAGCAGCTTGATGCCGCCATCGTTGAATACAAAAACGCTATTCAAAAGGGCCCTAATGCGGCAGAACCTCGCTTCGAGCTAGGAAAACTGTACCTACAACAAAACAATTATGCGGCCGCAGAAAAAGAACTTAACAAGGCAATGGACTTAGGCCATCCCGTTAGCCAAGTTATTCCATTGTTATCTGTGGCCTATCAACAGTCAGGAGCGGAAAACGCCCTCGCTGAAGTGGATTATCGCGCAGAAGGAATGACCGCGGTTGAATCAGCAGAAGTGGGCTTTTATAAGCTCCAAGCTCTTATGCAACTTGGTAAAAACGAAGAGGCGCAAGCGCTTCTAGCCGATCTTTCTACCCTAGATACCAGTTCGGTTTACAAAGGCCTTATTGATAGTTACGCCTTTGTGCTAGAAAACGATATGGAAGGCGCATTAGCCGCAACAGAAGCCTTGCGTGAGCAAGCGCCAACCAACAAAGACGTATTGCAACAGCTTGCCAAAATTTACCTGCAAAATGGCGAACCTGAAAAAGCCGCAGAGGTATACGGGGTTTATGTTAGCCAGTTTCCAGATGACGTTACCAGTAAATTTGCGTATGCCGCGCTTCTTATTGAAATAAGAGATCTAGATAAAGCTCAGCCTATTGTCGATGATTTGTTGGTGCTAAACGAGAACCATCCGCTCCTAAATACTTTCAAAGGCATTATTGAGTCAGCCAACGAAAATTACGCGAAAGCCCTTGAACACTTGGAAATTGCCGTTCAAAACGGTAGGAGCGATCAGGTTGTGCGTCTGGTTGCGGGGTTTAGTGCGTATCAAATTCAAGACTTCGAAGCGGCCCAGCGCCACTTAACCATGGTGGCGTCTGGCTTGCCTGATAATCACCCTGGCCTTCGAATGCTAGCAGACAGCATGCTTCAACTAGGTGAAAACGATGAGGCGCTTGAAGTGTTAGCAAGAGTCGAAGGCGAGCAGGGGGTTGATGCGGCCCTGTTTTCGAAAGCCAGTTATCAGTTGCTAAGAGAAGGCAACGTTGTTGGTGCTCAGCAAATGGTAGAAAAATCAGAAGGTGTTAGCACTACCGCCGAAGACTTATCGCGTTTAGGTGTTTTACAGCTTTCATTAAATGATATCGATGGTTTAGTAAATCTTGAACAAGCGGTTGAGCAAGCGCCTGAGTCTGTCACTTCACAAGCAACCCTACTGCGCGCCTACATAGCGACTAACCAACTCGATAAGGCGAAAAGTGCGGCACAAGAGTGGCATGAGGCTTCACCACAGACTGCGGCGCCCCTGATTTATTTGGGGAACATTGCAACGGCAGAAGGCGCATATCAAGAAGCGGCACAATACTTTGACAAAGCGAGTGTGCTCGATGATGCGGGTAATGAGATCACGTATTCTAGAACTAAGCTTCTTGTTGCAGAAGGCAAAAAAGACAATGCGGAAGCGTTTATTCGTGCCTTCATAGACGAGAATCCTTCTGATGTTCAAGCGCTAGCGTTGTGGTTTGCACTAGCGATGGAAAAGGGAAATGCAGATGCTGTAATTAATCATGCACAGACACAATTTGATGCGAACAAGAGCGACGTAAACCTACGTCTTTTACTAGCAAGAATGTACTCGCTTAATAACCAGCTTGATAAAACTGTTTCATTGTTGAGAGCTGTTGAAGGTGACGAGTCATCACCTCAGGCTTTTTGGAGCTTAAAAGGTCAGGCACTTATTGCGAGCAATAATGTTAGCGACGCAACGGCTTTCTTTGATCGCTGGTTATCATTTTATCCACAAGATAAAAATGCGGTGTTGGGCAAGCTGCTTATTGTCGACTCACAAAAGCAATTCAAGCAAGGTCTAGGGTTAACAAACAAAGTGCTCTCTAAGCGCCCTGACGCCCAACTAACGCTGTTGAAAGCGTATTTTCATAGCCGTCTTGGTCAGTCAAAACCGGCATGGGAGATCATCAACAATGTCTCTGACGAGGTTAAGGCATTGCCGTTCGTAAGGGGCGTTATTGCGCGTTTACACCTTATCGATAAAGCGCCAGAGCAAGCCGTTGACCACGCGAAAGCAGCTTATGATGCTACATCAAACTCAGACAATGCTTTGCTACTTGTTGCCGCTCTTGAAATGTCAGGTAAAAAGGAGCAAGCGTTTAGTTTTCTACAAAAGCACGTAACTACGCACAATAACGACGTTCAAAGTGCAATGTTGTTAGCTGAGCGTCAAATAGGAAAAGATAGAGCCGCAGCCATTGATACCTACGAGCTTATACTTACTAAAACGCCTGATAATTTTGTAGTGCTGAACAACCTGGCTTATTTAGCCTTTGAAGATAAAGACCTGAAGCGAGCTGAAGAACTAGCGAAAAAAGCGGTATCGCTGCAACGTGAAAATGCTGATGCTGTAGACACATTAGCGCAGATTTATATCGCTAAAGGTGAGAAAGAAGAAGCGCTAACCCTGTATGAGCAAATATCAACAGGCCCCATTGCTAGCGATGAAGTGTATTTAAACCACGTGGCGTTATTGCTTGAACTTGATAAAAAAGCGTTAGCAAAGCGACGCCTAGCAAGCAGAGAGTTTACCTCTGAAGCGGCAAAGCAAAGAGTCGAAAGCCTCAAGCAGCAATATGGAGTGTAATGCAAGTTCAGCGAGCTAGCGGGCGCGCTTTATTGCATTACAAAAGCTCGATATAAACGAAGGCCACTCAATGTGGCCTTCGGTTTATTCTCGTTTTAGTTTCTGTGCCAAGAGCATGGTAATACTCAACTGCCGATATGTTAACGTGCGGCATGTATTACCGTTTCTATATAGCTGCAAAGCCCGTTAGTCAGCTTTGGTGAGGTATTCATTGTTGCCTTGCGATGAAACTTGGGCTTTCAGCTCGCGCAGCTCTTTTAAAACATCATGCAAGGTAGGCTCTATGTGGCCTTGTGCAATTTGCTCTTCAAGTAAGGCGGCTTCTTTTTCTGCTCTTGCCTTTTCGTTTTCTCTTTCCATCACATTTACCACAATGCCAATGACCATGTTGAGAAAGGCAAACGCGGTGAAGAAGATAAAGGTTAAGTAGAAAATCCAGCTTAATGAGTACACCTCTTGGGTTTCGTACATCACATCTGTCCAATCTTCAAAGGTCATGATCCTAAAGAGTGTCAGCATAGAGATAGTAATATCGCCCCACAGCACAGGGTTAATATTTTCAAACAATGTGCTGCCTACCGCCGCGTATATATAGAAGATGATAAACATCAGCAGCATAACATAGCCTAGCTGAGGCAAAGCCTTTACTAAAGAAACAAGTAATATTCTAAGCTCAGGGATGATTGAAATCATACGAAGTACGCGGAAAACCCTAACTAATCGCGCTATTAGTGCGAGTTCAGTATCGTCTGCCGGTATAAGACTGATAATTACAATGAGAGTGTCGAACCAGTTCCAAAAGCTTTTGAAAAAATAGCGCTTTCGCTTTTCCGCTAAAAATCGAATGGTAATTTCAGTTAAGAAAAACGCGCTGATAAACCAGTCTAGAAATAAAGTGACCGACGACATACCAGCAGGAAGCTCATAGGTCTTAGCACCAACAAGGAGCGCTGAAATAACGATAACGCTGATAACAAAGGCTTCAAACCATTTATTCGCTCTTATGCGCTCAAATTTATTTTGTAGTTCAGAGGCTTGCATTTTTATTTATCACTCAAGGAAAAAACAATAGGCCAAGAGGCTTGTCGTAGACCAACTTGGCGTTATACTAAAGTCGTTGAACGCACACTTTATGCGCTAAAATGTAGGGGCAAATAGGCAAGTTTAAAGCCATTAACCCAGCAAAAATATCACCAATGTTTCAGACAATGTAAAGGGCAAAATCATGGATGATGAGTTACAACTGTTGCAAGAGAAGTTACACGCTGTTTCAGCGCGTTTATCTAACTTTGTAATGACTAAACAAAATGCTGAAGCCTTATGTGCAGAATATCGACAGTTGCTGGGCGCCTTACAAAAATTCTCTTGCGCCAAATAGTCATTCGCTTCAATGCTAACAAAGATTTATCATACCTTCCTGCATTTCCACGCTTCGCTAGGAAACTTGTCAGGGCCTTCTGAGTGGGCAATTACCTAGGCGAACTGGTATTAGGCACAAAAAAGGGCAGCCAGTAGCCACCCTTCCGATATGGTGTTTAAACGCTGGTCTTGCGCTGCATCAAAACCTATTCGTTGCTACTCTTCTCTACAGGTTTAAGGCCGCGGTTGATCATAGCCACATCTTCACCTGTAAGGGTTCCAGCCGCTTGCTTAAGCGTAATGACAGACTGAATAAAGTCGTAGCGTGCGCCCGCAAGGTTACGACGTGCGTCAAACAAGTTACGGGTGCTGTCCAATACGTCAACAATAGTACGTGTACCGACATCAAAGCCCGCTTCTGTGGCTTTAAGTGCGCTATCTGCAGACACCACTGACTGCTCAAGAGCACGAATAGTAGAGATAGACGCTTTTACGTTATTAAACGAGCTACGAACTGACTGTACCGTTTGACGATATGTCTGCTCTGCCGCTTGGCTGGCCGCTACGTAGTTGTACTTCGCTTGCGACGTTTGCGCGCTTATGCTACCGCCTTGATAGATTGGAACGTTCAGCGTAATGCCAATTGATTGGTTATCCAAGTACGGCGTTTCATACCCAAACGGTGTGGTAGAGCCGTCGTCATTTAATATTTCAGCATCAACATCATCTTTCGAGCGACCGTAGCTGCCAGACAGTGATAATGTTGGCAAGTGACCAGAGCGTGCAATAGCAATATCTTCTTTTGCAACGTCCATGGCCAAACGATCAACGAGTAGCGCAAGGTTTTTATCCTGGGCGGTCTCTAGCCAGCTGTCTACCGTTTCTGGTACCGGCATGGTCGCAGAGAAGTTTTCAGTATTTAAACCGAACAGACGGTCGTGGTACTTGCCGGTAATAACGCGAAGTGCTTCAAGGGCAAACTCAAGCTGGTTTTTCGCTTGGATTTCCTGAGCTACTGTACTGTCGTAGTTCGCTTGTGCTTCATGTACGTCGGTGATCGCCGTTAAGCCCACCTCGAAACGCTGGCGTGTCTGCTCAAGCTGTCGCTCAATAGCGCGCTTCTCTGACCCAACGAACTCTACATTGTCACGAGCGCGTAATACGTCAAAGTAGGCAGTCACAGTACGTACAATAACGTCCTGCATACTTGCTGCAAGTTGTGCATCGCTTTGCTCAGCTACTTTCTCTGCGCGGTCTAGACCCAACCAGTTTGCGTGGTCGTATAAAGACATTGAAAGTGATAAACCGTAGTTAAGCGTGTCTACTTCAGTATCTGTTGTGAATACTTGAAGGCCGTTGTCACCAGCCGCTTGTTGGAAGCGTTCTGATTCAGATTGGGTGTAACCCACAGAGCCAGAGATTTGAGGTAGTAGGCTTGCGCGGCTAAGACTGATTCCTTCGAACGCAGCATCACGTTGCGCTTTCGCTTGGTTTACCAATGGATCGTTCGCCAGTGCTTGTTGATATACCTGCATTAGGTCATCGGCTAGCGCACCAGTTGTCATCGAAACACCGATAACTAGCGACAGAAGTGTTCGTTTCATGCTTACGTCTTCCTGTTGTGTTCAAGTTGCGTCGTCGTTTATTCGTTGAGACGACTTATTAAAACCAAGTGTATGAAAATTCAACCACAAACCGAAAGTCCAAACTCGTAACAGTATTCGATTAACTGTAACAGAATATGTGATCTACCCACGCAATTATTATAGTAATAGACGACTTGTAATATGAGTTTTCTGTTATTTGCTCACACGCCGTATCGCAATTTTCATGCGTATACATGGTTGGTGTGTAAATGTACTATGTATGATAAATCTATTTGAACCATAAGTGTCAGCAAATGAGCAAGGAATTCCTTTCATTTACCTCAAATGACGTCGAAATCACCGACATTAAGCCAGTGTATCGTGGTTTCTTTACCATGAATCAGTATCAATTTAAGCACAAGTGTTTTAATGGAGAATGGAGCGACACGGTCACGCGAGAAATATTTGAACGCGGTCACGCGGTGGGAGTCTTACCCTACGACCCCGTTCTCCAAGAGTTCGTGCTAATTGAGCAGGTAAGAATTGGGGCGTTAGCCACATCTTCAAGCCCTTGGCTAATAGAAATTATCGCGGGCATGATCGACAAAGGAGAAACACCGGAGTCTGTATGCCATAGAGAGTCGATGGAAGAGGCAGGTATTACCCTAGATAAATTAACCAAAGCGCTGAGTTATTTATCGAGCCCGGGCGGCACGACCGAAAGATTACACATTTTTATAGCAAAGACTGATGCTAGTAAAGCGCAAGGCATTCACGGCCTGGAAAGCGAGTCTGAAGACATTAAAGTACACCGAATAAAAGAAAACACCGCCCTTGAATGGTTGGAAAATGGCCATATTGACAACGCCGCAGCGGTAATTGCGCTACAATGGTTCTTTATGCACAAAACACAACTTCTGGAGCAATGGCAGACATCGTGACACAACGCAATCAACGAAAATACATCCCTCATCTTCCGTCAATGCAGGCGCTTTGCGAACTGAACTATGCTTATGTTCTTAGAATGCTACCTGATTGCGATACAGAAGACTTGAGTTATGAATTTTCCGTTGGCATGGGGTTGGCCTATGAGATTAGGATAGTGGAGTCTGCTCGCTACACCAGCACGTTAAGCATTAAGCAAACCACTAAAGATATGCCTTCATATTTAACGCCCAGCATGACGGTGCGCTTATATCACGATGCGCGTATGGCAGAGGTTATCAATAGCCAAAATACGGGAGCACTTGAACCGTCGTACGAGTATCCGAATTTAAAAATGCGCCAGCGTAACGAAAAGCACATGGTGAATATCTTTTTAGCTGAATGGCTAAACTTCTGTTTGCAACATTCCTCAAACGTTACTTCTGAAGCGTGATCACACTCATTCAGCTAAGTGATTGCCACTTACTAAAAGACAAAGATAAGACGGAATATGCGGGCATCGCGCCCTATGATTCACTAGCACGCGTGCTTTCTGATATCCAAAATTACATTGTTCAAGAAGTTGCCAGTGAGCCCCAGCAGAGAGCAAAGCACCAAGTAGTCGTGCTGGTTACTGGAGATATTAGCGGCGATAATTCCCCTGAGAGCTACCAGCATTTTATTGCATTGATGGAGCAACATATTGAGCCAGCAAATATAGAATGGTTTGTGCTGGCGGGAAACCATGACAATAATCCGTACTTCGAAAAGTACTTTGGCAGTCGGCACTTACAAAGCAATGACTCGTTAAGCTTGTGCAATTGGCTAATACACGGCATGGATACCCGCGCTACAAGTAATATGCATACGGCAGCGGGGGAAGTAAAAGAAGGCGATATACAGGCGCTAGAGCAATCGTTAGCTACGTCGCCGCAGACAAACCATCTTATTGCGCTTCATCATCACATATTGCCTTCAAACAGTTGGATGGATAAGCACTCTTTGGTTGATGCTCAGCGGTTAGTATCGCTTACAGATGAATATCCGCAGATAAAAGCCATCGTACACGGACACGTACATTCGCCGTTGCGCCAGCAGATAGGAACGAACAATACGCCTTCTTACGGCAGCCCTTCTACGTGTTGGCAGTGGGAAATGCGGCCCGAGTTTGGTGTTAGCAATGAAACGCCAGGGTATCAAGTGATGAATTTAATGGATGACGGTACGGTAAACGTTACCGTTGTTAGGGTTTAGCTCAGTCGAGCTTTGCTTCGGAGGATGCGCTAGGCGCGTTTGGCGTTAAAAACCGTTTCATACTTGCATCGAGTTTAGCGCAAACAAAGAAACAAGAAAGAACAGAGAACACAGAATAGAGAAAAACATGCAGCACATTTTATATCTTCACGGCTTTCTAAGTTCGCCGAAATCTATTAAGGCGCAAGCCACTAAAGCGTATTTTGAGCAGCATCACTCACACGTTACCTTACACATTCCTGAGCTGTCTAATTTTCCTAGTAAAGTGGAAGACCAGCTAATTTCCCTTATTAAGAACACACCGGCATTACTTGAAAACGGGCTGAAACTTATTGGTAGTTCAATGGGGGGCTATCTCTCTACGTTTTTGCTTGAAAAGTTTGGTGGTAAAGCGGTGTTAATCAATCCCGCTGTTCGTCCCTACGAGCTATTGCAAGGGTTTATCGGTACCCATGAAAACCCTTACAGCAAAGAGAAGTTTGAAATAGTAGAAAGCGATATGGGGGTAATCCAAGCGTTAGAAGCTGCCTCAATTAAAACGCCAGGCAATTACAAAGTGCTGCTTCAGACCGAGGATGAAACACTGGATTACCGCTTAGCGGCTGAAAAGTACGCACAAAGTCATTTGGTTATTGAAGAAGGTGGCGATCACAGCTTTGTAGGTTATGAAAATCACTTACCTGCTATTGCCGAGTTTTTGCTGAAATAAGCGCATTGCCAGTCTTTACTCGCCCTGCTAACATCAATCCTATGCTGTGCGGCGCTATGCTTGCTGAAGTTACTATAGCTAACCTTAGTGCCGCGTACCTCTTTCTTTGTCGCTGGCTTAAATAACAACCATAACTATGTCAAATCAATACAATTCAGATGCTATCGAGGTTTTAAACGGCCTTGACCCCGTAAAACGCCGCCCTGGTATGTATACCGACACTACCCGCCCAAATCACTTGGGTCAGGAAGTCATCGATAACAGTGTGGATGAAGCGCTTGCTGGGCACGCCTCTAACATCAAAGTAATTTTGCATGAAGACCAATCGTTAGAAGTTATCGACGATGGTCGTGGTATGCCGGTAGATATCCACCCTGAAGAAGGGATATCAGGCGTAGAGCTTATTCTATGTAAGCTTCACGCAGGTGGTAAATTTTCAAATAAAAACTATGCCTTCTCTGGTGGTCTTCACGGGGTGGGGATCTCGGTAGTTAACGCGCTTTCAACTCGCGTAGAAGTAACTATTCGACGAGACAGTAACGTATACCAAATTGCCTTTGAAAACGGCGAAAAAGTCGAAGACTTACAAGTTATTGATACCTGCGGTAAGCGCAATACAGGAACCCGTGTTCACTTCTGGCCTGACCCGCAATATTTCGACTCGGCAAAATTCTCAGCCAGTCGACTTGTGCACAACTTGCGCGCTAAAGCGGTATTAAGCCCGGGTCTGCGCATTCGTTTCGACAACAAGATCACCAAAGAAAGCCAAGAGTGGTATTACGAAGACGGTCTTAAAGACTATCTCTACCAAGCGGTAGAAGAGTTTGAAACCTTGCCGTCTGACACGCCATTTGTAGGTGCATTCAGTGGCAACACAGAAGCCGCCGATTGGGCTGTAATGTGGTTGCCTGAAGGTGGTGATTTAGTAACGGAAAGCTACGTTAACCTTATTCCTACAGCGCAAGGCGGTACACACGTTAACGGGCTGCGCCAAGGCTTACTAGAGTCCATGCGCGAATTTTGCGAATTTAGAAACTTAATGCCTCGTGGCGTTAAGTTATCGCCAGATGACATTTGGGACCGCTGTGCCTATATCCTGTCGACTAAGATGCAGGACCCGCAGTTTGCCGGGCAGACTAAAGAACGCCTGTCTTCACGTCAGGCCAGTGCGTTTGTGTCAGGAGTGGTGAAAGACGCATTCAGCCTTTGGTTAAATCAGCATACGGAAATTGCTGAGGCCCTTGCTGAGATGTGTATCAACAATGCACAGCGCCGCCTTCGTCAAACCAAAAAGGTTGCCCGTAAAAAGGTCACTCAAGGGCCTGCACTACCAGGCAAACTGACCGACTGCTCATCACAAGATATTTCGTACTCTGAACTGTTTTTAGTAGAGGGGGACTCGGCGGGTGGCTCGGCCAAGCAAGCGCGAGACCGAGAGTTTCAGGCAATTATGCCGCTGCGCGGTAAAATCCTGAATAGCTGGGAAGTTGACTCTTCTCAGGTACTGGCATCACAGGAAATTCACGATATTTCAGTTGCGCTGGGTATCGACCCAGACTCGACGGACCTATCTGGTTTGCGCTACGGTAAAATTTGTATTCTTGCCGATGCTGACTCCGATGGGCTACACATTGCAACCTTGCTATGTGCGCTCTTTGTACGTCACTTCAGAACCTTAGTTGAACAAGGTCATGTGTATGTCGCTATGCCGCCGCTATTTAGAATAGATGTAGGCAAAGAGGTGTATTACGCGCTAGATGAAGGCGAGAAGCAGGGCATTCTTGACCGAATTGAAGCGGAAAAGAAACGCGGTAAAGTCAACGTACAGCGCTTTAAAGGCTTGGGTGAAATGAACCCGCTACAGCTTCGCGAAACAACCATGGACCCGAACACCCGTCGCCTTGTTCAGCTGACCATTGAAGACGCGGAAGAAATGATGGAGTTGATGGACATGTTGCTTGCTAAGAAGCGTTCTGGCGACCGTAAAACATGGCTTGAAAGCAAAGGTAATATGGCCGAAGTGGCGTTGTAGCTTGCAGAAACGCGCCGCTTTTGTGCTTATTTATAGAAGCTTGTATCGATAACGCTGTTCAAACAGGCGACCGCTAGACAAGCAACCTTATCGCAACATGAAGCAAATCGAAAACGCCGAGATACTATCCTGATACGGAAATTTCTCGGCGTTTTAGTTTGTGCATCTGCAATAAAATACTGCCACGCATAATTACACTGGTGCCGTTTAGGATAAGCAGCGGCCAGCTTTGGCTTAATGGCATTGTTAGGCCAAATAATAAAGTGCTAACGTCTTTTATCAAGATATTGCGAAACAGCGCAAATGACAGCGACCCCACTTTTTGTCTGCGCTGCAGTACAAACCACTGGTGCAGTGAACCTTGAAATAAGATAACGGTAACGACCAGCATTAATGTGTTTGCGCCAAGCTGTGCAAGCGTTGGGAATGGCCGAAAAGCAATGGAAAGTGTGCCACCAATAAGGGCTAGCAAGGCAACAGCGGCAACATAGCCTGAAATTGAAGTGCGCCTGTGTTGCCATATTTTCCAAATAATAATGAGCGTAAGTATGAGCGCGCCAAATCGTGTCCACACCAAGTAATGGTTGAAAGGCTCTACCGAAATGCCAAATAGGAAAATTGAGAAAAAGGCAAAATAGCTAGAGCCAAATTGGTTAAGTGACAGACTGTGGTTAGCATCGTCACTTTCGCTAGAAACGGGCACTTGAAAGCGCGTCATGGCCTTAATTTGTGACCATAATCCTAACCATGTTAGTAAAAAAAGCGCGGCACTGGCAAAGCCTAAAATGTGGTAAAGCACCCAATTTGCTCCACGTTGAAAATGTTCTAGCTCGTGAATGCCCCAGTGTACCACAGGACTGGCACTGTTCTGGCATGTTCTGACATATGGCATGAAAACAATCACCATTAACAAAGCACTGCAGCAGGGTCCAAAGGTGTTATCGTTTTTTCGGTATCGATTAACCCAATATGTTTTCAAAACCGGTATTGAACTAGCAAGGAGGTTTATTTTGGCATTGCACTCAGTTTCTTCATCAAGTAGCCAGTTAGCGGTAAGCGACAAAACCACAACGCTATTATTTGATCACGACGGTACCCTTATTGACTCAGAATCCGTACATTTTGACCTGTGGAAAGACATTTTGCTGGGGTACGATGTTGAATTAAGCGAGGATTTTTATTGTGAAGTGATGGCGGGTATTCCAGTAAAGCAAAATGCTGTCGATCTCGTCGAACATTTTAATATTGATGTAGCGCCGCAGCAGCTAGCAGAGCAAAAACACAAAAGCATTAGCGACTACTTAGATAAGCGAGCTTTTCCCTTAATGCCGTTTGCTAAAGAAACCATTGAACATTGTGCAAACAAAGGTTACACCATTGGCATTGTGACGGGGGGAAGTAAAAAGTCGGTGGAAAAAACCTTATCTCAGTATGGTTTAAGTGCTTATATTTCTTGCGTGGTTGCCGTGGAAGATGTCGAAAACAGCAAACCAGCACCCGATTGTTACGCACTTGCAATGGACAAGCTAGGGAAAATACCAAGTGAATGCGTGGCAATTGAAGACACGCAAACCGGCATGACAGCGGCACTTGCTGCGAACCTAGCCTGCGTTGTGATACCCACGGATTTGTCGAAACACCATGACTTGTCTGGTGCCACAGTGCGGTATACAAGCTTGAAAGACTGGGTGGACTGCGAGCTCGTTTTTTAGCGAATGCGGTGGGGGTTAATTGCCCACTTGTCGTGCCACTTGTCACTGGTGGCGCGAAAATAGATAACGTAGTATAACCAGCACGTTAGGGCGTAACTTTCTTTGTTTTACAGCAAAAAACGCCAGAGGCGCTAATTTATTTTTTATTCATTGTTATGACAGGTACAGTTGATTTCTCATGATTTTGCGTAGCGTAAAATGGCTTTTGATTACTCTTGCCATCATAGTTGTTCTGCTTGTAGTAAGCGTTGCTACGGTTACGGTTATGGCTGTGCAAAAAGCGCCATTAGTCGCATCGACAGCGCCCACGCAGCTAGATGGTGCTGATAGCGTTAATGAACTCCTCGGTCAGCTGCAACAGGCCTTTTCCCGCCGAGAAGAGGGGCATCAAGTTACGCTCACCGAAACCCAAGTCGAAAGCTTAGTGGGTGTGTTACAGCGTGCATTACCTGACTTTAAGGGCGTAGTGAATATCACCCCATTGGCGGGAACCATTAATATCACTTACGCTATCAACAATACGGGGTATTATGTAAATGCCTCAGCGCTAGTGCTGCCTGGCGATAGCCTGCGTATAGAGCAAGTTCAAGTTGGCGACTTAACCATTCCAGGTCGATTTTTACTTTGGTTTTTAGAGCGTACGGTGAACTCTTATACGCAATCAGAAATAGCCACCATTGCGTTATCGCGGGTTGAACGTGTGACCATGAGAAGCGGTGAACTTACCCTTGATGTTGGGCGTTTAGATGAGCTGCTAAGCGAGTTAAACGTGGTGGCGTCGAACATGTCGGTAAGCGAACAGACCGAGCTTCAGCAGTTATCTGCGTACTATTTACGTTATTTGTCTGGTAGAGAAATAGCCTTATCAAGTAAACCGGTATCCCTTATTGAATACTTGCGCGAAGGGATGGCACGGGCGAGAGAGCAAAGCCAAACCCCTGAAGATGCAGTACTGCATAATAATGCGGTAATCCTCGCTTTAGCGGTTTACGTTGGGCATCATCGTGTTGGGACTCTGGTGGGCGACATACAGCCAGATTCCGAAAAAGCGTTAAAGCCTCGCAGAGGTGCTGTGCTGCACAAGCGCAACGATTTGGCTCGTCACTTTATCATTTCTGCTGCATTAGAGTTAATGGCTGAACAAGGTATGTCTTTAGCAATTGGCGAGTTTAAAGAGCTAATGGATCGGGGCAACGGTGGTTCGGGCTATAGCTTTGTAGACTTAGCGGCAGACATGTCGGGTACTGAGTTTGCAAAGGTTGCTACCCATCCAAATACTGCGATGGAAGTGCAAAATGCGATTGCGCGCATTCAAAGTGAACTTGAAATCATCCCGCCTATTGAAGGCCTGCCCGAAGGCTTAAGTAAGCAAGCGTTTACTGAACAATATCAGCGGGTGGACAGTAAAGCATACTTAAAAGAAGTGCAGGAAATTAAGCGGAGAATAGCCTTGCTATCGCTTTATCAAAAATAAACGGTAAGGCGCGTGAGAATTCGCCGTAAGCGAGAAGCTAATTTCAAAAAAGCCCGCAAATAAAGCGGGCTTTTCGTTCATAGATATATTTTAGTCCGCGCTAGCTTTTAGATAGGGATTGCTGAAATTGCGCAATGGTCACCAGCGCCAACTCAATTTTTTTAACCAAAGGTGCAAGTGCCTGCTTAGCGGCATAGTCATCCAGCTCCTTTAATGATTGCCAATCGTTTGCTATCTCTTGTACATAGGGGCCAAAGCGCTTGGCTGATGTAGTGAAACCGCTATCGTCAGCGAATACGGCAGCAAACTTACCTTTCTGATCGCGCTGTAAGTTATCTAAAACTTGGTCGGCATCAACGGCTTTGCGGTGCAGCGTTTGAAGTGTTTCTTGAAGTTGTTGATGGACAGCTTGCATCTCTTGGCTCTGTTGCATAGTCACGCCTTTTGTTTCTAATGTAATCCGGTGCACGTGTTAGCCGCACACTTAATGTTCATATATATTGCGCAGCTATCATTTATGCTACGCCGAATGTATTACGGTAAATAATGGTTAAAGTTTCGCCTTTCAAGGCCGATAACTTAACGATGTTGTAAATTACAAAGCTTGCGGTTCACTAACGAACTTGCTGGTTACGTAACACTCAACACATCGTAAGGGTGGGCAATTCTGCCCATTTTTTTACTTTGCTACAAGCAACAAAGGAAAATGGTATGGATCTACAAGGTGCTAGTGCCTCTGGAACGTCCGGTGCGTCACTTGAGTTGGCCTCTCTTAAGTTGGCAAAAAGCCAACAAGAGCAAGAGGGTAAAGCGTCGCTTCAGCTGCTGGAATCAGCCGCTGACGTACCAAAACCGTCATCTTCGAACCCCGCGTTAGGCGCCAACATCGATACCTACGCGTAAGTTACGGATGCAAATGTAAGTCGATAGGCGTTTTGCCGGGTTGACCGCCAATTTCTCTCACCAGTTTTGGCACCAAGAAGCCCGGCAGGCGCTTTATCGCTTCTTCCATAATTGCGCGGCCTTCATCATCACTCACATAAAAATGACTCGCACCCTGCACTTTATCTAACACGTGCAAGTAATAGGGCAGTACACCAGCCTCAAACAGTGTTTCACTTAAATCACTTATGGCATCGCCGGAATCGTTTACGCCTTTTAGCAATACCGACTGATTGAGTAGGGTTACACCTCTTTCTCGCAATGTGTTTAATCGGTTTTTTAGCGTTTCTGACATCTCATTCGCGTGGTTTGCGTGCAGCACTAATACTTTTTGAAGCGGCAATGCGGTAAACCATTCAACAAAGTCATGGCTAACTCGTTCTGGTAGCACTACCGGCAAACGGCTATGAATACGCAGGCGTTTTATATGGGGAATGGCGGCAATTTCGTTGGCTAACCACGACAAATGTTCATCTTTCGCCATCAGTGGGTCGCCACCTGAAAAAATCACCTCATTAATTTTGTTATTATTGCGAAGGTATTCAAGCACATCAAGCCATTGGTGCTTACTTACCGCATTGTCGGCGTAAGGAAAATGGCGGCGAAAACAGTAACGGCAGTTTATTGCACAGCCGGTGCGAACCATTAACAACACGCGAGAATCATATTTGTGCAGTATGCCTTTGCCTGCGGTGTCGTGCTCGTCTAACGGATCTTCGCTATAGCCGGGTGATGTTAGGAATTCATCGCTTAACGGCATGACTTGCAAAAACAGCGGGTCGTTGGGATTTTCTTTTTCCATCAGGTCCACAAAATGTCGTGGAACACGCATAGGAAAAAGACGACGTGCTTTAATGTGTTGTGCGTATTTTTCTTGGTCTAAATCTAAGTGTTGCAATAGCTTTGCAGGATCAGTAAAGCTACTTGCTAATTCTTTTTGCCAGTTATGCTCTACAGAAATCGGTTTTTTAGGTATTATTTGTTCCACGAAACTTTTTGTACCTTATGTTTAGACAGAGGAATTATGGCTAATTACAGCACTAACGAGTTCAAAGGCGGCCTGAAAATCATGCTGGACGGCGAACCTTGCAACATTCTAGAAAACGAATACGTAAAGCCGGGTAAGGGCCAAGCGTTTAACCGCGTAAAAATCCGCAAGCTTATTTCAGGTAAAGTTTTAGAAAAAACTTTCCGCTCAGGTGAATCAGTAGAAGGCGCTGACGTAATGGATACGGAACTTGCCTACTTGTACACCGACGGCGAATTCTACCACTTTATGAACAACGATACATTCGAACAAATCGCTGCAGACGAAAAAGCGGTAGGCGAGAATACAAAGTGGTTGGTAGAAAACGACATTTGCACCATTACACTGTGGAACGGTTCTCCTATTACGGTAACGCCACCTAACTTTGTTGAGCTAGAAATCACTGAAACGGACCCAGGTCTTAAAGGTGATACAGCAGGCACTGGCGGTAAGCCAGCAACGCTTAGCACTGGTGCAGTTGTTCGCGTTCCTTTATTCGTACAAACAGGCGAAGTTATCCGTGTAGATACGCGCTCTGGCGAATACGTGTCTCGTGCACAAAAATAATAGCGAAAACTAGCGCGCTTTTAGCGCATGTTGTTTACGTATAAAAGCCGGTGCCTTGTGTACCGGTTTTTTGTTTAAGCTTACTATTTAGGTTTTAATACATGCAATTTTGGCAGCCTACTACCACTCATGATACGCGTGTTGCGCGTGCTGAATTACTCAGAAGCATCCGCGAGTTTTTTTACGCAAGAAACGTGTTAGAGGTAGATACGCCTTTACTTTCAAACGGCACAGTTACCGATGAACACCTAGATGCTTTTGAAACACAGTTTAACTTTGGCTTATCCGGTAAGCCAACCACGCTGTATCTTCAAACTTCCCCTGAATATGCCATGAAGCGGTTACTGTGCGCAGACAGCGCAAGTATTTACCAAGTGTGTAAAGCGTTTCGCCATGAAGGGGAAGGGCGCTGGCACAACCCCGAGTTCACCATGCTAGAGTGGTACCGCTTAGGTTTTGATCACTTTGAGCTAATGGACGAGGTTGACGCCTTGCTGCAAGAAACCCTAAACACGCCTTTGGCCGACAAGATGACGTATCAGCAAGCTTTTCAAACCTATTTAAATATTGACCCGTTAAGTGCAGATAACGATGCGTTGCTAAAAGCAATGAAAAAGCAAAACATAGATATGCATGCGCCGGAAAACCTAAGCTATGACAGCAAGTTACAACTGTTATTCAGCTATGTGATCGAACCTAAAATCGGTAACGAAAAACCGTGCTTCATCTACGATTTCCCTGCTTCTCAGGCGGCGCTTGCCAAACTAAGCCCAGTTGATGAACGGGTTGCCGAACGCTTTGAGGTGTATTACCAAGGCGCTGAACTTGCTAACGGTTTTCATGAGTTAAGTGCTGCAAAAGAGCAGCGCGAGCGCTTTGAAGCTGATAACAAGAAACGCAAAGAAAATGGGTTACCCATAAAGCCCATTGATGAGAACTTTCTAAGCGCGCTAGATGCCGGATTGCCACCGTGTTCAGGTGTGGCGCTGGGCATTGACCGTTTGCTTATGCTTAAAACCAATGCAACGCACATACAAGAGGTGCTTAACTTCACGGTAAGCAGAGCTTAAGGCCTTTATATTGCTTATGGGTTAGAAAAGCGCAGACTTTGCACTTAAACAGTTACAAAACATTAAATAACGCTAGATAACTGGAAAGTTACGTTAGCCTGCGGTTGACATGAGCACGGCAATGCTGAAAAATGTTATAACATCACCAGATAATGTTATAACATCCTCAGAGGAATACCCATGAAAATGCGTTCGCTGCTAAGTTTGTCCATAGCAGGGCTGTTAAGTACGCCTGTGTATGCCACCACAGTAACGGGAAAAGTCACCGACACGGCAGGGCAACCTGTTGCAGGGGCTGAAGTAAAAATCGAAGGCAGCCGCCGTGTAGCATACACCGATGCAAATGGTATTTACCGTTTTGACGATGTAAAGCAGCCACATATTCATTTACATGTTTATTCTTCAAACTACATTCATGGTGATAACGACTTAGGCGACGTAAATACGGATCAAAATGTAGACTTCGTTTTAAAGCCTGCATCCGTTGAAAACATCGTGGTTACCGCTAACGCACTTCAATCATCTGTACTGGAATCTGTTACACCAGTGACCGTAATTGGTGCTGATAAACTGCGTAAAATCGAAGCGCCTACGTTAGGTGAAACCCTTAAAAACGCGCCTGGTGTGCACAGCACCTACTTTGGCCCAGTCTCAAGCAGCCCGGTTATTCGCGGTAACGATGGCCCTCGCGTGAAAATAGTTCAAAACGGGTTAGATGTTTCTGACGTATCTCGTGTTGGACCAGATCATAACGTAGCGACTACGCTTTCAAGTGCAACCCAGGTAGAAGTACTTCGCGGCCCAGCAACACTTCAATACGGCAGCGGTGCTATCGGTGGAGTGGTTAACGTAGTAGATAAACGCATTCCCCAGTACCAAATAGATGGCGTAGAAGGCGAAGCTGAAACTAGCTATAGCACAGTGAATGACGGCGCGTATACTCGTGCAGATGTAACAGGCGGCAGTGGTAATATTGTATGGCATGTTGATGGCTTTTATCGCGATACAGACAATGCAGATATACCTGGTTTTGCATCTATCGACCCCGATGAAGATGAACCTAACGGCGTACTAGAAAGCAGCGCAATGGAAACGCGCAACATTGTTGCGGGTCTATCTTACGTAGCAGACGAAGGTTACTTTGGCTTCGCGGTTGAGCAGTTAGACAATGAATATGGCGTGCCAGGCCACAGTCATGCTCACGGTGAAGAGGAGCACGATGAACATGACGAAGAACATGAAGATGAAGAGCACGAAGAACATGATCATGGCGAAGAGGGTGTGCTACTTGATGTAGATATGACTCGCTATCAAGCAGCCGGTGAATGGCATTCACCCTTTGAAGGGCTAACTAACCTTAAATTTGCGGCAGCTTACACTGACTACGAACATGCTGAGATTGAAGACGGTGAACCAGGCACGGTATTCACTAATGAGTCGAGCGATATCCGTCTTTCTGCTTACCACGAAGAAGTGAACGGCTGGCACGGCGTGTTCGGGCTACAGTTTAATCATAGCGATTACAATGCCGTGGGCGAAGAAGCCTTTACCCCCGCTAATACCACATCGAGCTACGCACTTTATCTAATAGAACAAAAGAAAGTAGGCGATGTAACGTTTGAGCTTGGCGGCCGACTAGAGCGCACGACCTTAGACGCTGATGCCAGCGAAGTGGAACTTGACGTATTACATGAAGAACATGAAGGCGAGGAACACGAGGGCGAAGAACACGACGAAGAGCATGAAGGTGAAGAACATGAAGAGCACGCTGTTGCCTTCAACTTCCCTGATTATGACTTTACCAGCTTGTCACTTTCAGCAGGCGCTAACTGGGAATATCAGGAAGGTCATTCAATTGCTGTAACCTTATCACGCAGCGAACGTGCGCCTAGCCAGCAAGAGCTTTTCTCTGCGGGCCAGCATTTAGCAACCCAAAGCTACGAAGTGGGTTTAGTATTTGATATGGATGAAGAAGGTCATATTGAAGAAACACTTAAAGGCGTAAAAGAAGAAGTAAGCACCAACCTAGACATTACTTTCCGTAAATTTACCGGAAGCTGGGGCTACAGTGCGTCGTTTTTCTATAATCAGGCGGATGACTATATTTTCCAAACGAGCACAGGTTTAATTGCACTTAGTGAGCATGAAGAACACGGCGAGCATGAGGAAGAAGAACTAGAGGGCGAACACGAAGAGCACGAGCATGATGAGCATGGCGCTGAAGAAGGCTTGCCTATCTATTACTTTCAACAGGCTGACGCTGACATCTGGGGTTTCGAAGCAGAAACCTATGTTGATTTAACAGATACGCTACGCTTAACCGTATTTGGTGACTATATTCGCGCAGAAATCGAAGACGACAACCTTCCGCGCACGCCACCTATGCGCTTTGGTAGTGAATTGAGCTACGTGAACAATGGTTTAAGCGCTGACGTAGGCTTTACATGGTACGACGACCAAAACGAAGTTGCGTCGTTCGAAACCACAACCGATGGCTATACATTGGTAAATGCAAGCGTACAGTATGAGTTTGGTTCTCAAGGTATCGACTGGGTATTGTTCGCCCGTGGTGAAAACCTGACTGATGAAGATGCCCGTGTTCATACATCTTTCTTAAAAGACCAAGCACCGCTTCCAGGTAGAAACTTTACTATGGGTGTGAGAGCGTTGTTTTAATTAACAGCATTACTGTATTAAGCAAAGGCGGTGTAACTTGTTACTCCGCCTTTTTTATTTATGCTGTGTGAAAAATGGTGAACGCAGTTTTTTGGGGCTTTACACAGCAAAGATAAATAGTCCGAAAATAGTGATAATGAAGCGGCTATGACGTAGAGGTAAAAATGAATGAAATAGCGAATTGGCTAAGTACGCAAACCGAAAAGCATATGGTTTTAGGTTACGGAAGCTTACTTAGTAAAGACAGTCGAGAACGCCACTCAAACATTTTCACTAAAGGGATCCCTGTAACTGTATCTGGCTTCGAACGGGCTTGGGTAACGCGCAGTATTCATGAAGAGCAAACCTATGTAGGCGCCGTGGCCAACGTCCACAGTCATCTGAACGCTCAGCTTATCCCCACGCAAATTAACCCTGCCTTACAGGAGAGGGAAAAAGACTATAGGTTTATTGAAGTAAGCCCTAAAGCACTCGATTTTCACCTTCATCAAGGTGAGGTAACAGGTGCGTTAAATGAGCGATTGTCGCAGTTTACTTTCTGGATTTGTGAAACACTCGCGTGCGAGCCAGCAAGCGAAGCATTCCCTGTTAACCAAACCTATATTGATACCTGTATGGCCGGTTGCCTTGAACACGGTGGCATAAAAGAAGCGGAGCGATTTGTAACACATACGTCACTATGGGAGCACCCAAGAGTAAATGACAGAGCACAACCCAAGTACCCGCGTGCAGCAAAGGTAAATAGTGAAGCTATTGAACAGATAGACAAAATTTTAGCGAAGCGCTAGTTTTAGCAGTAGCAAACGCCCTTAATCAGAGAATTTAGTGTGAAGACAGGTGTATCAATTTTAACCTCCGATAAAATTACTTTAAGACCGCTCACGTTTGATGATCAACACTGGGTATTGGCATTACAGCAAGACGAGCTGTGGCTTAAGTACATTGGAAGTAAAAATGTAAATACGTTAGACGATGCCTGCGATTACATTGGGAAAACCAATGCACAACGAGAAGAGTGGGGGTACGGTCTACTTGCGGTTGAGCTAAATAAAACTAAACAGTCGTTAGGGGTTTGTGGTTTATTTAATCGCTTTGCATTTGAATGCCCAGATTTGGGTTTTGCGATGCTGCCAGAAGCAAGAGGAAGCGGCTTATGCCATGAGGCATGCAAGAAGGTTATAGCCTGGGCTACTGCTGAGGGGTATGGCTTTTTAACCGCAATGACACACCCAGATAATAAAGCATCGCAAAAGCTATTACAGCGACTAGGGTTCAAAAAGCAGGGATTCTACTTCGATAAAACCTTTCCAAAACAGCATTTGTTCAGGTTAGAATTACAGCCATAAAGCATTGCTCTCTATGGCTGTTTTTTGTTAGTAGTTTACGAAAAGCAAGCCGTCGTTATAGAGGCGGCAACACCGTCATCTTTTTAATAATGATCGGCTCAATGGGTACGTTATTCGCGTTAAGGCGAATGGAGTATTCAGTTTCTACTTCCGACATAGCATCAACAATGTCTTCGCCTTCTACAATCACGCCAAACACCGCGTAGCCCCAGTCCCTTCCAGGGTTTAAGCTGCTGTTGTCATTCACATTGAAGAAAAACTGTCGGTTTGCGGTATGCGGGTCACCTTGTCTAGCCATTGCAATGGTGTGCAGATCGTTAGTCAAACCGTTACCAGACTCATTGAATATATCGGGGAAGTTCGACTTGCCGTTGAAGTCAGCAGTATAGCCTCCACCTTGCACAACAAAACCAGGTACTATACGGTGAAAAATAGTGTCTTCGTAGGCGCGCTTATCCACATAACGAAGAAAGTTATTTACCGTAATTGGCGCGCGTCTTCTGTCTAGCTCAACCACGATATCGCCCATAGTGGTTTCTATTTTCACCCTTGGGTAATAGTTATCGGGCTGAACCTGAGACCCATCGTCTTTTTTGGCCATAACAGATGAACTGCTGCCAATCAGCATAATGGCAGTCAGCATTGATAAAAGTATTTTCTTCATAAAAATGCCTTTAAATATATTCCTTAGTTTGTGCACTTTTTCGGCGCACCTTTCATTTTGCACCTTTTTCCGCGCTTAGCGTTTTGCAGTGCCTAAGATAACGAACTTTTTATCACTCGCAAGTACCTTGGCGCCACCAAACAGCTTTTTAAGTTTAATGTGGTAGTCAAGGTGTCTGTTGCCAACCACCACCAAGTGACCACTTTTAATAAGCAATTCACGAGAATCTGTAAACATCTGCCATGCAATATGATCGGTAATTGCGTTTTGTTGATGAAAGGGCGGGTTACACAAAATTTTGGTAACAGCAGGCTTATTTTCACGGTTTAATAACGTTTCCAGACAGTTGCTTGCTACAAACTCGCACTGGTCGATTTTATCCGGAAAGTTGTTTAGCACGTTGAGTCGGGCACTTTCCAACGCCATATAGGACTCGTCCACGAATATCACTTTGGCGTCAGGAGCGAGAGACAGCGCGTTTACACCCAGTACACCATTACCACAGCCTAAATCTACCACAACGTCATTGGCACTCACCGTCATGTGCTCAAGCATAATACGCGCGCCAATATCCAGCGACTGTCGAGCAAATGTGTTGGCAAGGTTATCAATAGTAAGCTCTGCGCCCATGGTGCTTTTACACTGCCAGCGCGTAGGATAGGGAGAGTCAGCGAGTTTTAGAGACTCACGAGGCGTTGCGAAAATAAGCCGAGATTTCTTTTTAGCAAGAGAGGTGGTCGTTGGCCCAATATATCGCTCAAACAAGTTAAGTACTGACTTTGTAATGGCCTTAACTTTGCCCGTTGCGACGATGCGAGTATCGGGCGTAACATATTTCTGTAAATCAATAAGCTGTTGTTCAAGAAGTGCGAGGGCGCGGGGGACCTTAAGCACAACAAGACTTGGCGCCTTTTCTAGCTTAAGCGTTAAGCTTTGCACGCTGGTCAAGGTTTTCAGCGGCGCGGTTTGTAGACCGTTTTTATTACTCGCCTCTGCATTATCCAGTAGATGATTGGCTTTTAAATTCTCAGATAACGAGCGCAAGGATATGTAAGAGTCAGATACCCAGTAAGGTGATAAGTGTGAAAACCAACAACCCAACGCACCGAAATCGTCGTTAAATATCATCATTGAGCCATCATTCTCGTCGCTGCCTATCGAAAGAGACGCGTCACTTAGTAAAGCCTCAATGTGCTCAATAACGAGTTCATCGGCGCTATCCCATGCTTGAAGGCTTATATGCTGGTGCTTTTCTGGGTAGCGAATAAGCGAGAATTGTCGGTCGGCAAAAATAAATTCAGTATTCATTGGAGTCAGTTTTCAGAGAAAGGCTCAAAGCACTCACGTTGGAATGCTATTTGGTTTAAGTACGCGACCTTTATCTTATCATATCAGGAAGGTCTAGCCATTAAGGCGTTATTCTTGAACAATGAATGTGTATGGCAAGCCGTGAACGCGTGTGGGTTAAAGAATCACCATACAAACCGCAGAAAAATCCACATTAGCAAAGCATGCGTAATTAGAGTGTAATTAGGGGAATCGCACAAGTGTGTTTAAGTACGTTTGAGCTCAAGTTCCCATAGTCAAGATTATAAATCACCGGAAATATCATAGTTACGTATGCAGTTTTCTCTTTTCGAGACCCCAGAACACAATAGCTCATCTCATAAGCTCCCGCTGTCGGAGGGCGATGTTACTTATTTTCCTCAAGCGCTATCAAAAAATGATGCAGATACTTTTTTTGAGTTACTGAAGGACGAGTTACCCTGGCGTCAGGACTCGATCAGATTGTTTGGCAAGCCGGTAAAAATTCCCCGTCTTCAGAGCTGGCACGGTGATGAAGATTGCACCTATACCTATTCGAATTTAACCATGTCGCCAAATCCGTGGACGAACAGCCTACTAAGTATTAAGCACTGTTGTGAAGCGTTATGTGCTCCAAACCAAAACCCAAAGTTCAACAGTGTGTTAGCGAATTGGTATCGCAACGGACAAGATAGCATGAGCTTTCATTCAGATGATGAGCCTGAGTTGGGCATAAACCCTGTTATTGCATCCGTCACCTTAGGTGAAGCAAGGCCCTTTGTTTTTAAGCACAAAGAAACAAAGGAAAAGCATACACAGGTGCTTGAGCACGGCAGCGTATTAATTATGGCAGGAACAACACAAAGTCATTATGTGCACGGTATTGCGAAGACGGCTAAGCCTATCGGTGGTAGAATTAACCTTACATTCCGACATCTTATTCAAAGAACAAGGTAAGCCAAATGCAAGTAAAAGCGTTTCTGGAAACTACAATTGAAGCAGCACTTAATCCGAGTTATCTCGAGGTTGTAGATGAAAGTTTTATGCACAATGTTCCAGAGGGAGCTCAAAGTCACTTTAAAGTAACGGTAGTGAGCGGTGCTTTCGAGGGTAAGCGCTTGATTGCAAGGCACAGAGAAATCAACGGTCTTGCCGCCGAAGCGCTGCAGGGGCCAGTGCATGCTTTAGCACTTCACACGTATACGCCCGCAGAATGGGAAGCGCGAGGTGGACAATCTCTGGTATCGCCACATTGCCTTGGCGGCAGCAAGCACGACCTATAACGTTCTTTTTGTACTAAATGGAAGTAGATTTATGACAAGCAGTGAAACGAAAAACAGCGGCGCGCTAGCCTCTTACTTAGATATCATTAAAACACCCTCTATTCAGGTGTTACTACTTGGCACCGGTTTTTTGCTTATGATGCTGTTTGTCTACATGGGCGTGCTGACTACGTTTGACAATGCGTTATTCAATGTAATTAGCGAAGCGGGCAATGTATCAGGTTGGAAAGAAGACGCGCTTCGCGATATCACCGCGTTAGGCAGTAACACGGCGCTTGTTTTTGTAACGATTTCAGTTGCCGGAGCCTTGGCGATGGCCGGTGAAAAGAAAAAAGCACTGACTTTCTTGATTGCTGTTGCCGTGGGGATCGCAACGACCTTCTTACTCAAAGCAGGCATCGACAGGCCTCGTCCTCCGCTGCCCATGCAGGATGTGAGTGTGTATACACAAAGCTTCCCCTCTGCACATGCTACCTTATCTACGCTTGTTTATTTCTATATAGCCTATTTGTTAACGTACTTCACGCAAAACGCTTCAGTTAAAGTGTGGATCTACTTTGCTGCCACCTTTCTTGTATTTTGTATTGGCTTAAGCCGCATTTTATTGGGCGTGCATTGGCCTAGTGATATCATTGCAGGGTGGTTTGCTGGTGGCAGTATGGCTGCCTTTTGCTTTTATATCATCAAGTGGAAACGCAAACTGCGTATAAAAGATGAAGGTTAAACGTGGACAAGCGCAGACGGCTTGAAGGTGTCATCAAGCGGGACCCTTTCAGAATGCGTTGCCTTCGCGCTTTGAGAACGCTCAATTTACCGCAAGGGTACATAGGTGCAGGTTTTGTTCGAAATGCCATATGGGATGAGTTACACGAAAGAACTACACCGACTCCGCTTAACGATATTGATGTTGTTTACTTTAGTGGTGGAATTACTCCGTCGGAAATCGTTGCGACAGTTGAGAAAGCAATGGAATCCGTACCTCAACCTCACATTCACTCCCCAAGTTTTGCAGCCGCTAAATCAGAACTAAAAGTACAAGAACAAGTTATTAAACACGAGTTATCGCGTATGGTTCCCCAAGCAAATTGGCAAGTTAAAAACCAAGCGCGTATGCACTTAGCTCACGAGCATGCTCCCTATCAAAATTGCCACGACGCTATTTCTTATTGGATAGAACGAGAAACCTGTGTTGCGGTTCGTCTTTTAGCCAACGATGATTTAGACATACTCGCGCCATTTGGTTTGGAAGCAAACTTCGTCGGCACCATAAGTATTAACCCAAAATATCCAAGACCCGAAGTTTTTAAACAGCGACTTGCTTCTAAGAATTGGCTTACTGTTTGGCCTTCGCTAACAGTTCAGAAATAACTGGAAAGCAGTACGTACTTGTAAGAATCGGCACGCAATGTTTGAGACTATACTCTAGTTAATCAAAGCCATAATAAACATTCTTCTGCGCAACAATTCGTTGTTCTTGTGCTTTTATACCAGCAGCAAAGCATTACTCAATAACCATTTTATCTCGGTATTTCCTTTGTACCTATCATCCATAAAGTTACGAAAGAGCGCTGTCACAGTAAACGCTTAACACTTGAGTTGCACAAAAAACTTGCACTTGTGTAACCTTTGGTTATTATTGATACCTATGGGTTACATATGATCCGTTTAGGTATCAAACGAGACACTAAAACGCAGTGAGCTTTATATGGCATCAATGCGCCGTTAATAATAAGGAATTTAAAAATGGCAACATCAATTTTAGTAACACCAGAGACGGAGCAAGAGTATTTAACAATAACTGGAAAAGTTAGTATTTGCCTTGCTCTTATTGTACTAAGTAAGGCTGCGTTGGCTGTGGTCAACGACACTGGCTCAGTGGTTAACGTACTACTGAATCTGATAGCAGCGGCAAGTGCGATTTACTGCGTTGTTTTATCAGTTAAAACGATGAAATTCACAAAAAATATATCGCGTTTGGGTTTTTGGACACTGAAATTTAACGATGAGTATGTGGACTATGTCAGTTCGTTTAGCTTGCGCATTACCTGTCACATCATGTTATTTGGTGCGTTGGTTCTTGCTTTTTGGGGCGACAGCAGATGGTTTGTAGATCTCATGGCCCCCTTTGAGATCACCAATGCTCTTCAAGTCTTGCTCGGTGTAGCCGCGGCTGCGCATGGAACATCCATTTTATGGAAGCTGCGTGAGGAAGACCTAGATGAATGAAGATTTAGATAACCACATTCATAAGCTACGATTGCAACACAAAATATCTCAGCAAGAATTAGCTGACGCTATTGGTGTTTCCAGGAAGACTATTAGCACAGTAGAAACCGGACGCTTTACACCATCGGTAGTTATTGCTCTAAAAATTGCCGAATATTTTGCCATTCCAGTTGAGCAAGTATTCGCACTTAAGTAAATAGGTAGCGTTATGCTGGAACTATAGTGTAGTGATTGTCATATTAGATAGCGCTGCACTATACGGTTGAATTAGTACGTCTGAACTAGTACGTCTGAATTAGTACGAGCCGGAATTTATCTTCTGGCCGAGTTTTTCGATGCAATATCAACGATTTTAGCGGAAATAGCGGCTATGGTTGTGTTTTCGCTCATGGCTTGTTTTTGCAGTCGGCGATACGCGTTATTTTCGCTTAGTCCAAATTGTTCCATAACTACCAGCTTTGCTCGACTTATCAGCTTCTGATCTTGAATTGAACGCTTAGCCTCTTCGAGCTCTCGCCCCATGTCTTCTATATGCTGGGCTTGTGAACGCAGTAAGTCGTAAAAAGAGCGGTGGGCCGATAAGGTTTTAGTCTGCTCATTGAGCGACAGCGTTTTAATGTCGTCTTCTTTTGTATCTTCCGCCAAGCCCGGCACACTGGGATCAAACAATAAGGTGAGCGGCGAGCCATCATTAGCGTGCTCATCGTTAAAGCGCGTAAGCAACTGTTGATGATTGGCCATTTCATTTTTTGCATTGGCAACTTTACTGTTAGCTTGCTGTGTTAAGGCTTCGGTCAGTGCCACTTCGATATCCTGCATTGCATCTATACGACGGGTCGCTACATCAAACCATACTTCTGATATTTCAGCGGCAATCGGGCTGCCATCACCAAGTTGCGCAATCATATTCCTAAGCTGTGTAATGTCGATTGCAGCCGGGCTTTGATTTAATGCTTCCAATGCCGCTTTGTGCGGCTTACAGCTAAATTCACAGAATATACTGAAGTGATGTTCTTGGGCTTGTTGAAGCGCGGCTAATTTTTCACAAAGGCGCACATCAAAATGTGTTTCTGCGAAACCAATAGCACCCCACGCCCGCTCTTGCCCCGCGTATTCTTTTGCCTGCATAAAATTGAAAAGAGCAACCAGTAGGCGGGTTATCGTTGGGTCGCTTGCTATATCTGCCGCTTCAAAAATGACCGTAAGCAAACTGGCAACTAGGCGGCTATATGCTCGTGTAGATTCCAGCGGCGTTAGCTGCAACTTACTTACTTGTTCTCTTAAGCGAGGTAGGTAGTCTGTAGCCTGCATGACAAGTGTAATACTGCTTAATAGACGGGGGTTACCCGTAGTGATTTCATCTGTAAGGTAGAGGGACTTTAAATGGCTTTTTAGCAATGACTCCGCTTGTTCGCTGGCACTGACATACTGTATTCGCTCAACACGATAACGTTCGCCCTTTGAAGCAAGAAAAATATTGCTGGCCCCCCGTTCTTTTTGAAGTTCATGAATGAGCTCTCGAACGGCAATTACAATTCGACAATTACTAGATAATTGCTCAAGCACGGTTATTTCGGCGTGCTTGGCCGCTAGCAAAAAGCGCTTAGTGGCGTCGCTACAAAGCGCAATGGTCTGTTCTGGTTCATGAAGCATGTTAAGGCCTGCTAATCTTCGGTACACACGTTTCGAATTTTTATTGATGAGTGCATCTATTGGCGAAACGTTTTTTGAAACTCTATGCTCTTAGCCCCCTGCACTCAGTAGAGCAATACGTGTACCAAGCAACACTTATGCCCTGTTTATTACAATTAATGAAGATAAGCGTTAGAGTGAGCAAAAACGTTCGCAGTGCTGACATTTAGCGGTATGTGATGTTGCTGAAACTTTTGTTGAAGGTGACTTTACAAGGGGAGACAGGAAGGTTAGCGACGCTGGGAGGGAAGAGGCTGCGCCAAAATGGTGCAGCCTTGCAAACTATGTGGTTTTACTTTCAAGATTAGTTTCTGACTACGCGAAGAAACCAGCCCACAAATAGCGAAATCAAAAAACCGAAGAAGGCAATCATAGTAGTAATGGTAAGCATCTGTCCTGAGAAGTCTGCATTTTCCCCGGTATGTTCGCTTACAAGCATTCCCGATGCTTTGAAGATAAACAATGCCGCTACAGAAAATAGTAAAATAACGGCGGTAGACATAATAGTGGCTTTCCAATAAGCCTTCGGCGACATCCAATGAATAGCGCCTGCCACTAGCACGCACAAAATAGTCAGAATATAAGGTACCACTTTAACTCCTCGTTGAATAAGGCTTTTGCCTTACAGCGACGTCTTACTGTAGCCCCGCATTAAAAATCGAAGCGTATTGAACGACGCGGTTAATAAAAACAATTATACGATGCCATGTATGATGCGATTTGTCAGTATTCGCAATTAAATTAAGCCCTGACCGTGTACGAAAAATTGAAACGCTCTCAGCATTTGGAAAGGGTAAAGAACGTTGTGTTTATCACGTCAGCGCCAAGCAGTTTGGGCTAAGACCTGTTTTTCTTTAAAGTACATCAAAGATCAACAGGCCCTAGTAACAATCTATTAAAAGATTTTAAGCTACAATGGTGATAGAATCGCCGAAAAATTCTCCTACCTACTTGGTGTTCTGCTATAACGCGGTGTACGCCACGGTGGGTTGTTGTGTTTAACATTCTAGCTTCTGAGAGAACATGTTCGATTTAATTACCAGTAAAGACAGCAACGTTAAAAACGATGTGCTATCAGGTATTACCGTGGCGCTTGCCTTGGTCCCTGAAGCCGTAGCATTTGCATTTGTAGCCGGCGTAGAACCAATGATTGGTCTTTATGCGGCTTTCATGATGGGCTTAATTACTTCCGCTATTGGAGGTCGCCCTGGAATGATTTCTGGTGCTACCGGCGCCATGGCCGTTGTAATGGTGGCACTGGTTGCCCAACATGGTGTGCAATATCTATTCGCCGCGGTTATTTTAGCCGGCTTGCTGCAAATAATGTGCGGTATTTTCAAGCTCGGAAAGTTTATACGACTGGTTCCATATCCGGTAATGCTAGGCTTCGTAAATGGTTTAGCAATCGTTATTTTCTTAGCTCAGCTAGGCCAGTTTAAAGTGACTAACGCAGCGGGTGAATTACAGTGGATGGAAGGTACGCTGTTATATTGGATGCTAGGGCTTGTGGCGTTAACCATGGCCATTATCTATTTACTGCCTAAGCTAACCAAAGCTGTTCCTGCGTCGCTAGTCGCGATTGTTACGGTAACAGCATTAGTACACGGCCTCGACTTAGAAGCACGTACGGTAATCGACTTTGTTCGTGACTTGTTACCAGCTGACCAGCGTGACACCGCAACCTTAGCGGGAGAGCTTCCTAGCTTTGCTATTCCTATGGTGCCGTTCACCTGGGAAACTTTCATGATAGTACTACCAACCTCAGTGATTCTCTGCTTGGTCGGTCTTATTGAATCGCTTCTTACTCTTTCACTAATTGATGAAATGACGGATACCCGCGGACGTGGCAACAAGGAGTGTGTTGGCCAAGGCGTTGCAAATACCGTAAACGGTTTCTTTGGCGGTATGGGCGGTTGTGCCATGATTGGCCAAAGTATGATTAACATTAACTCTGGTGGCCGTGGCCGCTTGTCTGGTATTACTGCTGCACTTGTACTATTGGGCTTCATTCTATTTGCTGCACCGCTTATTGAAATGATCCCGCTTGCTGCTCTTGTTGGCGTAATGTTCGTCGTGGTTATTGCTACCTTCGAATGGGCGTCATTCAGAATTATTCGCGGCGTAAACAAAGAAGATGCCTTTGTGCTATTCCTAGTAACAGGCGTTACCGTTATTGCCGACCTTGCCATTGCGGTGGTTGTGGGTGTTATCGTTTCAGCCCTAGTATTTGCATGGAAACACGCTCGCCATATTGAAGCGAAGTCGCACATTGATAACGACGGCTGGAAAGTCTATGAACTAGATGGCCCGCTTTTCTTTGGCTCGGTATCGCATTTCAAAGACTTGTTTGATATTGCTAACGACCCTAACGATGTAGTTATTGATTTCAAAGACTCTCGTATCTGGGATTCATCAGGTATCGACGCACTAGATACCCTTGCAGATAAATATGAAGAGCAAGGTAAGAAACTACACATTCGCCATATCAGTGATGAATGTCGTTCACTGCTTCGCAAAGCCGACAAATTTGTTGAAATTAACGTGGTTGAAGACCCTCGCTACCGCGTAGCGACGGATAAACTGGCCTAAGTTATTTGATACCCTCAATGCACCAAGTGAACACAGTTTTGCGTTTGTTTGGTGCAGTTGTGAGGTCTGAATAATGCTTATTTTGCAGTAAATCAAATAAAAAACAATGAATTACGTTTTTGGCACTGAACTTGGATAGCTATAAACGTAAAGTGTGTTTTGGTGATTTGTGTCAATCGCTGAAAATTGTGTGATTTATAACACTCCGTAAAATGTGTTAGCCGACCTAAACCGTTGGCAAAATAGGCAACGAAGCCCGCATCAACGAAAGTTGAAGCGGGCTTTTTTTTGTCCCGAAAAAAGGGGAATACCATGACTTCATTGGACTCAAAAACGCAAATTGTTGTCGTAGGCAACGGCATGGTGGGGCACCATTTTGTTGAGCAGCTTCACCAAAGCGATGCCAATGTAGAAATAACCGTTTTATGCGGCGAGTCACGCCTTGCGTACGACCGCGTTTATCTGTCATCATTTTTTAGCGGCGCTAGTGCTGATGACCTAGCGCTTACTACACCCGCTCAGTACGCCAAATGGGGCGTAAACGTAGTCACCAATGCCTTAGTGACCGATATTGACCGTGACAATAATAAAGTGACGACTTCAGAAGGGCAGGTGTTTAGCTACGACAAACTGGTGCTAGCCACGGGCTCATATCCATTTGTGCCACCCATTCCTGGCAACGATCAAGAGCATTGCTTGGTGTACCGCACCATAGACGATCTACTCGCTATTGAAGCTTCAGCAGCGGTGAGCAAAGTAGGCGTTGTCGTTGGTGGCGGTCTTCTAGGTTTAGAAGCCGCTAACGCATTAAAGCAAGCCGGTCTCGACACCCACGTGGTTGAGTTTGCCCCGCAGCTTATGGCGGTACAGCTAGACCAAGCAGGTGGTAATGTTCTTAAGGACAAAATTGAAGCATTGGGCGTTATGGTTCACACTCAAAAGGCAACGCAAACTATTGAGGCCGGTGATACCTGCCGCTATAAAATGGTGTTTGGTGACGGCACTGCACTAGAAACTGACATGATTTTATTCTCTGCCGGTATTCGACCTTCCGACCAGCTCGGCAGAAAGTCAGCGCTAACACTGGGTGAGCGCGGCGGTATTGTCATTAATAACCATTGCGTAACGTCTGACCCCAATATTTACGCTGTGGGTGAATGTGCGCTGTGGGATAACAAAATCTTTGGCCTGGTAGCACCTGGCTATACCATGGCGCGCACGGCTGTAAGTCATATAACCGGCGGCGATGCTGAGTTCACTGGCGCAGATATGAGTACCAAACTCAAACTAATGGGTGTAGAAGTGGGCTCCATTGGCGATGCACACGAACGTACAGCCGGTGCGCTTAGCTACACCTATTTGAATCAGCCCGAAGGCGTATATAAAAAGCTGGTGGTAGATAGCGAGCAAAAATACATACTTGGTGCTGTTCTTGTAGGCGATACCAGCGACTACGATACGCTTTTGCAGTATGCGCTTAACGGCATCGAACTGCCTGAACATCCAGAGAGCCTAATTCTGCCCTCATCCGATGCCGCACCAGCGCTAGGTGCCGATGCACTACCAGACACTGCGTCTATATGCTCGTGCCTAAATGTAACGAAAGGCGACATTGTCTCAGCTATAGAAGGAGGCTGTTGTAGCGTTGGCGATGTAAAAGGCGAAACCAAAGCCAGCACAGGGTGTGGAGGTTGTGCTGCCTTACTTAAAAATGTTGTGGATAGCGAACTTGAAAAGCGCGGTGTTGAAGTATCGAAAGCGATCTGTGAACACTTCAATTACACCCGACAAGAACTGTTTCACATTGTTAAAGTTAACGGCATTCGCACCTTCGACGAGCTACTAGAACAGCATGGTGAAGGTCTAGGGTGTGAAATTTGTAAGCCCGCTGTCGGCTCAATTTTAGCCTCGGTGTATAACGACTACATTCTTAAGGCTTCACATCTTCCTCTGCAAGACACCAACGATATCTACCTTGGCAACATGCAAAAAGATGGCACGTACTCCGTTGTACCGCGTGTACCTGGTGGCGAAATAACGCCTGAGAAGTTGATTTTGCTAGGTGAAGTGGCAAAAGAATACAACTTGTACACCAAGATCACGGGTGGTCAGCGCATTGATTTATTTGGAGCGCGCGTAGAGCACTTGCCGGATATCTGGGAAAAACTCGTCGCTGGCGGTTTTGAAACCGGCCATGCTTACGCGAAGGCACTGCGTACCGTGAAATCGTGTGTGGGCAGCACATGGTGCCGCTACGGTGTACAGGACTCTGTGGGCACTGCCATTGATTTAGAGAATCGTTACAAAGGCTTACGTGCACCGCACAAAATTAAATTTGCCGTTTCGGGGTGTACCCGTGAGTGCGCAGAAGCCCAAAGCAAAGACATTGGCGTTATTGCTACCGAGCAAGGCTGGAACCTGTATGTTTGCGGGAATGGCGGCATGAAGCCTCGACATGCAGACCTGTTTGCCACCGACCTAGATACCGAAACCCTAATTAAGTACATCGACCGCGTGCTGATGTTTTACGTGAAAACGGCTGATCGCCTACAGCGCACGTCGGTGTGGATGGACAACTTAGAAGGTGGGTTAGCTTACTTGCAAGACGTTGTGATAAACGATGCTCTTGGCATTAATGGTGAGCTTGAAGCACAGATGGATGCTGTGGTTGATGCTTATCAGTGCGAATGGAAAACCACCATTGAAAACCCTGAGTCGCGCAAACGTTTCCGTCAATTCGTAAACAGCAATGCTAGCGACACCAATATTCAGTTTGTTTCAGAGCGAGGCCAGGTTCGCCCAGCTACTGAAGCTGAAAAAGTAGCAGGTAAAGATCAGTTCATTCCTGTCTCTATGGTATAGCCACTGGCTTATCAACCCTGTTAGGAGAATCAAATTATGTCAGCAGCGCAAAATGTAATGGCGTCAGAACCACAACAAGTGCAATGGCACTATGTTTGTGAGACGAACGACTTAGTGACAAATAGTGGGGTTTGCGCCCTTGTCGACTCACAGCAAGTGGCAATTTTCAGTTTGAAGATAAACGGCGAAACCCAGGTTTTCGCCATTAGTAACTACGACCCTATTGGTAAAGCAAACGTACTCTATCGCGGGCTTCTAGGGTCGATAGGCGGTGCGCCTGTTGTCGCTTCGCCTTTATACAAAGAGCATTACTTTCTAGAAACCGGGCTGTGTAAAGAACACGACGATGTTTCCGTCACGGCTTACGCTGTGAAGGTAGAGGGCGAAAAGGTTTTTGTCGGCGTTTAAGCAAACTGCCTTCATTTGAACGCCCACATGAATAAAGCCTTTTAGCAAAATGCATGCAAAAGCTGTGAAATCGAAAAAGGTAATGAAATGAATATGCCTACACGACAACCCGACATGATGTCTGAACAACTAAGACAAACAACATGCCCATACTGCGGCGTAGGGTGTGGTGTAGATATCAGTTGCAACGTAAGCCCGCGTGCCATAACCCTGGACACTGTTAAAGGCACGCCAGAGCATCCCGCCAATTATGGAAGATTGTGTGTTAAAGGAACAAACCTGCTTGAAACAAACGACGTAAACGGACGTTTGCTTCACCCAACCATGGCAGGTCAATCGGTGGATTGGGACACGGTCACCGATGTGATTGCGGATAAGATCACCTCTACCATTGCGCAGTATGGCGCGGATGCCGTTGCTTTTTATGTATCAGGTCAGCTTCTCACCGAAGACTATTACATTGCCAATAAGCTTATGAAAGGCTATATCGGCAGTGCCAATATCGATACGAATTCACGCCTATGTATGTCATCAGCCGTTGCCGCGTACAAGCGTGCGTTCGGTGAAGATGTGGTGCCTTGCGATTACACCGATTTGGAATGTACAGATTTACTGGTGATCACCGGAAGTAATGCGGCGTGGGCGCACCCAGTGCTTTTTCAACGCATTCAGCGAGCAAAGCTGAAAAATCCGAAAATGAAGGTCGTTGTTGTTGACCCACGCAAAACTGAAACCTGCACCATTGCCGATTTACACCTTCCTATAAAACCAGGTAGCGATGTTGCGCTGTTTAATGGCTTACTTAGCTATGCAGACGCGCAAGGTAGAATAGATAGAACCACCGTCGAAACCTATGCCGAGGGGCTTGATGAAGCGCTTGAAAGTGCAAGTGGCTTAACACTGGATGACGTGGCTAGCGTATGCGATATAGAAAAAAGCAAGGTTAAGGCTTTTTTCGACGCATTCTGTGAAGCATCTAGCGCCATTACTTTTTATTCTATGGGCGTTAATCAGTCTTCGGCTGGCGTAGATAAAGCCCAAGCCATTATTAACTGCCACCTAGCTACAGACTTGATTGCCAAAGACGGGTGTGGGCCGTTCTCAATCACAGGTCAGCCCAATGCCATGGGAGGGCGTGAAGTCGGTGGGTTAGCCAATATGCTAGCTGCACATATGGACCTTGAAAACCCTGAGCATATCAGCGCTGTTAAAACCTATTGGAATGCCCCTGTTATGCCCAAAGGGCAGGGGCTCAAAGCTGTAGACCTCTTTAACGCAATAGAAAGTGGCAAGGTTAAATTCGTTTGGATAATGGGGACGAATCCTGTTGTCAGTATGCCCAACCGCGGCCAAGTTGAGCGCGCACTTTCAAAGTGCGAGATGGTCGTAGTGTCTGATATTGTTGAATCTAACGATACGCTTTCCTACGCACACATTGCCCTTCCCGCTTCGGGGTGGTCGGAAAAAGACGGCACGGTGACAAACTCAGAGCGCCGTATTTCACGTCAGCGCGGTATATTGCCCCCACCAGGTAGTGCAAAACACGATTGGCAAATACTGTGCGAAGTGGCGGGTAAAATGGGCTTTGGCGAGGCATTTAATTTTACCCATCCGTCACAAATATTCTGCGAATACGCTGGGCTAACCGGCTATCAAAATAACGGTAAGCGACAATTAGACCTGTCACCTTTACAAGCGTTAAGTGAAGTTCAGTACAACGGGCTATCGCCTTTGCAGTGGCCTTTTCACACAGTTATAAAAGCTGAGAATACGGCCAGTTCTAATTCTCAACCTAGCCTTACCAGTAAACGTCCTTTTGGAGATAAACGGTTTTCAACCCCTAGTGGCAAAGCTAAATTTATTCCCGTAACTTACAAAGCGCCACTGCAGGTAACATCAGACGCTTATCCTTTTGTTGTGAACAGCGGCCGAGCGCGAGATCAGTGGCATACCATGACGCGCACGGGTAAAGCGGCAAAGTTACTGGCTCATATGCCAAGTGCTTGCGTGCATATCAACCCTAAAGACGCTGCTGAATTGGGCGTTGAAGACGGAAGCCTCGTTTCTCTCTCAAGTGCAGTGTGTAAAGACGCCCCTGTTATTTATCCGGTTAAAGCGGATACGGATATGCGCAAAGGGGAAGTATTCATTCCCATTCACTGGTCGGCGCAATGGGGTTCGCACAGTAAACTAGGCGCACTTTACGCCAGCGCGGTAGACTATATTTCAGGGCAGCCAGAGTTAAAACACGCGGCGGTAGCTATCGCGCCTGCTCATTTCGCTACCTACGGCAAGCTCTTTGTTTCATCAGTAAACCAATCAGCACATAATTCAAAACTTAATCCCTTTAGTGAAGACGCGCTAAAGCATGCGTGTGATTACTGGAATACGACACCGCTTGAAAGCACAGAGGCGTCTTCACCTGTAAATAACTCGGATGCAGCACTATCAGTATTAAACGTAGCTTCGAACAAAGGTCGTCGTGAATTTACTCAAAGCTTGATACCACAGTTACCGCAAAACGCGGTGCTATTGCAGTTTCATCATCATACATACTCAGTATGCCTTGCGCTTGTCGATGATACTCTTTGTTTCGCGGCGTTTTTAGGCGATGAGCCAGAAAAGGGTGAAAGGGCACCAGCAGCCGCACATACAACAACGCAGCCAGTGCCACATTCAAAAAGCACATGGTCAGTACCTAACGAATGGCTCGCCAGCATTCTCAACACATCTGTTTCCACAGACATACAGCGCAATCTATTACGAGGCCAAGTAGACGACGCATTTTTAAATGGTGATGTCGTTTGTAGCTGTTTTGAAGTGCGCGAAAAAACCATTACACATGCCATCGAAGAAGGCTGTAGTTCGGTGGCTGAGCTTGGTGAAACATTAAAATGTGGTACGAATTGTGGCTCGTGTAAACCCGCCTTGTCTCAGCTGATAGACAAGCATTTAGTCATTGAAATTCAATCTGTTTAGGAGCGTTAAATCATGTCAATTGCAACTAGTTGGTCGTTACCGTTTTTGCGCACCTTATTCAAACCGCAGAAACCTTTGTTAAACTTCTTTTATCGCGATGCTATTTCTACCACGGTCACGACCGTGACGACACGCCAGCGCTCCGATAATCCAAAAGCTCCAGCTAAGCACTCATACTTTGGCAAGTGGTTGAAGTTAGCAAACAGGCAAACTGAAGGTCATAAACAAGGGCAGGTGTTCATCGTCGGTGCTGGCCCTGGTGATGCTGAGTTACTTACGTTAAAAGCGTTTCGTCTTCTGCAACAAGCTGATGTCGTGCTGTTCGATGCTTTAGTCAGCGAAGATATTCTCGCGCTAATTCCCTCTAAAGTGGTGAAAGAATATGTAGGGAAGCGCTGCAAAAAGCATAGCTTTACCCAAGACGCTATATGCAATCGAGTGGTTGAATTGGCAAGCAACGGTCACACTGTCGTGCGGTTAAAAGGCGGTGACCCAGCCCTATTTGCAAGAACCTGCGAAGAAACCGATGCACTCACAAAAGCCAACATTCCTTTTGCTATTGTTCCTGGTATTACTGCAGCATCGGGTGTGTCAGCCTATACGGGGATCCCTTTAACCGACAGGCGCTGTGCTCAGTCGGTGAGTTTTATGACCGCACATTTTAAGGACGCTGAGCAATGGCCAGAAATGGCACCCATGGCGCAAAATGTATTAAAGCAAACTATGGTGGTTTATATGGGACTAAGCCGGCTTGAAGGGCTGTGCAAAGGCTTGGTTCATCACAACGTGCCAACCACATGGCCAGTAGCGGCAATCGAAAATGCCACTTCGCCTGAACAGCGCGTGATTACTGGCGTGCTTGCTGATATTCATAGCAAGGTAGAAGCAGCAAATTTAACGGGGCCTACGTTACTTATATTTGGAAAGGTGGTAGAGTCTCGTCAACAGGTAAATACTCTTCTATTACATTCATCCAAGCATGCAGCAACCATTTAGTGAATACATAAAAATTATTGGCAAAGGTCAAAAAGGGGGGCGTAGCCTTACCCGTGATGAGGCTTATCATGCCATGAAAATGGTATTGGCCAATGAAGTGACAGGCGACCAACGCGGCGCATTTCTTATGTTGCTGCGTACCCGTGAAGAAACACCAGAAGAAGTTATTGGCTTTGTCGATGCATGCAGAGAGCTGATAGAGCCAGAAGTTAAAACCCTCACCCCCACGTTAGATATTGGCTGCTACGCGGGAAAGCGTCGCCAGTTACCGTGGTACTTATTGGCCGTAGCGGTTCTAGCCAATAATGGTTACTCGGTTATGCTTCACGGTGCGCATGAACCGGGTTCGGGGCGCCTTTATGCAAGTATAGCGTTACCCCAATTGGGCCTGTCTGAAGTTAGCAGTATTGCAGACGCCAAACAGCAGTTAACGGATAAAGGGGTGACTTACCTTGATTTGGCTTATTTGCTGCCTGCGCTCGACACAATTATTAAGCTTCGTGAGGTATTTGGCCTGCGTTCATGCGCTAACACCCTCGCAAGGTTGTTGAATCCCACCGCTGCACAATTTTGCGTACAGGGTGTTTACCATATGCATCTTGACCACAAACACTGCCGCGTTAATGAAAATTATCCATCTATAGATGCGCTTTGCTTTCGTGGTGATGGCGGAGATCCTGAAGTTAATGGTGAACGGGAAACTGAGCTATTTATTACCCGAAATGGTGAGACCGAAGAAGTAATAATGCCGGTGGTTGCTGACAAATGGGCGCTTAAAGATAAAGACATGAACGTTAACGACATGCTCGATGTGTGGGCGGGTAACGCGAATAGCCTTTACGGTGAACAAGCCATCTTAAGCACACTTGCCAGCTATTTGGTACTGCTACAAAAGTGTGATGTTGCAGATGCCCTGTCCCAGGCAAGGCAGCTTTGGGCACAGCGCGATAAAAGTTCAGCGCCGTTTTAATCGTTCGGTGCAATAACCGCTAAACTCCATCAAAGAGCACACTCCCCGATTATTGGTCACATAGCCCGTGTAAGCTGCCTACTAAATAGAAGCTCAACCACCGGGGGGGGGAAATCCTCTTGATCGAGGAAAAATAGTCAATCATCGCATTGACTTATTCGTTGCTATACTTGTTAATAGTATGAACAAGATTTCCTCTAACGGTGTTATGCGAATCACGCAATGGCTCGTCTTTTTAGCTAGCCTGTCGCTCTTATTTCGAGCAGGTTATGCTGTATCTGAAAATCGAGAACAGGTTACAACCTCTAGTGTAACTTTCGTTCTAACCGCAGATATGCCTAATATCAGCGATTCCCGCACAGGGCGTTACGCTAATCTTCAGACCCTCGTAAAGCAGCAGCGGCAAAATAGTGATACCGTCTTCTTCATTTTTGGCGGAGGTTCAATTGGACCGAGCGCGTTATCCTCGTTTGACCGTGGTTCCCACATTATTGATATCCTCAATTCCCTTGAGCCAGATGTGATGGGAGTCACAAAAAGAGAATTTAGTTTCTATGAAGATGAACTGTCTCTTCGTTCTTATGAGGCTGCCTTTCCATTGGTAGCCAGCAACGTGATAGATAACCGGATGGGGCGTTCCCCTGACGGCCTGCACACTTCTGTAATTGTTGAAAAAGAAGACTTAACCCTTGGTGTTATATCAGTGTTACATGAGAGAGTGATAGAGGAGTACCAATTATCTGATATTGTTATAACGCCACCTCAAAAGGCCATTATGGAGGAGTCTAGGAGGCTGCGTCAGGAAGGCGCAGATATCATTTTGCTGCACTATTCCTACCCATTCCCTTTTGTAAATACTATGTTAAACAAACGCATCATTGATGTCGCTTTTATAACAGACAGTCGCTTGGACGAGAAAAATATGCTCGAAACTACGCGTCATCCTAATAGCATGGTACTTACGCAGCAGGGCACCGCTGTCGTAGCTAGCTTCATGAAAAATGCTGGGTGGTCAGCAACGTCGTATACGGAACAACCGTTAGAAGATATTAAGGCTGACGCCGAGTTAAACGAGCAACTCGTTGAATACGAAGCGCGTCTAAAGCGGTTGTTAAATATCCAGATTGGCGAATGGAAGATTGCCGTTTCGACTGCGCGCAAAGCGGTGAGAAGCGGGGAAAACCCGTTTGTAAATTTTGTCGCTGATACCGTTAAACGCTATGCGAAGACTGACATTGCTTTGATAAATGGCGGTAGCATTCGAGGCAACAAACAATATCAGGCAGGTACACCAATAACTCGGCAAGATATTGTCACCGAAATGCCGTTTCGTGCACATGTGGTGGCTTTAGATATAACGGGCGCTCAGTTAATTCAAGCGCTGGAAGAAGGGCTTTCACAATATCAAAACTTAAAAGGTGGTTTTCCTCATGTATCGGGTATGTCTTACAGTTTCGACCCATCAGCCAAAGTGCTTCAACGAGTAAAGAATGTCACGATTAATGGAAAGCGAATAGATGAATCGAAAACCTACTCACTGGCTACAAGTGACTTTTTGGCTAATGGCGGAGACGGCTTCTATGCGTTGAAAAATACCCAAAAGCGTCCGGCAATGAGCACCCGTCCTCCCCAAATATCAGACCTTGTGATGCAGGCAATCATCAATCAATACGATATAGAGCCTAAAACTGATAACCGCATAATAAATATGGCAAAAGGCGGTTGAGCCGATGCAGCATAAGAAAAAGACCTTATATCTTTTCATCATTGCACAATGCAGTGTAATGGGATTTTTTCTTCTTATACTGGTGTTGTCGCTGCTGCGCTTAAATGACGTGAGGAAAGTGCTTGACGATATCTCCACGTTTTCTATTCCTACGCTGAGCCAAGCAACTGAAATAACCCGTGAAGTTCAACATTTGATTTCTCTTTCGGCACGATTGACCTCTTCTGAAAGTCAATCTGCGCGACGTATTATTAAAGCGCAACTCGACGAAACCATTGAACGCTTAAATTCATCTGATTCAAATGTGGAACAAAGTGATAAATATCTTGCGACACAATTAAAAGTACTCACCTTAGAAATACAGGAACTCAATGAACTGGTACGCCAGCGTATTGATGTAGAAAAAGAAGTGAGAGTGGAAAGAGAAGTATTGTTTGCCTATCTAAATAGCATATTTGAAGGAAAAAACAGACAGTATGATGGTCTTCAATCTTCGAAGAGCCTAGTTCCTCTAGTACTGCAAATCGCGCAAATCAATCAGCAGTTTCAACTGCACGAATTGAGAAAGCTTGAGGATAGTATAGAGAAAAGTATTGCGGCACTTCGAACATTGCCATTGGATAAGCGAAGCCGTGAACTAGTGAATGCGCTTGAAGAAGGGGTGCTTGGTCAATGGGGTATGATAGATAAGCAAGCCAACGTAATGCGCATAAGAGGACGCTCTAGAGGCCGTGGCAGTTTTGTTGAACACCTGGCCGAAGAAGTGGCATCAAACATCGAATTTAGCGCTTCATCTGTAACCCAAAATACCTCTTCATATGCATTAGACACAAACATAGCGGTTGCAAAGCAAATTAGGCTTTCGTTAGCTTTGTCTTTAATTGTCATGTTTATATGCTGCGCCATCATCGTTTACATTTATAAGCGCATAATTATGCGCTTGATAGCGTTAACGAATCTGGTCGAGAACAGTAGTGAGGAAGTGGCTAGGTTTGAAGGCAATGATGAAATTTCTCGTCTGGCCAAGACCTTCGCGTTATATTTTGAAAGAGTGAAAAACCAAGAAGCAGAACTCATTCGCTTGTCTCTAAGCGACCCACTGACTCACATCCCCAATCGACGGGCATTCGAGATGGAAATGGAAAAAGCGATGGCGATGTCAAAACGTCACAAGTGGCCATTGACAATGGTTTTGCTAGATGTCGATAGCTTTAAATTGTACAACGATAATTACGGCCATACTAAAGGTGACGAATGTTTAAAAACGGTCGCCGTAGCATTGAATAATGTAGTGGCACGCAACACCGACTTTTGCGCTCGTTATGGCGGGGAAGAGTTTGTTGCCATTTTACCGGATACCGATGTAAAAGGAGCAAGAGTTAAAGCTGAAGAGATTAGAAAAGCCATTGAAGCTTTAAAAATAGCGCATAGAAAAAGCCCGGTTTCATCCGTAATCACTGTCAGTTTAGGTGTTGCAACAGTTGAATTTGCAAAAAACGATAGTTGGGCGCTCACAGCAATTCTAAATACTGCTGATAAAGCCTTGTACGACGCCAAATCCAGTGGACGGAACTGCTGCGTATATACATCGCTTCCTTAGTCGAAGACCATGGCAAGCTTGAAACTTACCGCCTCTGATTTCAAAGAAAAGAGGCTTTTATTGCAAAAAAATGCTTCTACGCTTTTACTTTATTTTATTTTCGTTAGTTTCTAAAAATTTTTCTTTCCTCTGCTATCTTTAATCAAAAGCAAAAAAATAGCTTATCGCTTCAGGCACTAATCGTCACTAATTGTGTAATACCATATCTTACTTTAATTTGGGGAACGCAAAGGGGTTGAGGGCTGAACAGAGAGAGAAGCTTAGTTTATCAGGAGCACAGAATGTTTTTCAAAAATAAAGAGTTGCTAGCAGAAAACTCACGTTTGCAGAAGGAAATTGAGACATACCACACTGTTCAGGAAGAACTTCGCGAAGAAATGCTTTATATCGAGTTAAGACCTGACGGTAGAGTTAGCGCCATTAACGATTTATGTGTTCAGGCTACTGGCTACTCAGTCGCAGAATTAGAGGGAAAGTCTCTTGAAAGTATAATGAGTCAAAATGCGCTCAAAAAGCCCGCTGCACAGGATATGCTTGGTGCTATAAAAACGCATCGCCATTGGCACGGTGCGGTTAGCTTTCAGGATGCAAAAGGGCAAGAAATGTGGGTGCGAGGTATTGTGCAGCCCGTTGATGATGCGTATGGAAATATAAACTATATTGCTTTCTACATGGCAGAGCAAACGCAAAACATCATTCAAAGTAACGAATTGCGCGATATGATTGCTGCGCTTCATCGCTCTTCTGCTGTCATTGAGTTCAATTTAGATGGAACGATAATAACAGCGAATGACAACTTTCTTAAAGGTATGGGGTACACCCTAGAGCAGATAGAAGGTAAGCATCACAGAATGTTTTGTACCGAACAAGAAGCTAATTCAGAAGAATATAAACATTTCTGGCGGGACTTAGCTAAAGGGAAATTAGAATCAGGTAGGTTTAAGCGAATAGATAGCCGGGGTAACGAAGTTTGGTTAGAAGCGTCGTATAACCCAATTAGAAATGAAGACGGAAAGCTTTATAAAGTCGTTAAGTTTGCCACTGTCATTACTGAGCAAATGCAGCGTGAATTTGCAATTTCTGAAGCGGCTAATGTGGCATTTAATATTTCGCAAGAGACAGGAGAGCAAGCCCGCAAAGGTAATGAAGTGCTTAATGCTACAGTGAAAGCGATGAACGAACTTACCGCACAGATGGGGAATGCGAGCGATGGCATCAAAGATCTCGATGAGCAATCTCAAAAAGTGGCTGATTTGGTCAAAAGTATCAGCGGGATTGCTGACCAAACCAATTTACTTGCGCTTAACGCGGCTATTGAGGCTGCACGTGCGGGTGATCAAGGTAGAGGGTTTGCAGTTGTTGCCGACGAGGTTAGACAATTGGCTTCACGGACAAGTAGTGCAACTGAAGAAATAGTAAACGTGGTGGTTGAGAACAGAAAGCTCACGGAGAATGCGGTTCAGTTAATTGAGGCTGGACAAGAAAAAGCTCGTGAAGCACTTGAATACTCAACGCAATCCGGCCAGGCAATGGAAGAGATCCAAGGCGGGGCCAATGAGGTGGTTAACGCCATCGGTCAATTCACCAAACGTTTGTAGAAGAAAATATATAACTCACAATTTTGATGTTACCGGCTTGGCCATGGTGCTTATTCGTTCGCACCATGGTTGAACACTTCCCCCTTTTTGGTGCACAAAAACATATATACGCCTCTTTTTACGTCTTTTGTTTTTGTAAATAATCTTTATTTATCAGTACTTTAAAGTTTTGGCACGTTGGGTGCTATGTCATGTGTGCAGTAGCGTCGTTGCTATAAAAGGCAGCGTGTGCTAAAGCAGCGTGTAAAGCACAACATTTACCATAGTGTGAATAAGAAAAACTAATAGGAATCATTGGAGAACAGTAAGGAAGCTCCACCTTCTCCGGCATTTATGGCAAATGATAATAACAATAATAAAAGATGGTTTTTTAAGCTTAAGCTTTTAATTAACCTCCCTTTAAGATGAGGTGTGTGAGCGGGAATTCCTGACTTACCAACAACAACTTGATGCGTTAGTAATTACTCCGATGTTACTAACACGGCAACGAAGCCCACCGTGCTAGACATGTAAATGTCTATAGCTGGTGGGTTTTTTTTTGGCTACGAGGAACACGTATGACTGGGTTAAAGACAACATCATTACTAAAACGCTTTAGAACGGTGGGCGCGAGCGTTTGTGCTGCACTTGTCGTGTCTGTAGCAACATTTTCAACATCTGTTTCAGCACAAGCGCCCGCAGTAGGATGGCCAGAGAAAGAAGAACTGAAGTTTGGTTTTATTAAACTGACAGATATGGCGCCGCTTGCTGTGGCGTATGAGAAAGGCTTTTTCGAAGATGAAGGGCTTTACGTCACATTAGAAGCGCAAGCTAACTGGAAAGTGCTGCTAGATCGGGTTATTGATGGTCAGCTAGATGGCGCTCACATGCTTGCAGGTCAGCCCCTTGGCGCGACTATTGGTTTTGGTACGGAATCTCATGTAGTTACTGCGTTTAGCATGGATCTAAACGGCAATGGTATTACTGTATCAAACGAGATTTGGGAGAAAATGAAGGCGCACATTCCACAGGAAGATGGCAAGCCTGTACACCCAATCAAAGCTGATTATCTTAAACCGGTGGTTGATGAATACCGCAACGCCGGAAAACCTTTCAATATGGGTATGGTATTTCCTGTATCTACCCACAACTACGAGCTGCGTTATTGGCTAGCAGCCGGTGGCATTCACCCAGGTTATTACGCCCCTCACAAAGGTGATACTGCAGGCCAAATCGATGCACAAGCGCTATTGTCTGTAACGCCACCACCACAAATGCCAGCGACAATGGAAGCGGGCACTATTTATGGATACTGCGTAGGTGAGCCATGGAACCAGCAAGCGGTATTTAAAGGTATCGGTGTACCTGTAATTACCGATTATGAGATCTGGAAAAACAACCCTGAAAAAGTGTTTGGCGTAAGCCAAGGTTGGGCTGACAAGTATCCAAATACTCACATACGCGTGGTGAAAGCATTAATTCGTGCAGCAATGTGGTTGGATGAAAACGACAATGCTAACCGTCCTGAAGCAGTAAAGATTCTTGCTAAAAGCAACTACGTTGGTGCAGACGAAGACGTACTGGCTAACAGCATGACGGGCACCTTCGAATACGAAAAAGGCGACAAGCGTGACGTGCCAGACTTCAATGTGTTCTTCCGCTACAACGCTACTTACCCGTACTACAGTGATGCAATTTGGTATCTCACACAAATGCGCCGCTGGGGACAAATTTCAGAAGCTAAGTCTGACGATTGGTACAAAGAAACGGCCAAAAAAGTCTACAAGCCAGAAGTTTATGCCCAGGCTGCGAAAGCGCTTATCGCTGAGGGTAAAGCGAAGGCTTCTGATTTCCCTGAGTTTGGAACGGAAACAGGTTATAAGCCGCCTCAGAGCGAGTTTATTGATGGCGTAACGTTTGATGGAAGCAAGCCTAACGCTTACTTAGAGCAATTTGATATTGGTCTTAAAGGCGACACTGTTCTGTAAGTGTCTCGTAAAGTAGCCCCGTCCACCCTAAGGTGAAGGCGGGGCATTCAAAGCGCAATAGCGCACATTAAGTATCAGGAGCAAGCAATGAGCAAGATGACAACCATTCTTCGCCTTCCATCATCGCCGTCAAACGCAAACACTTTATTGAGTCGTTTTTATCAATCCACGCCTGCGTTGTTGCTGCCTGTAATCGGCTTGCTGATGTTTCTGGCCATCTGGAATGGCGTTGCAAAAAGTATCGATACATCGTTAGGGCAATTCCCAGGCCCAGCACAAGTTTTTGAACAAGCAGGGGCTTTAATTGACGAGCATATTGCCCAGCGTGAAAAGGCAGATGCCTTCTATCAACGCCAAGAAGAACGAAATGCAGCGCGTGTGGCGCAAGACCCTACTTATGAGCCAAAGATACGAGACTTTACCGGTGCACCTACTTTCTTCGATCAAATTTGGACTAGCCTTTACACGGTTATGGTTGGATTTTTTATTGCATCAGTAGTCGCAGTCCCATTGGGAATTTTGTGTGGTTTAAGCAAATCAGCATACACGGCCATAAACCCACTTATTCAGTTATTCAAGCCCGTTTCGCCACTAGCCTGGTTGCCACTAGTTACTATGGTAGTGAGTGCGCTTTATGTCAGTGAAGACCCGGCGTTTTCAAAGTCGTTTGTGACTTCTGCCTTCACGGTCTCGCTTTGCTGCCTATGGCCAACTCTTATTAACACAGCGGTAGGGGTGTCAAACATTGAAAAAGATCTTATTAACGTGAGCAAAGTGCTGCGTCTTACGCCTTTTGCGCACCTTACGAAAATAGTACTGCCATCTTCAATTCCAATGATTTTCACTGGGCTTCGATTATCGCTTGGTATTGGTTGGATGGTACTCATAGCAGCGGAAATGCTTGCCCAAAACCCAGGGTTAGGAAAGTTTGTTTGGGATGAGTTTCAAAACGGTAGTTCAGAATCCTTAGCCCGAATCATGGTGGCAGTATTAACTATTGGTGTCATCGGCTTTGTACTGGACCGTTTAATGTTATCAATTCAGCGCGCGGTAAGCTGGGATAAGTCGAGCGTATTACGCTAATTTTGAGGAGAAATTTATGCACACTAAACACTTAGAGTTAGAGCAGGTAGGTATCGACTTCCCCACTCCAAAGGGCCCCTTTACTGCGCTTCAAGATGTAAATCTAAAAATTAGTAAAGGCGAATTCGTATCACTAATTGGTCACTCTGGCTGCGGAAAATCGACAGTGCTGAATATTATCGCGGGTTTACACCAAGCGACTTCTGGAGGCGTAATATTAGATGGCTCTGAAGTAAAGCAGCCTGGACCAGAGCGCGCTGTAGTATTTCAAAATCACTCGTTATTGCCTTGGCTTACGGTATATAAGAACGTTGAGTTGGCGGTTAAATCCACCATGCGGGGCAAGAGTAAAGGCGAGATGCGCGAATGGATCATGCACAACTTAGAGCTGGTACACATGACCCACGCACTCGATAAGCTACCTAGTGAGATCTCCGGGGGTATGAAACAACGTGTAGGTATTGCGCGCGCGCTGGCAATGGAACCTAAAGTGCTATTGATGGACGAACCGTTCGGGGCGCTTGACGCATTAACTCGTGCACACCTTCAAGACTCTTTAATGGAAATTCATGCTGATTTGGGTAACACCGTCATCATGATTACCCATGACGTGGATGAAGCGGTATTGCTATCTGATCGCATCGTAATGATGAACAATGGGCCCGCCGCCACCATTGGTGAAATTCTAGATATTGAGTTGCCTCGCCCGCGTGATCGATTAGCACTTGCCGACAACAAACAATATAACCACTACCGACATGAGGTATTAACCTTCCTTTACGACAAACAGAAGAAGGTTGAAACCGTTACTTCCAGAACTAACAACGCAACATCAAAACCCAGCGGGGTGACATCTGAAAAAAAAGATATTAAAAAATCAGATGCTGCCTAGCACTATCGGCATCTGATAAGGGCGGTAGTTGTACCGCTCACAATTCATAACTCTTACATTTCAACCGGCATTTTAATGCTGGCTGGGTAAGTATTGACTAATAAAAAGCTAAAATCAAAATCGATAGGGAACACGCATGAACACGTTTAAAAAACTGAGCATTAATATGTTAGCTGCCTCTGTTATAGCAGTACTAGGCAGCAGCGCGATGGCTGCGGATATTCACACAGCGCTAAGCGACTCAAAGGCATGGGCAGACCTAAACTTGCGTTATGAGGCCGTAGATCAAGACAACGCGCTAGAAGATGCAAGCGCGCTAACGTTACGTACACGTTTAGGCTTTAGCTCGGGAAGTGTTAATGGTTTCTCATTTACCGCTGAGGTTGAAGACAGCCGCATTGTAATGGGGCAAGATGAGTTTACCGTAGGGCCTACTGGCTTCAATGTGGGTGAATACTCGGTTATTGCTGACCCTGAAACGACCGAAGTTGACCAAGCCTTTATTCAATACAAAACAGATGGTTTTACCGCCAAGGTTGGTCGCCAAGTTATTACGCTAGATGACCACAGATTTGTTGGTCACGTTGGTTGGAGACAGGACCGCCAGACCTTTGATGCCGTAAGCGCAAAATATGCGGCAACTGACAATCTAGAGCTTTTCTATAGCTATTTATATAAACGTAACCGTATTTTCGCCGAAGCCGCTGATTTAGATTCAAAAGATCATATCCTTCACGCTACTTATAAGTCGAAAATCGGTAAGTTTGTGGCCTACGCGTATTTATTAGAAGTAGATAATGATACAGACAATACACTGGATACGTATGGCGTAAGCTATGATGGAAAGATGAAAGGTGACAGCATAAATTGGGCTTATGGCGCTGAGTTTGCTACGCAATCGAGCGAAGCTGGCGCAGGAGAGGCAGCCACTGATTTCGACGCGTCTTACCTAAATGCCTATCTAGCCGCAACCTTCTCTGGTGTAACCGCTGAAGTCGATTATGAAGTACTAGGTTCAGATGATGGACTGTACGGGTTTGCTACACCTCTTGCTACTATGCACAAGTTCAACGGTTGGACCGATCAGTTTTTGGGGACACCAGCACAAGGCTTACAAGACCTGAAGTTTTCACTTTCTGGCGGCCTAGCCGGTGGTAAGTGGCTTTTGGCATATCATGATTTCAGCGCTGACGACAGCAGCAATGGTGTTGATGATTTAGGTAGCGAAGTTAATGTTCAATACACCAAAAAATTTGCGGGTAAGTACAATTTCGGTATCAAGTACGGTACCTACGACGCGGGCGATATAAAAGTAGACACTAATCGCTTTTGGATGTGGATTGGTACACGTTTTTAATTGCTATGCGAATTAACTCTCAGACCTAACCTAGCGTTATAGCTTCACGAAACTAGATTGGCTAAGTCGTTATTGACTTAGCCAGTCTTTTTCAACGGCAATATCTAGCTGTTGAGTAACATAGTCCCACAGTGCTGGCGCACAAGATTTTAAATGTGCATTTCGCGCTTCAATTTTCTCTCTTGCGATACCGTGACGCTTCCAGCTTCCTCCATTGTCTTTCATATTTTGAAATACAGGAAGTACTCGGTCCATGGCTTTAGCAAATTCTGCATCGGCAGTTTCTGCTGCTTCAAACTCAAGCCATAAATTGAGCAATTCGCTATCGAGTGGACTTGGTAATAAACCAAAAATGCGCTTTGCGGCCGCAATTTCCTTTTCAGCTTGCGCATCGTGATCGCTCTGCTCGTTAAATGCAAACATATCGCCAGCGTCAATCTCCACGATATCGTGAATAAGGATCATGCGAATAACTCGCGTGATATCAATTGGCTTGGCTGCATATTCACTTAACATGTTTGCCATTAATGCGACATGCCAGCTGTGCTCGGCGGAGTTTTCCTGACGGTAGTCATCACTTGGAAGCGTAATCTGGCGCTTCACCGCTTTAAGTTGATCGAGTTCACAGATGAATTCGGCAAAATCACTAACAGCATGCATGTCAAAAGGCTCTTGGGCGTAAAAATGGGCGCCTTGGCGCCCATTCAATTATTGAGGGTAAAATGTGAAGTGTAATTGATAAGAAGCAATTACTTCTGTTCTGATAACCACACGATAAGGTCAGCGATGTCATCAAAGGTCATATCAGAGGTAAACGTTGGCTGATATTTACCGTTGATAATAAAGCTAGGCACACCAGTTAGGTGTTCACGGTACTCATCGATTTGCTGTTGGTTTTTGCGAACCATGCTGTTTACGCCAAAGCTCTTCGCCATTTTATCAAACTCTGCACCGTCTACGCCGTTAACTACGAAGATGTTGCGAAGGTCTTTCAGGCCTGTGATAGACGCACGCTGTTTATGAATATAGTTGAAGATAGCGCCGTTCATTGCATCTTCTTGCTTCATTGCACGTGCAATAAGCATAGCTTTGGTAGCATCGTCCTGAACTTCTGGGCCGGTAAAGCGCATAAAGTTTACGTGTACTTTGTTGAACTTAGTACCGTCGCTTTTCTTTTCTTTAATTTGTGCAACGATTGGTTCAAATTGGAAGCAGTGGGGGCACCAAAATGAGAAGTACTCAGTAATTACGGGTTTATCTGTGGCTTCTTTATCAAGCACTTTATAGTGCGTGCCTTCTTTCCATTTAGACGCCGGCTCTTGAGCACAAGCTGTTAATGGCAAAAGCATTGCCATGACAAACATTACTGCAAACTTTTTCATGGATTATGATCCTGTATTAAAAAAACGATTATCAAAGTTGAGATTATCACAGCCTTATTCGCTTAACTAGGACCTGTTTCGCAACAAGGTCTTAGTACGCGATAAGGTTAACATTGGCTGCGATAGGATAAGCGATTGTCGCAGAATAAACCTCTTACTATGAATAGAATATGAATAACATTAACTGCGAAGGGGAGATCATAAGACGTGAGAAAGGGAACGATCTGACGCCTAGGTTAGCGGTAAAAGAGATGATAATAATTAGATGCAAAAACTACAGCAATACAATAGACGTGGAACTATTGAACGAAAAACGGCTACACCAAGATGTAGCCGGATAAATTGCTAGGCTAAGCCTAAATTAACTACATAGTATAGCTAACAGAAAGTAGCGCGCGACGCTCTTGACCCGCATAGCCCACAATGTCTTCATAGTCGGCATCAAATGCATTGTCGACTTTCAACGAGACCTGCCACTGACTGTCAATTTGATAACCGAAGTTAACGGTAACAAGGGTATAAGCTGAAAGCGCTAACGTTTGAGATGGCTCAGGAAATGGCGGGAAGAAAGTGTCGTAGCGACTTCCAGTGTAGGCCAGCTTAGTGTAAAAGCTGAACTTTTCTGTACCAAAGTCAGAGGTATAAGTTAACGAGCCTTGATGGCGAGCACGACGTAACTCTGTGCTTGTGATACCACTGTCAGTTTGTTCAGCGTCTAGGTAGCTGTAGGCGGCAGAAATGTCACCATAGCCACTGTCCCAGTTTAGCTCTACATCAACCCCTTCTCGTGAACTTTCACCATCGATATTATCCGCACTGAACGCACCTAAGTCAGAAACATATACAAAGCCGTTAATTTCATCTTCAAGGTCAGTAGTGTAAGCGCTGATTTGTGCAGACAGTGATTGCCAGTTTGCCTTAACGCCTACTTCCCATTCTTCACTGCTTTCGGGCTCAAGGTTAGGGTTACCTATAAAGCTCGCTGGGAAGTAACCAAAACGCTCGGTAAAAGTAGGGGTTTTAACGGCTTTACCATAGCTGGTAAAAACGGCGTAGTAATCGTTAAGTTGCCATGTGAGTCCGCCGCGATAACTTGCGGCGTTATCGAATTCACTATTGTTGTCGAACCTTGCGCTTAATGTTGCCGTTAGCGACTCGGTAAACTGACTGTTTGCTTCTGCAAATATGCTGTAGGTGTTGTCGTGTTGTTTTTGATTAGGATCGCCAAATACAATAGGGCCGCGCTGGTCAAAAAGACGCTGTAGATATTCAACGCCGCCTGCAAAATCCCAATTGTCGATGGTGTAAAAACCGGTCCAGTTTAACTCAATACGCTCACCCGTGGTGCCGCCTGTATCAGTACCCGATTCAGTATTATCGTTTTCATCCTTACGATAGTGTGCACTTAATGCCGAGCGGTAGCCTGTGTTTTCAGGGGCAAATTCCCATCTTAACTTCGCGCTAATTTGTGTGCCGTCAGTTACGTTGTCTGAATCAGCTGGCAGGCCGGTTATTACAAAGTCAGTACTATCATAGTCATTTTCATATTGAACAGTACGTAAATTCGCGATGAAGGTATGCTCGGTGGTGGCGGCATAATTAAGGTTTATGCCGGCAGTCATATTGTCATAGCCATCATCTTCGTTTCCAACGCGAGACACATTATCGCCGTCAGTTCTAATGTAGCTTGCATAGGCAGACACCCCCACATTATCGCTTTGTGAGCGCGCATTCATGCTGCCCTGCAACGTACCTTGTGTGCCAACGCCAGCAGAAAAATCTACGTAGGAAATATTGTCGGCAAACTGGCCAGATTTAGTGGTAATGCTTAATACACCACCAATTGCGCCGCTTCCCCACCTTGCACTTTGCGGACCGCGAAGTAGCTCAATGCGCACTACGTTGGCGCTAGTTAGGTGAGCAAGGTCAACCAGGCTTCCTTGGCCTACGTCGTTGGCAACAACGCCATCAATTAAAACAAGTAGATGGTTGGTTTCACCGCCGCGCACGCGCAGCTCTGTTAAGCCACCAGGACTGCCTGACTGAGACAAGCTAACGCCCGGTAGGCCGCGAATTAGTTCGGTAAGTTGAAGTGAGCCCGACGCTTTAATGTCGCTTTCAGTTAGCACCGATACTGAACCAGGAAGTTTGGTTAACGAAATAGGCAAACGCGTGCCTGTTACTGTTAAGGTTTCAATATCTTGGTCAGAAGTTTGAGCAAAGGCAGGTGTGCTTAAGCACGAAATAACTGCAGCGCTAAGGGCTGCTTTAGTAAAATGTGTACGCATGGTTTTTATGTTGTCTTTGATGCGCTCCACCCGAGCACATGATTAGGGAAAGTGCACGTTTTTGCTTAATTATGGATGTGAGCAAGCAAACGACACCATGAAGTACAGGCCGGTATCCGGGCTTACTCACCAATACCGATAAGGTAGTGGCTCTTTTGCCTTCCCATCTAGTGGCGTTTAATTGCGCTGTAGCGCGTTAACGTATAAATGACAGTGGCGCAAAGAAAAGAAAACGACAATGCGTTGAGTTTACCGTTGCGGGGGCAGCATCAGCCTTTCACTGATTTCCCGTTTAACTTTTGTCACTTAGGTTGTAATGGATAGCGACAAAAGCACCTACACAGCGCGAGTATATAGAACTTAAAAAGTGATAGCGAATACGGTTTCTTATACCTTACGCCTTTTCGAAATGCATTAAAGCACCGAAAAAGCGCTCTGTTAAGTCATGTGAAAGTTGAATCAGTAACCCAATTTGAGCGGGGGCTCTTGGAGTGCAGATAGCTGTTCTTTAAGGGCAAGTATTTGGCCTTCCCAGTATTTATCTTCAGCAAACCAAGGAAATGCCCGAGGGAACGCAGGGTCTTCCCAACGACGAGAAAGCCATGCCATGTAATGCACCATGCGCATTGCGCGAAGGGGCTCAATAAGTGGCAACTGTGCAGTGTCAAACGGGTGAAACTCTTCGTATGCTTCAACCAAAGTATCGAGCTGCAAAAGCTGTTGTTGGCGGTCGCCGCTTAGCATCATCCACAAATCTTGGATAGCAGGGCCCATGCGGCAATCATCTAAATCAACGAAGGTCGGACCGTCGCGCCACAGTATATTGCCTGGGTGGCAGTCACCGTGAAGTCGAATACTAGATGTTGGCTTATACGCTTTTTTCGTGGCATCAATAACGGGGTTAAGTATGGCAAAAAATGCTGTCTTTAAATGCTCTGGCAAAAGTGTACTTTGCGTAAGCACCTGCTTCGGTTCATCGAGGTAACTTTCAATATCAATCGAGGGGCGATGTGCAAACCCTTTAGCATGGGCCACGCGGTGAATACGGCCAATGAAACGCCCCATCCATTCGAGTTGATCAAGGTTGTCATTTTCGAATTGCCTGCCGCCTACCGAAGGAAATAACGCAAATCGATAGTCAGTTTCGGCCACGGTGTGGTGATGCAGCGTGCTGCCATTGAGAGAAATGGGCGCAGCCAATGGAATTTCGTTATCGATTAGCTCTGCAGCAAACGCGTGTTCTTCAAGAATTTGAGCGTCGGTCCATCGACCTGGGCGATAGAATTTTGCTACATAGCGCTGACCGTCTTCAGCCAAAAACTGATAGACGCGGTTTTCATAACTATTTAGTGCTAGCAAACCGCTTTGAAGAAAAATGCCCTGACTTTCCAGGGCATCTAATATGGTGTCTGGGCTAAGCCCAGAGAATGAAAAATCTGTCATCGATAAAGGAACTTAGTTGGCTCATCAACAGTAACCGTTTCCCCATCAATTGTGGTGGTTACACTGATAAAAATATCGGTAACCGTATCTTCCAGATTATAGGCGTCAGTTGCAACTGAAATTGGCGTGCTATACACCGCACCGCCTTCAACTGTTACAGTTTGCTCACCTATATACTCGTAGTCAGGCAGACCTTTTACAGCAATAGAGTAGGTTTGGGTTTGCTGTGTTTTGTTAAGTACTTTTATTGTATAGACGTTCTCAATTAGCCCTTCATTCGTTTCGCGGTATAGGGAATTTCTATCGCGGATAATGTCGACTTCGGTGGGGCTGCGCATCCAAATATTAGCGAATAGCAAGCCGGTCATAACAACAAGTACGACAAAATACCCAATTAATTTAGGGCGCAATATATGAGTTTTACCGCCAGCAAGTTCTTCTTCCGAGGTAAAGCTTATCAGGCCTTTGGGATAGCCCATCTTGTCCATAACGCCGTTACAGGCATCAACACAAGCACCGCAGTTGATGCATTCGTATTGAAGGCCGTTGCGAATATCGATACCGGTAGGGCAGACTTGAACACATAAATTACAGTCAATGCAGTCACCTAAGCCTTTTTCCTGCACCTGTTCGTGACTGAGCTTTCGAGGGCGTGGGCCGCGCTGTTCGCCGCGTTTTGCATCGTACGATACGGTGAACGTATCTTTGTCGAACATGGCTGACTGGAAACGTGCATAAGGACAAATGTGCGTGCACATAATTTCACGCATATAGCCTGCATTACCGTAGGTACAAACTGCAAAAAAAATAACAGAGAATCCTGCCCAGAAACTGGTATTTAATGTTACAAAATCAACAAACAGTTCATCAATTGGCGTGAAGTAGCCAACAAAAGTTAAAGCAGTGAGCAGTGCTACTAATACCCAAGCGGTATGTTTCGCCGTTTTACGCAAAAACTTATCTGCATCCATTTTACGCGCATCTAGCGCTATACGTTTATTGCGCGGGCCTTCGAACTTCTCTTCGAACCAAGTATAAATGTATACCCAAGTTGTTTGAGGGCACATAAATCCGCACCACACACGACCAGCGAAAGTGGTGACAAAGAATAGTGCAAAGGCGGAAACAATGAATATATAGGCCAGTAAAGTGAGGTCTTGAGGCCATAAGGTTAGTGAGAATATAGTAAATCGCTGCTCGCCAATATCAAGCAGCACGGCTTGGTGGCCGTTGTACTGAATCCACGGAATGATGGCGAAAAGACCCAAAAAGAAGAGGCCAAACATGCGTCTAAAGGTCTCTAAAGGGCCTTGTACTGCTCGCACATAAATACGACTACGAGAATCGTGGCGTTTTCCCTCAGGTGTGCCCTTGGGTTTATGTACTTTTACCGGCGTGACGGTCTTTACCGGTATTTGTTCATTCATAACTTAACCTTATGTGACGTAACAAACTGCCTGTGCAGTATAACTGCGTTCAACACGTCATATTTAATATAGATCAATAATGCGACGTATGGTCTACCTTTTTAAAGTTTCAGTCAATACTGAAACTTCAGAAGGTTTTCCATTCATTTGGTTTTAACGAGGTGTAATAGAGTTTTGATGTAAAACTTTACAAACAGCTGTTGCAAGCTAACTTACAAAATGTCAGATATAAATGTCATATTCGCGGCAATTTAAGTTGCGAGCAATCAGTCGTTCAACGTGAATTGAGACTTTTAAGGTTTGTAGATCAAAGCCTAACCGTCCCTATATATACCAGCGTATAGATTACTGTATTTATTCACAATCAGTTATCGAACTACTATTAACGCCAATATTATGGTTATTTAGCGCCCAAATCATGTACAGTGGACGTTGTTATAATGTAATTTGGCAAAAAAATTGAGGGCATATTGTGTCTCAATCCGCCCCATTTGGGTGCTATTTGTTGTGAACGTTCGCCGAAATTAGCTGAGAAGTCATGTTTAGGTTCTTTATTATCGCTGCTGAAATTATTGTTTTAATAATTGTGCTGCGATCTCCTTTTGTTCAGTATCTCTTTGAAGATATTCAAAACTCTGTTTCCGACTGGCTGGTGTCTATCGCCACTCTTCCAGAGCGCAAAGAACTGCAAAGTTTACAAGATAGAATAAATATACAGCTTAGCCCTTTAAAGCCATACCAGCAGAGTTACGTTAAACAAATCACAGCCGATAGCGCTAGCGTGAAACGTTTCCACCACACCTATTGTGAGAATGACGATATAAACCCAAATTTTACGGGAACTAAACGCGCTAAGTTATGCCTAATCATTAAGCAGTCGCCAGTTATGCAAGTTGCACAATGACATGAGCCTTTTTGTAGGAAATATGCTGCGTTAATAGCGCTAAATTAATTTCTCTCGTCACGCTTGCTAACCCGAAGTTAAATCGACTGAATTTAGGAGCATGAAAGTGAATAAATTACGTACTTTTTCTTGTTTAAGTTGCGCCGCAGCAATAGGGCTTCTTGCCGTTTTTGTTCCCACTCAAGCCGCTGAGGTTAAAATTACGTGGGAAGAGCCGGAGTCTTACAGTGATGTGAGGCCGACTAACGAATCTCGTAAACGCTTTCGAGAGCGCACGTTAAAAGAGCTCGAATCGCATATCGTTGAATTAGCCAGTGAATTGCCAGAATCGCAGGTATTGTCTATGACGGTAACGAACGTTGATTTAGCCGGCCAAGTGTGGCCGAGTCAATTTGTGGGATTTGGCAACGGCGCAGGCAGCGACGTGCGTATCATTAAGCGCATTGATATTCCTAGAATGACATTTAGTTACTCGTTAGCTAATGCCGACGGTCAAGTCATTTTAAGCGGTGAAGATGTAAAACTTAAAGATATGGATTTTATGGAATCGAATATACGTCGCAATCGAACGGAATCGCTATCCTACGAAAAAGCCATGCTTAACGATTGGTTTTCAGATACGTTTTCAACACAAGTAGCGGCGAACGACTAACGCATTCGTTCAAATCACAATAAAAGAGGTCACATATAGTGACCTTTTTTGTGTTTATAACCCTCATTTTACGGGCTATAAAAATACAAGCTACCTACAGATAGTCAAACTCATTACCTGATATTGCGAGCGTGCTTTCAGGGCCAGCTTTGTATGCGGCTTTATGCGCATCGCGACGTACTAAGATACGTTCCATGTAAAAGTCACGTGTCTTCATCTTAGACGCTGCAAGTACCGCGTTACCTGAAGCTTGTGCTTTGTCGGCCATGCTGTACCACAGCACACCAATCAACGAATAAGCGCTGTACGCTAGGTAATCACAAGCAGCTGCCGCAGCGGTAGTGGCATCCATACCTAAGCAATCGGCTGAAGATGCACGCCAGTCATCAAGAATACCTTGAGCCAGACCCTTCGCCTCACTGTCTTGAATGTCGCTAGCTAAAGCATTAAACGCATTATAGGTCGCTTCCATCATTTGACCGCCGTCTCGGGTAAGCTTACGACCAATAAGGTCTAGCGCCTGAATACCATTGGTGCCTTCATATAACATAGCAATGCGCACGTCGCGCATAAGTTGTTCCATACCCCATTCACGAATAAAGCCGTGACCACCAAATACTTGTACACCTAGGCTGGTGGTCTCAAGGCCCATATCCGTCATAAAAGCTTTACAGATAGGCGTTAAAAACTGAAGTATCTTGTCGGCATCTTCTTTTTCTTGACCTTCACCAAGCTTCTCAACGTCCATAAACTTGGCATAGAAAAGTGAAAGCGCACGACAGCCTTCAATCAGTGATTTCTGCGTAAGTAACATACGCGCTACGTCAGGTTGAAAGACGATCGGGTCTGCTTTGCCTTCTGGATTTTGAATACCCTGAGGTGCGCGAGACTGAACGCGTTCGCGGGCATAGGTCAGCGCGCCTTGGTAAGAGGCTTCTGCCGCCCCTAAACCTTGCAGACCTACTTGGAAGCGTGCATCGTTCATCATGGTGAACATACATGCCAGGCCTTGGTTTTCTTCACCAACAAGGTAACCCGTTGCACCGTCAAAATTCATCACACAAGTCGGGCTCGCTTTGATCCCCATTTTGTGTTCGATGCTTCCCACTGACAAGCTGTTCGCCTCGCCAGGCTCATTGCTGGCATCTGGAAGGAACTTGGGCACTAAGAATAAGCTGATACCCTTAACGCCTTTAGGGGCGTCAGGTAGACGAGCTAGAACAAGGTGAATAACGTTCGAACTCCAGTCGTGATCACCTGCGGTAATAAAGATCTTATTACCAGTGACTTTATAGCTGCCGTCGCCTTGTGGCTCAGCTTTGGTACTAAGCAAGCTCAAATCTGTTCCTGCGTGAGGTTCGGTCAGGTTCATGGTACCTGTCCACTCACCGCTGATTAGCTTAGCAAGGTAGATATCTTTTAATTCTTTACTGGCGTGCTTAGTAACCGCAAGTGTTGCGCTTTCAGTAAGCATGGTGGTTAAACGCCAGCTTAAGTTCGCCGCGTTTAGCATTTCGTGAACAGGCACAGCCATGGTGTACGGCAAGTCTTGCCCGTCGTACTCGGCAGTACCTAGCATTGCATTCCAGCCGTTAGCAACATATTCCTGATAGGCATCAGCGAAGCCTTTAGGCGTGGTAATGCTGCCGTCTTTTAGCGTACAGCCTTCTTCATCGCCTTCACGGTTAAGAGGGGCAACCACATCCAAAGCAAACTTTGCACCCTGTGCAATAATTTCGTTGGCAAGTTCGCTATCAAAGTCGCTGATACCGAGCTTTTCGTAGTGAGCATCAAGTCCAAGCCAGTCTTTTAACAAGAACTGAAAATCAGTCGTAGGGGCGTGGTACAGAGGCATGGAAGACTCCTTTTTCAAACAAGTGTTTTAATTTTGTCTATTATAGTCACAAAAAGCGTAGTCCGAATAGTCCGTTAAAGGAAAGTTAATAATAAATTTGGGTGATGTGGGTAATGATCTATACGGACTGATATGAGAGAAACACATAGGTTTACCAAGGCTCGTTGACTTTTAATGTGCAGCAAAGGTCATACAGGCTCTGGTGATGATGCCTGACGCATTGATGTTAATATAGAAAAGTGAACTCAAGTGGTAAGCTCGCTTGCAATTCAAATTCTCACTGGCATGCTTAGCCTACATTGAAATAACCCGTTCACATACGCACAAGCAACACGGTACATAAAAACATGAATTCAGAAAGCGCGAAGAAAAACCTTAAACATAGCAGTGATGATGCGCAGCTCCCTGTTTGCATTGTAACGGGGGGAAGCTTGGGTATCGGTTTTGCGGTATGCAAGTTGTTTAGCCAAAACGGTTATCAAGTCATTAATTTAGATATCAGAGATTTTGAAGAAGCGTTACCTAATGCTGTTTGGAAGCCGTGTGATGTAAGTGTTGTGCGCAATATTGAAGCCGCGGTGAGTGAGGTTATTCGTTCTTATCAACGTATAGACGCATTGGTGTGTAATGCCGGTATACATGTTTCGGCAACCATTGAAGACACTGATGAAGCGCTGCTTGATAAGGTAATAAACTTGAACGTAAAAGGGGCGTATGGCGCGATTAAGTCTTGCCTGCCAACCATGAAAGAGCAGGGCAGCGGCGCGATTGTGGTGATGGGCTCAGATCAGTCCTTTGTTGGAAAGCGCAATTCGTTCGCCTACGGGGTCAGCAAAGGTGCGTTGGCGTCTATGGCGAAAACCACCGCACTTGATTACGCACCCTATAATATTCGCGTTAATGCGGTATGCCCGGGTACCATCGAAACACCGCTATTTCACAACGCCATTGATAATTACGTGGCACGTTCTGGGGCAGATAAAAATGAAGTAGTAGCCGAAGAAGCCGCTGCGCAGCCTATTGGACGTTTGGGCCAGCCTGAAGACGTAGCTGAACTGACTTATTTCCTATGCAGCAACAAAGCGTCGTTCATCACGGGCAGCTTGTATGCGGTGGATGGGGGCTACACAGCACAATAGATGGACTGAATAGAAAAGCAACGCGAAATGCCTTATCAGCAATAGCATAAACCAAGGTTTTAAAGACAAAGATGAGCAAGCCTTCAATCACTTGGATAGACCCTCATATCCACTTTTTTGCCTTAAACGAAGGGCACTATGATTGGCTAAAGCCTGCCAATGCCCCCTTCTGGGCAGATAAAAAAGCGATAGCAAACCATACTACAGAGCACATGCTCTATCGCGCTTCGTTAGGGCAGTTAGGCGGTTTTGTTCACATTGAAGCGGGTTACGATAACGAAAGGCCCTGGCGTGAAATTGCGTTCTTGGAGCGTCATTGTACGTTGCCATTTGGTTCAGTTGGGTGTATCGACTTAACAGGAAATAATGTTGGCAGTCATATCGACAAGCTAAAGCGGTACCACTCAATACGTGGGCTTCGTCACATATTAGATGACGATGCTAAAGTACTTTTACGCACCCCTAAAGTTAAATGGGGGCTTCATCATATGGCGTCGCAAGGCTTGTCTTTTGAAGCGCAGTTAAATCTTGCAGATAGCAATGCTGTGCATGCGCTGCTAACGGTATTAGAACAAACACCCTCGCTAAAAGTGGCTGTAAACCATACCGCAATAGCGCCGATTGATGTAAATAGCTTTGCGTTTAAGACGTGGCGGCAGAATATTCGTGACTTGAATGAAACGCAGCAAGTTGTGTTTAAGTTCTCGGGATTAGAAATGCAAGATCGCCGTTGGCTGTGGTCGCGTGCGTCTTATATTTTTGAAACCTTGTTAAGCACAGTTGGCACAAATCACATTATGTTTGCCAGCAACTTCCCGCTGTGTCAGTGGCGAATGCCGTATGCCGCGCTTTGGCAAGGGTTCATTGATATGACAACGCCGCTTTCTGTAACGCAAAAAGCGGCGCTGCTGTACGAAAATGCGAAGCAGTGGTACGACATCGCATAAAGTTAGCTTAGTTGAGCTGCTGAACTAGCCTCGGGTTTATTGCCTTCAATAAACCCATTGAGTTTCAGTTTTATTTAAGCTCAGTTACCGTCATGTGCGGCGAGCGATAAACCACCTCATCGTTTAGATCGATACCAATTCCCGGTGTGTCAGGCGCTTCAATGAAGCCGTTTACTGGCTGAGGATCTTGAATGCAAAGTTCACGGTTCCAGTCTTTAATAGCGTAGGTATGGTGCTCGTGAATTAAAAAGTTTGGAATAGCCGTTTCTAAATGTAGGCTTGCGGCTGTCGCAACAGGGCCTCCGCAAACGTGAGCCTGAATACGTACATCGTAAATGTCGGCATAGTCACACACCTTTTTCGCTTCGGTGAAACCGCCACAAAGGCCAACGTCAGGTTGAAGTACATCAATAGATTGGTCTTCAAGGTAAGGACGAACATCCCAGCGGTGGTACAAGCGCTCACCGCCCGCAATAGGCACATTCACGCTCTTCGCTACTTTGTCGTGAAGCTTCGAGTTAAGGTAATTCACTGGCTCTTCGTAATATAGGCAGCCAATTTCTTCAACGATGTCACCCAGCTGGATAGCCGTTGATGCACCTAATAAGCTGTGACATTCAAAGATGATGTCGCCATCTTCGCCCATTGTGTCTCTAATTGCCTGAAGGCGGGCTTTGAAAAGTTTAAGCTCGGGCTTAGTGAACAGTTTGGTTCTGTCGAAATGAGTGTTGCCATCTTTATCGTAAACGATGGGGTCAACTTTAACCGCATCATAACCATCTTTAAGTGCTTTTTCAGTGGCGCGAGCATAGTCTGCGGGGTCATTTAGCTTGGTTACTTCTTTGTCCCAATCAAACTGTAGCTGGCTGGCGTAGCTACGAAGCTTGCCATTAGTTTTGCCACCCAGTAATTCGTAAACCGGTAAGCCAAGCGCTTTGCCTTTAATGTCCCAAAGTGCAGTATCAATAGCGCTCATCGCAGCATAAATAACCGGGCCGCCGCCTAATCCCCAAAAACCTTCGCGCAGCATTCTCGACCACAGTAGTTCAGTGTGAAAAGGGTTAAAGCCAATTAGCATGGCTTCGGCAATTTCTTTAATCATGTGTGCAGCGGCGCTATGGCCCCAGTCATAAGCAAGCCCAGCTTCACCTACTCCGTTAATACCTTCGTCGGTGTAAACGCGCACGAAAACTGGGTTCCACTGAGGGCGCTTAGGGCATTCGATATCAAAAATTTCTACTTTGGTGACTTTCATAATGTATAAACAATTCCTGTTTGAAATAAGTTGGCGTTTAGCTGACTAAGCTAAATTATTCGCAAAAGCCCGGGTCTAGTTTGTAAGCTTTGCGAAGCATGGCAGGCCATGCTTTTTGTCCGCCTGTTTCGCCGCTGTGAACCACATTAGCCTGTGCGTATATGCCATCAATAATGCTTTGCGGTATCTCGATAACCTCTTCATTAGACTGCATCAGGGCAAGCTGAATTTCGCACGCTCGCTGCAAATCGTAAAAGCGCATAAAGGCGTCGCCAACGGTGGGGCCAAGGGTTAGACCGCCGTGATTAGGCAAAAGCATATGGTTAGTGTCGCCAAGGTCGTCCTGCAAACGTTTCTTTTCACTATCATCAACGGCTAGACCTTCGTAGGCGTGATAAGAAAGTGAAGGTAGCGAAAACATCGAATACTGGCTCCAGGGCTTAAGCCCGCCTTTAACCGACGCGACTGAGATTGTGGCTAGTGTATGCAGGTGGATAACGCAATGGGCATCGTGGCGCACTTCGTGGATAGCACTGTGAATGGTGAAGCCAGCGGGATTAATACCGTAAGGTGTATCGTCAAAGATGTTACCCTCTAAATCGACCTTAACCAGGTTAGAGGCGGTAACCTCGTCAAACGTCAGGCCAAAGGCGTTAACCAAGTAATGATCAGTGCCTGGTACCTTAGCTGAGATATGCGTGTAAATAAGGTCGCCCCATCGCATATCTGCCACTAACCGATAGCATGCTGCTAAATCGACACGAGTTTGCCATTCTTGTTCAGATACTTTGCCTTTAAGGCTTAAGGTTGGCAGTGAAAACAAGCCACTTCTCCTGTTTGTTTTATAGCGACAATTTACCAATACCCGCAACGATGAACAATGCTTTGTCAGCGCTGCTTTATATCGAATTGGGTATAGCCATCACGCAAGGGAATAAGATCGTCTGCAAACCTCAACGCATCGTGGTCTAGCCTAAACGGATCTGCTTTAACCAATCTTACTACCTCTAGTTTTGCCCATGATGGTGCATCGAAGGTGTCAGGAAGGCGTTCAATGCCAGCGTCTACATCGCAACCAAATATGACTAAGCCGTTAGAGGTCGTCGAGAGATACGCGCTAACTTCTACATTGAACCCAGTTTCTTCCCATGTTTCCCGGTGAGCGGTACAGGCAAGTGATTCATTCTTATCCGAGGTCCCGCCCGGAAAGTCTAATTTGCCAGACAGTCGATGTTCTACCATCAGTACCTTGTTGCCGGTTTTTATCAAACAGGCTGCGCCAGACAAAGATATGTTTGTACTCGCACCCGAGTGAAAGCTTTCTGATAAAAGCGCATCAGAAACGCGGCACATTGGAGAGGAGGGGAAGGGTTGTGAACATGCAAAAAGCGTTAAAACAGCAAATATAGCTGATAAGCGAAATAAGATGACCATTGATTTGGGTAAAATACTCAAGCGTTAGTTTGTAATTATTGTAAAAGCAATCAAAATTATCACGCTGACTCTACGCAAAAATAACACAACAAACAATAATAAAGCGGTACACAAAACAATGTTTGGGAAAGCTTACGTTTAACGTAAAGCGAATTTGTGTACTTGAGTATTCGTTGAGCGCTAAAAAAAACAAGCTTAATGGAATATTCTCTTATCAATAGGAAAGGCTATGTCTTCACGATTTTCGTTATCGCCCTTGTTAGTTGGCGCGGTGCTGCTTGCTGGCGTCGTGGCATATTTAAATATGCCCCAGGAAGAAAGTAAAAATAACGCTGGCGTAAGAGCCACACCTGTGAAAGCAGGGGGGGTGTCGTCTCAAGCATTTCCTATTACCATCGAGTCACTCGGTACGGCTACCGCGAACGAGTCGGTAAATATCACCGCACAAGTTACCGATACGGTAAAAACAATAAGCTTTAATGATGGCGATAAAGTCGTAGAGGGCGAACTTCTGGTGCAGCTCAACAACACAGAAGAGCGGGCTAGAGTTGAAGAGCTAAAGGCAAATATTGATGAAGCTAAACGTCAGTTTACCCGTATAGCTGACTTGCGCCAGTCAAATGCAACGTCTGAACAACTTCTCGACGAACAACAAGCCCGAGTGAAAGCGCTACAAGCCCAGTTAGACATTGCCTTGGCTCAGCTCAATGACCTCCAAGTTCGCGCGCCATTTAGTGGGTTTTTAGGAAACCGTGAAATCAGCATTGGTTCACTAGTACAGCCCGGAGACACCATTACTAGTTTAGACGACATTAGCCTCATCAAAGTTGACTTCAGCGTAGCTGAAAACCACCTTGCAAGCGTAGCCAAAGGGCAGTCGGTTAGTGCATCCTCAGTGGCTTATCCTGGGGAAGCATTTACGGGGAAAATCACCAATATCGACACACGCCTTGATCCCATTAGTCGCTCCATTCGCGTGCGCGCAACCATTGACAATCAAGACGGGCGCCTTCGCCCGGGAATGTTGCTTACAGTGGTGGTTGAAAAACGTGTTCTTAACGCCTTAGTCCTACCGGAAAAAGCACTAGTTCCAGTGCAAGATAAGCAATATGTTTATGTGGTTAAAGATGATGTTGCCCATCAAACAGAAGTGAAAATAGGCGAACGCCGCCCAGGGCTAGTGCAAATTGTTAGTGGGTTGAATGAAGGGGATGAAGTGATAACCGAAGGTACACTTCGCGTGCGCGATCAGTCTCCAATTAATGTGTTAAACCGCTAGGAGGCTCGCAGTCATGCTATTGTCAGACGTTTCTGTGAAGCGCCCGGTTTTTGCAACCGTCATCAATCTACTGCTGATTATTTTTGGTATCGTCGCTTTTTCTATGTTGAGTTTGCGTGAGTACCCAGACATTGACCCACCTATTGTATCAGTAAGCACAACCTATACGGGTGCCTCCGCTAATATAGTTGAAACACGCATTACTCAATTACTAGAAGACAGGATCTCTGGCATTGAGGGAATTAAAAACGTTACATCCACATCTCGTAATGGTCGCTCAGACATTACTATTGAGTTTAAGCTTTCTCGTGATATTGACGCAGCTGCCAATGATGTGCGAGAGCGAGTAAGCCGCGCGCTCAATAACCTGCCAGACCAAGCTGACCCGCCTGAAGTGTCTAAAGCAAACTCAGATGAAAGTGCCGTGGTGTGGTACAACCTTAGAAGCACAAACCTTAATACTATGGAGCTGACAGATTACGCAGAACGTGTATTAGTAGATAGGCTATCGATTGTTGATGGCGTGGCCCGCGTGCAAATTGGCGGTGGTAGACGCTATGCCATGAAAGTGTTTTTAGACCGCAATGCTATGGCGGCGAGAGGTATAACCGTAAGTGATGTCGAGCAAGTTATACGCGCTGAAAATGTAGAATTACCGGCAGGAGAAGTAGAGAGTACTGACCGTAACTTTGAAGTCCGTGTAGCACGCACCTTTCTTACGCCTGACGATTTTGCAGCGCTGACTGTTGCAGTAGGAACTAATGGTTATCTTGTGCGACTTGGAGAGATTGCGAATGTTGAGTTAACCGCCGAAGATGACGAAACCGAGTTTCGTGGTGATGGCGTTAACATGATAGGACTTGGCATAATCAAGCAGTCCAAAGCCAATACACTAGAAGTAGCCCGCGCGGCAAAAGCGCAAATTGAAAGAATAGAAGCTACCTTACCTGATAACATCTTTATCGTGCCTAGCTATGATTCGTCGGTCTTTATCGAGGCGTCGATTGACGAAGTGTATGAGACACTGGGGATAGCGATGCTGATGGTAGTAATCGTGATTTACCTTTTCTTGGGCAATATTCGCGCAACGCTAATCCCGGCAGTGACTGTGCCTGTCTCCATTATCGCAGCATTTATCGTGATGTATGCGCTGGGCTTCTCAATTAACCTGCTTACGCTACTTGCTATGGTGTTAGCCATCGGCCTTGTGGTGGACGACGCCATAGTGGTACTCGAGAACATTTATCGGCGGATAGAGATGGGGGAACCGCCTATTTTAGCAGCCTATCGAGGTGCTAAAGAGGTAGGGTTCGCCGTCATTGCCACCACGCTGGTACTGATTTCTGTATTTGTGCCTCTCGTATTTCTTGAAGGGAATATTGGCAGGCTATTTACCGAGTTTGCATTGGCAATCGCAGCAGCTGTAGCATTTTCAAGTTTCACAGCCCTCACGCTATCACCCATGATGGCGTCGAAAATACTTAAAAAGCGCCCTCGTTCTTCTGGTTTTGGGAGCTGGATGGATAAACGTTTTTCACAACTTGAAGCAGGTTATTTTAATACGCTAGGCAAAACACTCCATCAACCCATTCTAATGTTACTTTTACTAGTAATTGCGGTTGTAGCGTTAGTTCAGCTTTCAGAGAAAGTGCCAAGTGAGTTTGTGCCTAAAGAGGACAGAGGCAACTTTTTTATCTTGATGAATGCGCAAGAGGGCGCAAGTTTTGAGAGCAATGCGAGAAACCTCGAACAAATCGAAAGCATTCTAATGCCCTATCGCGAAAGTGGTAAAATTAATCGTCTGTTGGTGAGAACACCTGGATTCGGAGGAAATGCGGGGATTGCGATAGTTGGCTCTGCAGACTGGGACGAACGAGATTTCAGTACATTTTCTTTAATGGATGAAATTAGTGCCAAGCTAAACAGTGTACCTGACGTCCGTGCTTTTGCGATTATGCGTAGCGGTATATCTGGAGGTGGACTAGGTCGCCCCGTTCAGTTTGTTCTACAAGGAGACACCTACGAAAACCTAGTTGAGTGGCGCGATACGGTAATACAAAAAGCCGCGCAAAACCCAGGCCTGATTCGTCTAGACTCTGACTATAAGGAGACGTCACCCCAGCTGTTAGTAAATATAAATCGCGACCGAGCAGCAGACTTGGGCGTATCAATTAGTGATATTGGCGGTACGTTAGAGGTCATGCTAGGACAGCGCAGAGTGTCGACTTTCCTCGATAGAGGGGAAGAATACGATGTCATCATGGAAGGTATAGAGGAAGATTTTCGAAGCCCTAACAGCATTGAAAATTTATATGTACGCTCTTCTCGAACCGGTGAACTTATTCCCATGGATAACTTGTTAACGTTTGAAGAGCAAGCTACGTCAGCGCAGCTCAATCGTTACAATCGAATGCGTGCTGTGACTATATCGGCGAATCTGGCAGATGGCTATACATTGGGAGAGGCGCTCGCATACTTAGAAGATATTGTCGCCACTGAATTGCCTGATAATGTATCTATTGATTACAAAGGTGAGTCACAACTGTATCAAGAAGCGGGTAATTCATTTATTTATGTCTTTATGCTGGCGCTTGCAGTGACTTATTTAATATTAGCAGCACAGTTTGAGAGCTGGGTGCACCCCTTGGTTATTATGCTCACCGTGCCGTTGGCTCTGGTAGGTGCCTTCATAGGGCTGTTTTTTAGCGATATGACGATTAATATCTACAGTCAAATTGGTTTGGTTATGCTTATTGGTCTTGCCGCGAAAAATGGCATATTGATAGTAGAGTTTGCTAATCAGCTTCGCGATGCGGGTATGGAATTTGAACTAGCACTCAAGCGTGCTGCCGCACAGCGTCTGCGGCCTATCGTTATGACAGGGTTTACAACTGTGTTTAGCTCTTTGCCTCTGGTACTTGCTTCAGGGCCTGGCGCTGAGAGCCGAATGGTGATTGGTATGGTTATATTTTCAGGTGTGCTTGTTTCGGCATTTATGACCCTATACGTTGTTCCCACAGCCTATAGCTGGCTTGCAAGAAATACGGGCTCTCCAATGCAACGAACTAATGAAATCAAAGTACTAGAAAAAGCGATTCCTTACGAAAAAGGTGAGTCATAAGAATTTGGTGGTAGGGTAATGGTCGTCTTTTAAACTCTCGCCAGCGCAAGTTGGTGTGAGTTTAAAAATGCCAGGTATCTTTTTTCATACTCTTATATAGGTTCTCATCACTTCTATTGTGACGTCTTATTTTCTTAAGTTACTGTTTTTGTTTGGTTAGTTTTTTCTTCCCTTATCGAATTTAATTTTTCTATCAGCATCTATAAGTGTTAAAAGTATGCATTAGACAATTGTATAGTTGTTTAACTTTCTACTTTCACTACACTGCGCGCATTCCCCAGGCGCTTATATAAGCTATTAATTTATATAAGATAAATATTTAAAGCTCAAAGTGGCGAATATTGGATTTGTGACCAATACTTACACCGTTGTAAATGTTCGGACACACAAGCACCTGTTTGCTTCATATCGCCCAAACACGCAAATGTCGTTTTAGACGTGTTCAAAGAAAGTGAAGGGCGATGGGCTAGCACTCACACAGACTTCAGAGGACATATGATGAAAAAATGGATACTTGCCGCCGGACTGTGCTGCAATGTTGCGATTGCTGATGTAGCAGTCATCGTGCATCCTAGCAATGGCGACTCACTAGATAAAGATAGTATAAGCCGACTTTTCTTAAACAAAGCAAAAGCATTTCCAGGCGGTACAAAAGCAGAGCCTATCGCGTTATCTGAAGGCCAATCTGCCACCGACGAATTTAACGGCAAAGTATTAAATAAGACTGCGGCGCAGCTTACCGCGTTTTGGTCAAAACTAGTATTTACCGGTAAAGGTCAACCACCAAAAGCTCTGGGTAGCGATGCAGAAGTTGTATCTGCAGTAGCAGGAAACCCTGGCGCAATTGGTTACGTCGACGCTGGCGCTGTTAACGACAGCGTACGAGTAGTCGCTACCTTTTAACTGACCGTTTATACAAAGAATTTAAGGAACACGCATGAAAACCAAACTTGCTATCTTATCTATGGCTGGCCTGTTAGCTACTCCGGTACTGGCTGATATTCAAATCAACGGCTTTGCAAACCTTATTGGTGGTATGACACTAGACGATGACGAGTCAGTGTACGATTACGACAGCGACTTTAACTTCGACCCTGCAAGTGTATTTGGCCTTCAGGTTCGTGGTGATGTTAGCGATAAGCTCTCTGCGACCGCCCAGCTGGTTGGCCGTGGTAGTGAAGATTACGACGCCGATTTCGAATGGGCGTACATGACCTATATGTTGAACAACAACTTCAACATTAGTGCAGGCCGTCTGCGCATGCCTTTATTTAAGTACTCTGCTTCATTAGATATCGGTTACTCGTATCACTGGCTAACACCACCAGATGCTGTATACGGCATTGACTTCAACAACATTGACGGTGTTCGTGTTGACTACATGAACTATTCAGGTGACTGGGAATATGGTGCACAGTTTACCGTTGGTCGTGTTGAGGCTGATACCACCATTTCAGGAACGCCTGCTGCGTTAGAATTGGAAAACGTGGTCGCTGTTTCATTTGAAGCAACACGTGATTGGTTCAGTGCGCGTACTTTGCTAGCACGTGGTAAAACAAGTGCTGCTAATGCTGACTTCGACACATTTGTTGGTGGTTTAAATCAATATGGTGCCTTTATTCCTGCGGCGTCTTTAGCCGCTGAAGGTCTAAGCGTAAACGAAGATACAGGTACCTTCTTTGAAGTGGCTGTTGATATCGATAAGTACGATTGGTTTGTGGGTGCAGAATTTACCCAAACAGAAGTTGATGGCTCTGTTATTGCCGATAATAAAGCATGGTACGTTACGGCGGGTATGCGCTTTGGCAAGTTTACACCACATATTACTTACGAAGTTGAAGAAGCGGATAATGGTACTCAGCTAGGTTTAATTGCTGCATTGCCTGCTACGATCGCGACAGGTGATGCCGTGGTTGATGCTACGTGGAACGGTGCAAATGGCTCGCCGGGTATTTACCAAACGGCGGCAGGTATTGCTGCACAACAAGAACTAGATGTATCTGCAGTAACTGTAGGTCTTCGTTACGACGTTGAGCCAGGCTTTGCGCTAAAAACTGACGTAACTTGGTACTCTGACGACTTAAACGATCTAAACGATGCAACATTGCTTAAAGTGGGCGTGAACTATACGTTCTAACTGCTTGTTATGGCCCTGCGTCTTGATGCGGGGCCATAAATTTCACTAAAGATTTTAGCTATTTGGTAGATAAGTTAGATATGATGTTTTTTCAGGTAAAACTGAAACGTAGTTAAGCAATTATAAAAACAGTGAGATAGCGGATGAACTTTCTTAAAAAAATGCCTATTGCGACAAAGATCTTCCTCATACCGGGGATCGCAGCGCTAAGTTTTGTTATTTACTTACTTATCACTGTTTATACCGCGCTCAACAACGGTGCAACATTAGAAAAAGTTCAGAAAGTTCAATTTCCTGCCCTTCAACTATCGGCATCTACGTTAGTTGATATGCAGAAAGTGCGCGATACCCTTGCGAGCGCTGTGACGACAGGCGATCAAGACACGTTAACCATAGCGCAGGAGCTTGCTGAAGAAGCAAAAAACGGCTTAAACCAAATTGCCTCTATTAGCCCTGAGTTTCGCAGTGAAATTTCCCGTATCTCATCAGGCTTTGACAAATACTTCGACGTTGCTTACAACGTATCACAATCTATGGTGAACGGCACTGCTGACTTCAGCCGTTTAGGCGAACTCTCAGCTCAAATGAATCAATCTTATGACGGTGCCATAGCTTCTATGTCTAAATTTCGCGATGCTCAGCAGGCGGCATTTGAAGAAGCGTTTAAAAATACAGATAGTGCCAATACTTCATTAATAAGTACGGGCGTCATTTTAGCCGTAGTGGTTACCATACTGCTATTTGGAACAGCGGTCCCAATTGTACGCGGTATTAAACAAAGTATTGATGACGTGGTTCGTTCATTAAAAGATATCGCACAAGAAAATGGCGACCTAACGGTTCGAATTGAAACCAAAAGCGAGGATGAAATTGGCGATCTGGTATATTGGTTCAATCAGTTCATGGACAAGCTCCAAGGCGTAGTTCGAGACGTGGTTGAGGCGAGTTTGCCGCTATCGAATTTAGCGCAGAATTTACGAGGTGTAACGGAAGAAACCCAGCGCACTATCGATGTACAACAAAGGTCTGCAACCAATGCTAAGCAAGCGGTAGACACCATGAGCGGTTCTGTTGACGGCGTGGCACACAGTGCTGCGCAAGCAGCAAGTGACGCTAACGAAGCCACAACAGCAGCCGGCGAAGGCCGTCAAATCGTTCAGCAAACGGTTACGAGTATTCAGCAGCTTGCTGAGAACGTACGCGAAACAGCTGACGTTATAGCTCGTTTAGAGTCAGACTCTAATAAAGTTGGCTCGGTGCTAGATGTGATCAAAGGCATCGCAGAGCAAACTAACTTGTTGGCGCTTAACGCTGCTATTGAGGCTGCAAGGGCGGGTGAACAAGGTCGAGGCTTTGCAGTAGTCGCAGATGAAGTGAGAACGCTAGCATCTCGCACCCAACAGTCTACGGAAGAAATTCAAAGCACGATTGAACAGCTTCAAAATGCTGCTCACTCAGCGGTAGAGGTAATGTCTCGCGGTACCGAACAAGCATCAAGCAGTGTAGAAACAGCTAATAAAGCGGGAAGTAGCTTAGAAACCATTACCAGTACTATTGGGCGCATCAATCAAATGAACGAGCAAATTGCGCACAATACCGAGGACCAGCGCACGGTAGCTGTGGATATTGTACGTCACGTTGATGAAATTCATCAGCGTACTGAGCAAACGGCGAGTCGTTCAGGTGAATTAGGCAGCATGTGTAATGAGCTTGCTGACCTTGCGCAACACCTTGAGTCAATTGCGAAGCAATTCAGAGTGTAACAGGCACTCGTTTATCAGAAGTTATTAGGAGCCTCCGCAAGGAGGCTTTTTTGTGGGCGCAGCAAAATGTTAAAACAACGAGTTGCAGCTTTTTACAGAAAGAACTTAGGGAAGTTAAAACAAAAAAATCCCCAGCCAAGGCCGGGGATTTTTATTAAAACCAATGCTTTTTTCTATTCGTCTAAGAAGCTGCGTAGCTGCTCAGAGCGGCTAGGATGGCGAAGTTTGCGAAGTGCTTTCGCTTCAATTTGACGAATACGTTCTCGGGTTACGTCGAACTGCTTGCCTACTTCTTCAAGCGTGTGGTCGGTATTCATGTCAATACCGAAACGCATGCGAAGTACCTTTGCTTCACGAGCAGTAAGGCCTGCCAGCACTTCCTGCGTTGCGCCTTTTAAGCTACCGCCAGTTGCTGAATCGAGGGGCTGAATAATAGTGCTGTCCTCGATAAAGTCGCCAAGATGTGAATCTTCATCATCGCCGATAGGTGTTTCCATCGAGATTGGCTCTTTAGCAATCTTAAGTACCTTACGAATCTTGTCTTCAGGCATTAACATGCGCTCTGACAACTCTTCAGGTGTAGGTTCACGACCCATTTCCTGAAGCATTTGACGAGAGATACGGTTTAGCTTGTTAATCGTCTCAATCATGTGCACAGGAATACGGATAGTACGCGCCTGGTCAGCAATTGAACGGGTAATTGCCTGACGAATCCACCATGTAGCATAAGTTGAGAACTTATAACCGCGACGGTATTCGAACTTATCTACCGCCTTCATCAGACCAATATTACCTTCTTGGATTAGGTCAAGGAACTGAAGACCGCGGTTGGTGTACTTCTTCGCAATTGAGATAACAAGACGGAGGTTAGCTTCAACCATCTCTTTTTTCGCACGACGCGCTTTCGCTTCACCGATCGACATACGACGATTGATATCTTTAATATCGGCAATAACCAAGCCAGTTTCTTGCTCAACTTGATTCATTTTGCTAATGCAGCGCTCAATCTCTTCTTGGTTAACTGCAAGTTCAGCTGCATAAGGCGCACCTGATTTAACTGCTTCGTATAACCACGCAGTAGACGTTTCGTTACCCGCGAAAGCTTTGATAAAGTCTTTCTTAGGCATTTTGGCATTAACAACACAGAACTTCATTACAAGACGTTCTTGGATACGTACTTTGTCCATCATTGCACGCATGTTTTTAACCATGCGATCAAATTGCTTAGGAACTAGACGGAACTCTTTGAATACGTCGCTTAGTGCGTTGATTTGTGTACGAGAATCGGCATGTGAACGACCCTTCTTCTCGATAACATCACGAGTTTTGATGTACTGTTCACGAAGTTCTAAGAAACGCTCGCGCGCTAGCTCTGGGTCTACGCCGCTATCGTCTTCATCTTCGTCGTCTTCATCATCATCATCGCCATCTTCGTCATCTAACTCTTCTTCAGATAACTCAGAGCCTACGTGTGTTGCAGTTGGCGCGAGATCTTGATCATCGTTAGGATCAACAAAGCCAGAGATAATGTCACTTAGGCGAATTTCTTCGGCTTCGTATAAATCCCACTGATCTAATAAGTAAGTGATCGCTTCTGGATATTCAGCAACCGAGCACTGTACTTGGTTAATACCGTCTTCAATACGCTTAGCGATTTCAATTTCGCCTTCGCGTGTAAGAAGTTCAACGGTACCCATTTCACGCATGTACATGCGAACTGGGTCAGTCGTACGGCCAATTTCACTTTCTACAGTAGCAAGTGCTTGAGCTGCAGCTTCTGCAGCATCTTCATCAGCATTCGCTTCTTGCATGAGAAGTTCGTCTGCATCAGGAGCTGATTCAGAAACTTGAATTCCCATGTCGTTAATCATGCGGATTATGTCTTCGATTTGATCAGAATCGACAATATCTTGCGGCAGGTGGTCGTTTACTTCTGCAAAGGTTAAGTAACCTTGCTCTTTACCTTTTGCAATCAGGAGTTTAATCTGAGACTGCTTGCTTTGCGCCATATAACCTACACTTCTCACATTCAATTAGTTTGCAATAGAAAAGACAACATACGTCTAGGTATGTTCCCCGTTCTGCTGTAGTACTGCTTTTGTATCAAGGCCGTTAATGCTCGATGCCACGCTGGTCTAAACCATTATGTTGCGATGCACACCTGCTCGGGTTTGGATCTGCCCGTTATGTTCGGCTATATCTTTGCTACTCGTGCTGCTGCATTTTTGTTCACTTTACAGCGAATGAGACACCTTCATCTGTGCCTGCAGCGAATTAGCCAGTATAGCAGAATAAGCGGAGGTTTTACCAGATTGATGGCCGATTTTTTAGCCAGTGTTTTTAAGCTACAAAATAGCCTCATGTAAAAGACTACAGTAGAACAGGTTAACCTATAGGTTATTTCGCCTAAGGTTAACTCTTCTGTCTTTCCCTCATTAGCAGGTTCAATTCCTGTTTCTCCGCTTGTGTCAGCGGCTGAACCCGCGAGCGTGAAATTAAGGTTTCAATGCGGCTATCGAAATGCCCGTCCAGTAAGCGAGCGAAGCTGTCGTTATAAACCCGTTCAGCATCCTCGTCTTTAACCAAGTGTTCTTGTAACAATAATTTCGCGATAGTAGTAGAGTGGGGATGGTCGCGGAAATTTTCAACAAGCTGAGCCGTTTTTGCTTGAGGATGACTTACACAATAGCGATGCACATCGCGCAATAAATCCATACCAGCAGCGTTGCTGCCCGCGAAAATATCAATCTGAACGTCTTCACATAGTGTGGCTAATTCAGGTTTATCAAGCAGCAAGCGTATCAGCATGCGAAGCGGTGATAGTTTAGGCTTGTTTACCTGATTGCGATTCGGAGAATAAGCGTGCTTCGAACCTTGGTTGGCTTTGGTGATATCTTGCTGTAATTTAAATCGGTCGAATTCGCCGGTGTGCTTGGCTAGCTCTTCCAACAACATTTGTTTTTGATCATCACCTAATGTGCTCTCAATAAGCGGCATTGCTGCTTTCTTAAGCGCAATTTTACCTTCCGGCGTGCCCACATTGTGCGTTTTTAATAAATTTTCAAAGAAAAAGCGGGATAACGGCATGGCGTCATCTAGCATTTCCATAAACGCATCTTTCCCCACCTGACGCACCATGGTATCTGGGTCTTCGCCATCAGGTAAGAATAAAAATGAAATACGTACGCCGTCTTTTAGTGCGGGCAGGGCGTTTTCTAAAGCACGCCATGCGGCTTCACGTCCGGCTCTATCGCCGTCGTAGCAGCACACAATGTGAGAAGTAGCGCGAACCAGCATCTGAATATGTTCAGGTGTGGTCGCCGTACCTAACGCAGCGGTAGCAATATTAATGTCGAACTGACTGAGCGCCACTACGTCCATATAGCCTTCTACAATAACGACGGTATCCAGGCTACGATTTTTTTGTCTAGCAGAATAAAAACCGAAAAGCTCACTGCCTTTGTGGAAGATGCGGGTTTCTGGCGAGTTTAAGTATTTAGGGCCGCCGTCATCTAATACTCGGCCGCCGAAACCCACCACACGACCCCGTTTGTCCCTGATAGGAAACATAATACGGTCGCGGAAGAAGTCGTAGGTACGTCCTTGGTCATTTTTATTGACCAACTTTAAATCGACCAACTGCTTGATGTGTTGTGGATCTTTGCCGAAGGTATTTAACAGCGCGTCCCAGCTGTCAGGCGCATAGCCAATTTCCCATTGCTTGACGATATCGCCGCTCAGCCCGCGTTTTTTCAGATAGTCGATGGCCTTTTTGCTATTACCGTTTTGACGTAACTGGTGCTGGAAAAAGCGTGTAACTTGCTCCATTACAGCATAATCGTCTTGCTGTTGCTGCTTTTTCTCTTCGCTCATGGCAGGGCGATTGCCCTTTTCACGGGGCACTTCAAGCCCGTGATAACGGGCTAGTTCTTCAATCGCCTCGACAAATTCTAAGCGGTCGAATTCCATAATAAATGAGATAGCATTACCATGAGCGCCGCATCCGAAACAGTGATAGAACTGCTTATCTTGACTAACGGTGAAAGATGGCGACTTTTCGTTGTGAAAAGGGCAGCACGCTTGGTAGTTTTTACCTGCTTTTTTAAGTTTAACTCGGCTATCTACAACTTCTACCACGTCGGTGCGTGAAAGTAGATCATCTATAAAATCGCGAGGTATTTTTCCAGCCATGAGGGTACTTTCAACAAAAGTTAGTTAAAAAAGGTTAGTTAAAAAAGATTCAGTTCAAAAAGAATGAGAAAAGCACTAGTCGTAACTGCGCTTCAAGCGACAGGCTACAACATTATGAAAACAGTGAAGTACTGTAACAGGGAAGTGTAAAAATGAGAACAACGAAGGTGTGACAATGCACACCTTCAACATGCTTCACTTTTACGAAAGGGCAGTACCTAAGCGTTCAAACGCGACTTAATTTTTGCACTCAAAGCACCCATGTCGGTGCGGCCTTGAACTTTAGGCTTCAATGCGCCCATGACTTTACCCATATCTTGCATACCTGACGCGCCAGTCGCAGCCATGGTTTCGTCGATAAGGGCATTGAGTTCATCGTCAGTCAAAGGCTGTGGCAAGAAATCTTCAATATAAGTGATTTCTTCACGCTCTTTGCTCGCTAGGTCTTCGCGATTGGCGGCGTCGTATTGAGCTGCCGCGTCTTGACGCTGTTTAACCATTTTGGTTAGTACCGCTAAGATTGCACTGTCGTCTAGCGTAATTTGTTCATCAATTTCTTTTTGCTTAATGGCAGCCATTGCCATGCGAATAGTACCAAGACGTACTTTTTCTTTTGCGCGCATCGCATCTTTTTGCGCTGCTTTTAAATCATCAATTAGTGCCATGATGCTTCCTGATTTTTTATTAGTAGATTGAGCTTATTAAGCCCCAGGTTGAAAATCAAATGCAACCATTTGAAAAGGAAAAAATGGAGTCGTTAAGGATAAGGCCGAAAAATAGAGGCCCAGAAACGCGAAAGGTGCTGCAATTGCAACACCTTTCAGACTCGTTACTTAACCCTATATTAGTAGAGTTTTACGCGACGTGCGTTTTCACGAGCTAGCTTCTTAAGATGACGCTTCTTAGCGGCAGCTTTCTTGCGCTTGCGTTCCCAAGTTGGCTTTTCGAAGAATTCACGACGACGAACTTCAGAAAGAACACCTGCTTTTTCACAAGAACGCTTAAAACGACGCAGCGCCACATCAAACGGCTCGTTTTCTCTAACTTTAACGATAGGCATTAAACACTCACCTCAAAACTTTTACTGTGTAAATCCGGGTAAAATTGTGCGCTAAAAAGGCCACCCGGGTTAAAAATGGTGCGAAATTCTAATCATATCTACAGAGAAAGTAAAGGATGAATTGCCAAAAAATAGCCAATATTGTGCATTTACCGTTCATTTACCTGTTCACTGGCATTCCATGAATGCAGGATTAAAGGTAAACTCTGCGCTCGTTAAGTACCGTGTTGTTTAACTCGGCTCGTATTAGCGCCCTTTTCAGAATGTTTTATTGCTCAAATCCTTTTTGAAAAACGAATGTGATCAAAAATGTGAAATTTGATGATCCTGACTAGGGTAGTGTTATGATCGCGGCGGGATCATAAAGATGATCGCGACAGATCACCAGAATTATTTTCTCAGTTTTTGGCATTTGTTTAGTCATTATGGTTCTCAGCAACTGTGTGAACAACGGTTGTAATAAATAGACGACAGTAAAACCAGAAACTAAGCATTGAAGTTAGTAGTAAAAGGGTTGCTCCCCATGCGTATTTTAGGAATAGAAACATCTTGTGACGAAACTGGCATCGCCGTTTATGACGATGAAAAAGGCTTGTTGTCACACGAACTATACAGCCAAGTAAAGCTGCACGCTGATTATGGCGGTGTGGTGCCCGAGCTTGCCTCACGGGATCACGTGAGAAAGATCATTCCTTTAATTGAAAAAGCCATGGAAGATGCGAACACTCAACCAGCAGATATCGACGGCGTTGCTTTTACCCAAGGCCCAGGTTTAGTGGGAGCGTTATTAGTGGGTTCGTCAGTAGGGCGTTCATTGGCCTATGCGTGGAATGTACCTGCGGTGGGCGTTCATCATATGGAAGGACATTTGTTAGCGCCTATGCTTGAAGACGATGCGCCAGAATTTCCTTTTGTTGCACTATTGGTGTCGGGCGGTCACTCGATGTTGGTTAAAGTAGAAGGCATTGGTCAGTATGAAGTACTTGGCGAGTCTATCGATGATGCCGCTGGTGAAGCCTTTGATAAAACCGCCAAGTTACTTGGTCTTGATTATCCTGGCGGCCCTCTTTTAGCAAAACTGGCTGAAAAGGGAGAAGCGGGACACTATAAGTTTCCTCGCCCGATGACCGACAGACCAGGACTAGATTTCAGTTTCAGTGGTTTAAAGACCTTTGCTGCAAACACCATTCGCGATGCTGAACTAACCGGTGATGATGCTGAGCAAATTAAAGCGAATATTGCCTACGCATTCCAAGAAGCCGTCGTTGATACGCTTATTATAAAATGTAAGCGAGCATTAAAACAGACTGGGATGAAGCGTTTGGTTATTGCTGGCGGCGTAAGTGCAAATACAATGTTGCGCAGTGAGATGAAAGCCCTGATGCAAGAGCTAAAAGGTGAGGTGTTTTATCCTAGCTTAGCGTATTGTACAGACAATGGTGCCATGATTGCTTATGCAGGCATGCAGCGTTTAAAAGCTGGGGAAACCTTGGCCTTGTCTTCTCAAGCCAAGCCGCGCTGGCCTCTTGATACTTTATCGGCTATTTAGACATTCATAGAAAGCAGGCAATTAGGTGCCACACCTCGTTGCAAACGCTATTCTGTCTTCCCTAAGTTCACTGGGGAAATATTGTGCATAGCAAGCAGGCAAAACAAAAAAGTATAAATAAAAGGCAATGGGAGCGCATTCCATTGCCTTTTGTTTTATTAAAATGAACCTTGAGTAAGGACGTTAAAAACCATGCGCTTAGCAACAGACGGAACAAAACAGAATGCACCGCTATTCTATTTAGCGTTGTCGTTATTTATTTCGCTTACCTTTGCAGCGCTCACCGCGTCCAATGCATTTGCATCAAGCAAAGCCCCCTTGAATGATTCTGTAAAAGGCCCGAAGCAAGAGCAGCAAGATCAGTATGTCGTGCTCATTTCTCTTGATGGATTTCGCCACGACTATATCGAATTACACAGCGCGCAACACCTTGCTGCTATTGCAAAGAAAGGGGTAAGAGCCTCGTCTATGACCCCTGTTTATCCGTCGAATACCTTTCCAAATCATATTTCACTCATCACTGGGTTATTACCGAAACACCACGGTATCGTGAACAATCGCTTTTTTGATAAGTCTCGACCTACCAAAGAAGGCTATGCACAATATAAGCTCGGCTATGGTGGCATGGACAGCACATGGATAACGGCAACACCGCTATGGAACTTAGTGGAATACCACGGAATGAAGGCCGCGACCTTTTTCTGGCCAGAGTCTGACGCACGCATATCAGGTAGCTTACCGAGCTACTACTATCACTATTCAAAATATGCTGACTACCAGCAGCGCGTCGACCAAATAATAAATTGGCTAAAACTACCTGAGGTATCGCGCCCTCGCTTTATTGCGGGTTATTTCTCGCTTACCGATTCGGTAGGACACGATGAAGGACCTTATGCCGATAAAACCAATGATGCGGTGCAAAAAGTGGATGCGCTTATCGGCCAACTTTATAAGCGTATTAATGCATTAGATTTGCCGGTAAATTTGGTGGTGGTGTCAGACCATGGCATGACACCCATTGATGAAAGACAGCTTATAGAAGTAGAGTCCTTATCTATATCTGATCGCTTCATTATTGAAAATGAAGGGGCTCAAGTTCATCTGTATGCCAAAGAAGGCATCTCAGATAAACAAATAACCGACGAGAAAGACCGTCTTACACAAGTAGCTGAAAACCGCTACATTGTACTTAATGATACCCAGCGCGCTAAACGTCACATGGAAATAGGGAATAGAACTGGTGATATTATTATCGAAATTGCGCCACCAGCCCGTTTCAAAAACGCCAATAGTACGCATGTTAGCAAAGGTGGGCATGGCTACTTAAATACATTACCTGATATGGGGGCGACCTTTGTTGCTGTGGGGCCTGCGTTTAAAGCAAATACTACTTTACCTGTGTTTAGCAACCTAGAAGTTTATCCAGCGCTGGCTAAAATATTGGGTATTTCGCCTGTTACGCCTATAGACGGTAAGCTCAACGTACTGCAACAGGCACTTACTCTTTAACTTTGCCTTTATCCCATACTTTACTTTCATTGCCAGCTATAAGGCGGGCAATGTTGTCCTTGTGGCGTAAAATGATAAGCAGCGAAAGCATGGCTACAGGAATGGTATACAGGGGCTTAATCAAAAACGTGAAAAGCGGCGCGAGAGATACCGCGATAAGCGCACCTAATGATGAATAGCCCGTAAGAAACACAATTACTACCCAACTCAAAATTAGCAAACCTGCTAAATCGAGGCCAATGGGAAGCATGGCGCCGAATGCAGTGGCGACCGCCTTACCGCCTTTGAAACCAAAATAAAGCGGAAATATATGGCCTAAACAGGCAAAGATAGCAATTATGCCAAGCATTATTGGCTCAATACCCAAAAAGTAGCTGCCGTACACGGGGATAGTGCCTTTCAAAATATCCATAACAAGCACAAGTAGCGCAGGAATACGACCACCCAAACGGTACACATTAGTTGCTCCTGGATTTTTAGAGCCGGCGGTTCGTGGGTCGGGTAAACCAAAAAGCTGGCTTATTACCACAGCACTTGAAAGTGAGCCGAAAAGGTAGGCAACAGCAATCATTAAAAGCGTTAGCGAAATCATTTTTTTAATCTAATTATCAAAAGCGTTTTAGAAGCGCTACCCTCTGTCAGGATTCACTTCTCTTGCAGGAGTTAAAAGGCTTGTACTCTATTAAATTACAAAACCTTGGTTGCCCCCAGTTGTCATACAGCGGTATAGTTGTGCCACACAAGCGTAAAGCTACTCCATCCAAACGCGATATACCACCGTTTACCAGCAATATGTGGTTGAAAGCGCAGTAGTAAGACCAGTATTGAAGCCGGAAAGTAGGGCAATAAACTGGTTTGATAACAGACAAGATGAAAAAATTCCATGGGAAAAATTTATATAACAGGGCTTGAAGTAGACACCCTGATTGGTGTTTATGATTGGGAGCGAGTAAGAACCACCCAGCTACTTCTTGATGTAACACTTGATGTTGACTTAAGCGCGGCGATGCAAAGTGATGATGTTGCAGATACAGTAGATTATGCCAAAGTAGCCGAGTGCATCGTGGAAGTAGGTAAAGAAAGTACGTTTGAACTGCTTGAGGCGTTCGGCAGCAAGGTTATGGACACCGTACTTGCTCACTTCTCGGTTTCAGCAATAACGCTTAAAATCGTTAAACCTAATATTCTTCCTAATGCGCAAACCGTCGCCGTTGAAATGCGAAAAGAGCGCAACTAATGCCTGAACATACCATTTTAATTAGCATTGGTTCCAACATTGAGCGCGAGCATTACACTAGGCAGTCTTTGGTTGCCCTAAAACAACACTTTTCTGATGTTTCAGTGTCTTCCGTTTATGAAAGCGAAGCTGTAGGCTTCAACGGCAGCCCTTTTTATAACGCTGCGGCCCGAGCTACAACGTCAAAAAGTATTGAAGAGGTGTGTGCCATTCTCAAAGCAATTGAGAAAGACAATGGAAGAGTGCATACCGACAAAAAATTCTGCGCTAGAACCCTTGATCTCGATTTGCTTACCTATGATAGTAAGGTAACCACATCCCCTGTGGTTTTGCCTCGCGAAGAGATTTGTTACAACGCGTTTGTGCTTTGGCCGTTAGCTGAACTTGTTCCCGACGACATTCACCCTGAAACGCAAGAAACCTATGCCCAAATGTGGCAAAACTTTGATAAACAGAAACAGCAATTATGGCCAATTGACTTTACTTGGAGTTAAGCAAAGGAATGACACTTTTCGAAATCATTATTTTAGCAATTATTCAGGGCGTTACTGAATTTCTTCCAATCAGTAGTTCTGGGCACTTGCTGCTACCCGCTGAGCTTTTCGGCTGGGTAAGCCAAGGTTTGGCATTTGACGTAGCGGTACATGTGGGAAGTCTTCTTGCAGTTATGATCTATTTTCGTCAAGAAATAGGGCAGATGACGGTAGCATGGGTAACGCAAGGGTTTAGTAAGCAACAATCTACCGACAGCAAGCTTGCATGGTACGTGATTGTGGCGACTATTCCTGCGGTGATCATTGGCTTTTTAATGAAAGGCTGGATAGAGGAAAACGCACGTACGGCGTTGGTAATAGCGGGTACCACTATTATTTTTGGTTTGCTTTTATGGTATGCCGATTCGACAGCTAAGCGGGAACAAGAGCTTGAAGGGTTGACGCTAAAACAAGCCATTTATATCGGCTTAGCCCAGGTGCTAGCGTTAATTCCGGGGACATCTCGTTCGGGGATAACGATGACTGCTGGCTTGATGCTAGGACTCAAGCGCGAAGCCTGTGCGCGCTTTTCCTTTCTGTTGTCTATACCTGTCATTCTAGGGGCGGGGTTGTTAGCCACCTTAGATTTACTTAAAGCAAATGAAGCAGTCGACTGGTATGCATTGCTATATGGCGCAGCATTTTCATTCGTAAGCGCCTACCTTTGTATTTACTTATTCCTAAGCTGGATATCCCGCATAGGCATGCTGCCTTTCGTTATCTATCGCTTAGCGTTAGGCGTAATACTTCTTTGGTTTGTTTTCGCATGAAACAAGGCTTTTGAGACGACTAAAAACACCGTAATGTAGATTTTGTTATTGTGTTGGCGAAAGAGCCATCATTAATCGTTAACGCAATAAATAAATATCTTAATAAAAAGGAATGTGAGACATGGCAGAAACAATTTTCGATAAAATTATCAGCAAGGAAATTCCAGCAGAGATTTTGTACGAAGATGAACTGGCGCTGGCGTTTAAAGATATAAACCCGCAGGCTCCGACTCATTTTCTGGTTATTCCAAAAAAGCAAATTGCCACGGTAAATGATATTGCAGAAGAAGATCGTGAAGTAGTGGGGCACTTATCATTTGTGGCAGCAAAAATTGCCAAGGAGCAAGGCTTTGCTGACCAAGGTTTTCGTACGGTAATGAACTGTAATGAATACGGTGGCCAAACCGTATATCACATACACCTCCATGTATTAGCGGGTAAACCGCTAGGTTGGCCGCCATATACTGAGAATATGAAGCAACACGTAGAGTAACGTCTTCGCTTAAAGATAAAAAATGCCGCCATTTGCTAAAAAGGCGGCATTTTTATTTACGCTCCAGATAAATGAGCTAAATGAGATTAAAAAGTGAAACCGAATGGCTTACTCAGTAAGCCCCAACACTTTCTTACCTTGGTTAAAGTGGATATCAACCGGGATGCTCGCAGCCTCTAGACGCGCTAAATCCGAAGCCAGATCGGGTTTAATTACCCCCATAGTTTCTACTAGCTTCGCCACACCGTCGTAATCGCCGTCACCTTGAAGTGTGAGAATTAATTCTGATAGTGCCTCTACTGCAGCGCCCATCTTCTCCATATTCACTCTATACATGCCGTCTTCTGTTTTCTCAAACGCACCTTGCTGTGCAAAGAAGTTAAAACGAATCATGTTCGCTTTGCCATGAGCAGAGCTTGCCCCGAAACGCACTGAACGGAAAATGCCAGCCATAAAGGTAACGTAATAATCTTCTAAAGTACCTTCAGTGATTTCACCTTTTTCAAGAAGACTTTGTACCATGTACAAACCTAGAATATCCGCTTTGCCTTCTTCAAGAGCAGAGGCATGCTCTTGAAGTGCTCCGCGCACAGTCCCTGAACCATCTAGGGTGTTCTTAATCCCTAAACCGTGCGCCACTTCGTGAAACATGGTGTTCGCAAAAAAGGCGTCGAAGGTTATGTGTTCACGTTGCTCTGGTACAATTAACGTATCCGCAATAGGCACCAAAATAGTATCGAACTTTGCACGCATCGCGTTTTTAAGCTGAAGGCGGCGGGTACCTTTTTCTAGCTGTACTCGCTCATCATTGGGCAAGTTAATCGCAATGGTCTTACTGCCTGCATTAGAGTGACCAGCATAATAAATAACATCATAAGCGTTAAGGTCTGCATCAGAACCTGGCATTTCCGCTTTATATGCCTCAGCAACCGGAAGACCTTGCTGTAATTCAGGCAAAAAGGCAGCGTACTTAGCTAGCTTTTCACTCCACGCTAAATCTTTAATAAGCACGTAGGCTTCAAATGCTGCGCGATAGCCAAAGAGTTGGTCTTCGTAGCTTTCGATAGGTCCAATCACCAGCTCTACAGGGTTGGTCTTCATATCCATCCACGCCATATCAGAGGCAAGATAATCGTTTGACAGCAATGCCTCAGAACGCAGTTGAAGGTATTGCTTGAAGCTTTCATCTTCAGCTAGCTCTGACGCTTTTTTTAGTAGGTCAGATGCTTTCATTAACTCACTCTTAAAGGCTTCAGAGTAAGGCACTGAATAAAGGTTACCTGCTTCATCGCGCTTCACTATAGAATACAAGCCTTGCTTGTCGGCAAACTCAGCCGTAGCAAATTCTTCCTTTTCCATGTCGTGAGGATAAAACTCAGCACCTAGGGCTTTATCTTCATAGCCGCTGATAAATGGTGTGTCGCCATTTAAGCGATCCCAAGGGCCGTAGTTTATCGCTGCAAAATGACGGATCCTTTCGTCACTTATTGAGGAAAGAAAGGCATCTTTATCTTCGAAAAACGCCTGTTTCCAAAACAGGTCGTCCATTATTTTCGAAGCATCTATTAATAGCGAAAGCATCTTATGTTGGTTGTCACTCAGGTGTGACAAATCGCTGGTAAGGTCTACGGCGTGATAAATTGACAAGCGAGACTCGTCAATAAGTAGTGTTTGCTCTGTAGTGGTGTCAGGCTTTGCCGTTTGAGTTTGTGTTGTATCGGCGCTTTTGCTGCACGCTGTCAGCAAGAACAACCCTGCTATAGCAGCAGCAATAGGAGAGTATGTTGAAATCGTTTTTTTCATAATGAAGTTTACCGTGTCGTTACACTGTCATTAAACAGTAGTTGGTGCGGTGATAAAGTAGTTCACTATAGCTATGCTTTTGATTTTATACAAAAGTATGAAAATTATTTGCTCAATATCAATAGTGGTTTGCTACTAGTTGTCTATACTTTAAGTGAGCTCCGGTGCTTCTGCGGTTATTTATTATTCGTACTGAAGCAGCCTTTTTTAGTTGGTCGAAACCAAAGAGCTACTATAGTATGGTGATAGAAATACCATAATAAAACAATAAACGGTTTGTATTTTAGCGTGAAACATAGAGGCTATGTGAGTAAACGCAGGGAATGCAACGCATGAACATTCAGTTTGTTTAGTGCGTCAGAATTATTGATGCCTAGATGAACAACGGGTAACGCAAACTATCGCCTTATCAAGGCTATTTGGAACTTTCTAAGGGTAGAAATATGTCTACACAGAACGCGCTTTCAACCATCTTGGTTGAAAAAATAAATAATGACACACTGGTCCTTCCTACACTTCCGGCAATTGCATTGAAAGTCCGTAAAGCGGCAGACGATCCCGACATTAACTTAAATGCGATGGGTGACGTGATTGGTCAAGATCCCTCACTAAGCGCGAGAATGATCAAAATCGCTAATAGCGCTTACATGGGCCGAAGTGTGAAAGTAACCTCTATTAGCCAGGCTGTTACACGAATAGGCTTGCGTCAAATTAAAAATATCTCAACAGCATTGGCCATGGAGCAGTTGTTCGTTTCTAAAAATGATGTTGTTGCGCGCTATCTTCAGCAAGAGTGGGCAAACACAGTAAATATTGTTGCAAACGCAATGGCTGTGCTTCAAATGTATATCGCGCGAACTAAAAAGCGTGAAATGAGCATGGACACCATGACGTTAGCAGCATTGGTTCATAACATTGGTGTGTTGCCTATTTTGACTGAGGCTGAGCGTCATCCTGACGTATTTGCTAACCCTTCATTCCTTGAAGTGGCCATTGATAAATTGGCCGGCCGAATTGGCGCAAGTATAATGCGTGAATGGGGTTTTGGGGATAGCTTTGTCAACGTGGCTAAAAACTGGAAAGATTTAAGCTACATGCCCGATGAACTAGGTTATATTGATTTTGTACGTGTGGGCGCGGCAGTCTCTGGTGCTGCAGGCAGTCAAAAAGACGCTATATTAAACTTAGCGATGCAGCGCGGTGTGGTTGAAGATATGGGAGAGCTTCACTCTGATGAGTTTGAAGAACTAGCAAGCGTCGCGAAACAAATATTCTTATAAGCGCTAAAGTTATAAGAAGCTTGATACTACTATTAGGCCGATACAGAAGAAGATTTTCAAAAGTATCGGCCTTTTTGTTAGGTAAATTTCGCTATGGGTTACAGCGCTAAACAAGCAGGTCTAGGCATTATTAGGCTTCTTTTGAACATACAGCAACAATAAACCTAATCCCAATCCCCACACTGCTGAGGTCATGGAATATAAACTAAATCCAGACGCCGTACACAGCATGGTAAGCAAAGCGGGAGCCCTGTGATGCTCTACTTCCATGGCGCGAACCACCGCTCCTTGTAGCGTAGCCAAGAGGGCTAGTCCAGCAAGCAGATGAATAATGATACTTGGCATACTGGCAAAGAGTGTAACGACCACAGACGCTAATAGCCCCATGAACAAATATGCCACCCCCGCTGCTATGGCCGCTTTATAGCGCTGCGACTTTTCACGATCCGCTTGTTCGCCCATGCATAGTGCTGCCGTTATCGCTGCTAAGTTAAAGGTAAAACCACCGAAAGGTGCTAATAAAGCTTGAACAATGGCAATGCCTGACAAAATTGGTTTATGGTCGGGCGTGTAGCCGTGGGCGTGATGAATAGCTATACCAGGCAAGTTTTGAGAAAGCGTGGTGATAAGAAAAAGGGGAAATGCTAATCCAACTGCAGCACTGAGAGAGAAAGTGGGCGTTACCCAAATAGGCTCGGGCAGGGTAAATATTGATGACAGCCCTGATGAGGTACTTGGTAGAGCAACAACACCGCTAGTACTACCCATAAACAAACTAATGCCTACTGACATAACTAGTAGTAACAGCATCAAATAGCGAGGAAATAGTCGGCTTCCTATTAGATATGCTGCGATAAATAACGCTACTAAGTACGACGCGTCATTAACATCACTGAATATCGCAAGGCATATAGGTAAGAGAATGCCGGCCAAAAGCGCCGATGAGATTGCAGGAGGAATTCGGCTTATTTGTTTAAGCAGGCTACGGCTTTGCGCAGTTGCAAGAGAAAGCAAGGCACATAGTATAAATGCACCAATAGCTTCACTTAAACGGTAGTCACCGATACTGGTTAACAAAAAGGCCGCGCCAGGGGTAGACCATGCGGTAACAACGGGCAGTTTGGATAGCCACGAAAACAGAATGCAGGTAATGCCCATTCCGAGCCCAAGCGCCAACAACCAACTCACTACCATGTCGTCGCTGGCGCCGGCTTTACGCGCTACATCAATGATAATGACAACAGAACTACTGTAACCTACTGTAACCGCGGTTAGCCCTGCGCTGATATGACTTAACTTCCATTTACTCATGAAAACCCTCGTGATGGAATTTCAATTTGGAATCGACTGAGCGATAAAAACACGCTTCTGGTGTCTATCGGTTGTGCTACTCTACCTTTTTGTGCGCTATAACGTACAATAGGTAACTTAACACTTGTGCGTTATAACGCACAAGTGGTTAATTAACGTCAGCGAAAAAATAAAAGGCCTTCATTACATGATAAAAGCGAACGCGCAGCCTTCTGCTATTTCAAGAAGTATTGCACAGCACCTGCAGTCTGTTCGCAAAGCTAGGGGGCTTTCCCTTGATAAAACAGCGCAGTTGACGGGGGTATCTAAAGCCATGTTGGGGCAAATAGAACGAGGCGAGTCTAGCCCCACAATCGCTACCTTGTGGAAGATAGCAACCGGCCTTGCGTGTTCTTTTTCTTCTTTCTTGTCAGGTGATGAAACCGCACCTACGTCCCAACATGTTGATAACAAGTTCGCTAACGATCCAAATGTAACCATAAAAACGCTATTTCCGTTTAACTCAGCCACTCAGTTTGAAATGTTTGAACTATGCTTAACTGACTTTCATGAGCAGCACTCTTCGGCGCATCAAATAGGCGTCACCGAACATATTCACGTACTACAAGGAACGTTAGGGGTTTTGCAAGATGGTCAATGGCAAACCTATCAAGCGCAAGAGCAATGTCTATTACGTGCAGACCAGCCCCACGGTTATCGAGACGAAGTAGGAGAAACGCGGTTTATTGTGGTTATTCACTATCCCACTTAAAGCGGATGGGTAACTTTCTTGTAAGCGCTAGGAAAAAGGCTAGGAAAAGTTAAGAGGTATTTGCGCTACATGACGGTTGCCAGTTCAAACAAGCAAGTTAATTAACAGGCCCTAATAAAAAGCCTAACTACCTTAAGGTAATTAGGCTTTTCGATAGCGCTAGGCTATCCCTCTCATCTGATTTTTTATTGGCGAGAAGTTCGCTTACAAACTATCGTCGTTAAGATTAAGCGCGCCACGAAGGAAGTTTAACAGGGTACAAATTTCTGCTGACATGAGCGCAAACTCTGCATCAAGGCGCGCTTCAACCTGATCTTTTGGCACATCGTCAGTTTCTTCTTTAATGCGGTCGGTGAACTTTACACGTTTAATGGCGCCATCTTCACACATAATAGCCGTTAACGTCTCTGCGTATTCGAATGCGACCTTTTGAACCAGCTTACCGGCATCAAGGTGAATACTGATTTCTTCACTGTCTAGCGGCTGGTTCTTACAACGAATAACGCTGCCCGTGTCATCGGTAGATTTAAGTTCAGCTTCTTCAAGTAGCCCTACACCTTCTGGTGTTGACTCAGTAACCCAGTGCGTAAGTTCGCTTTGAAGGCTTCTGCGCGTAAAGGGCACAACGGGCAGTGAACCAATGGCTTTTCTTACCATGGCCAAAAAGGCTTCTGCTTTGCCATCAGATGATGCGTCAACTACGACTAAGTTGTCAGCAAGCGAGATAAAACCGTGGGTGTAAGTGTTTTTTGTAAATGCCTGAGGTAACAGACGTGTTTGAATTTCTTGTTTAAGATCTGCCTTGGCTTTTTTGCCAACGGGTGAGCCCGTTTCCATTTCAATCTTAGCCACCATTTCATCAAGCTCGGCATTTACCACTGCACCGGGTAAGATCTTTTCTTGTTTTTTTAGGGTTATCCAAAAACGCTGTTGAACAACGTGGAACATAGTGCCTTGCTTACCCGCCTGAGAAAACGGAGAGGCGAACCCCATAGTTGCTAAATCCTGGCTGCCGCATGGGCGAAAAGCGTGTTCGTTAAGGGCACGTTCTAAGTCGCCCTCGTCTAGCGATAACGGTTGAGTTATTTGATAGGCTTTTACATTCTTAAACCACATAGTGTAAGCATTCTCTTGATAAAAATAGGGCGCAAGCGTACCAACGTAATACTTGCGATGCAATTGAATAACTGGCCCTAAAAAGCGCGCCTACTGCACGCTTTACAGATTGAAAATAAAAAGAAGGTTTAAGCGTGCGTTTTCTTAGGAAACCGGATGATGTACTGTAAGCCGTTACCGGGTGTGCTGTCAGCTTCGATATGGCCTTGAAGTGACTGGGTAACCAAGTTATACATAATATGTGTGCCTAGACCACTGCCACCTTCCGCACGTTTGGTGGTAAAGAACGCATCAAACAATTTGCCTAGTTCTTCTTCACCTAAGCCCCTACCGTCGTCGCTGTAGTGAACCACAACGTAGTCGCCAGCTTCTTTCACATCCAATGTTATGGTGCCGGCTGCCTTATCTTCAAATCCATGTGTGATTGAGTTAACGACCATATTAGTGACAATCTGCGCGATGGCGCCAGGTGCACAGGTCACAACTAAATTGTCAGGGCAGGATACGTTAATTTGATGTTCAGTATGCTTGAAACTTGGCCTTAGCGACTGAATGATTTCGTTAATGTAATCACCTAAAACAAACTCGCGTTCGGTTTCGCTTGTTTGGTCAACGGCTACTTGTTTAAAGCTGGCAATAAGGTCAGATGCCCGCTCTAAATTACTCAAAAGTAAGAGTGCAGTTTGCTCAGCCTCGTCAATAAAGCTTGCCATATTCTTACTGGTAAGGCTTTTATCTTGAAAGTCGGTCTTTAAATTGTTCAGTCGCTCTTGAAGAAAACTGGCAGCGGTAACGCTCACCCCTAGGGGCGTGTTCACGTCATGCGCTATACCCGCAACAAGGCCGCCTAGTGAGGCCATGCGCTCTGATTCAACTAATTGTTCTTGTGCCTGATGAAGCGTATCCATTGAACTGGCGAGTTCTTGGTTGCGTTTGCGAAGTTCAGCTTCTATGTACTGGCGGTTTTCGTTTTCCTGGCGAAGCTCTCGTTGATGGGTAATAAGTTCATCTTTTTGCTGCTCTAAGTCGAGCATGATTTGAGACAAAGATGCGGTCTTCTTTGCTACTTCTTGTTCTAATATTAGGTTTTGGTCGTCTAGCTTCTTGTTGGCGAGAGTAAGTTCATTCTGCGCGTCTTTCAGCTTATTGTTTGAAATAATAAGGTCATCAATAACGTGGTTGTAAGATTCCTTAAGCTGTAATAACTCGTTGTCATCATCGAGTTTTATGCTGAGTTTACTCTCCTCTGGATGCTGCGGGTCAAAGTTACCCATTTGCTCAGTAATGGTTTGCAGCGGTTCAGAAAGCATGGTGCGAAATGCGGTCATAAATAAGAAGACAAGAAAAGTGGTTTTTACTAATGCATTACCGATGAGAAAAAACACGCCCACTTCAATACGACTAAAAATAGTGTCGAAGCTCGAATACAGGGTGACATCGCCAACGGTAGATTCACGCCCAGAGAATTTAAACACCAATGGAAAGCTATAGCTAAAAACGCCGCCGGAGTGATCTTCTATGAGTTCTTGATCAACAGGCGCGGGTGAGCGTTGCGCACGAATGCCATACTCTGCAATATAGTTGCCATTCTCACCGCGTACTTGAAGCCCTTCAACGATAGGCAGTGACATTAATCCTTCAGCAATAGCGCGAACCTGATCATTATTTAACTCCCACAAGGCGCGTGTCAGGCTTGAAGAAAAGGTGTTTTTCAGGGTTTGCAGCTCGCCTTCAACGTGATTTTTTGTGCTGAGATATTCAGTAAAGATTTGTCCTATTGTCACAAGAAACGTGAGCGCAAAGTACACCGACAATACCCTGGCTAAGAGCTTCCTTGATAACCCTGTCTTGACCGCAGCCATAGAAAAACACACCCCTGTTACTTCAGACTTTTGATGATACCCACACCATGGCGAGATAGTCGTTATAAATTACATACGCGTTGAAATTTAAGACAAACCAAGAATATGCGCAATCGTATGAATAAACAAGATTCTATGCTTAAACTTTGTGCATAGCATGTTTTATAAACGTATTAAACTTGACACATTAATGTAATCGTTTTAATAAAACTGTCACAGACCACATTAATAATAACGGCGTTTAAAAATGAGCAGGAATATTACGATGTCTCGTACAGTGTTGGTGGTTGAGGACGAAGCGCCTATCCGTGAAATGCTTAAGTTTGTACTTGAGCAGTCTGGTTTTAACATAATTGAAGCTGAAGATTTTGACATCGCACAGGAAAAAATTTGCGAGCCTTACCCAGATTTAATCTTGTTAGATTGGATGTTGCCGGGAGGAAGCGGTGTGCAGCTGGCAAAAAGTTTAAAGCAGCACGAGTTTACTCGTGACATTCCCGTTATCATGCTTACGGCGCGAGGCGAAGAAGAAGATAAAATTCGGGGGCTGGATGCAGGTGCGGACGACTACGTTACCAAACCATTTTCGCCGAAAGAGCTTGTGGCAAGAATCAAAGCAGTGATGCGTAGGGTCACGCCCACATCAAACGAAGAGCCGATTGAGTTTAACGGACTTAAACTTGAGCCTGTATCGCATCGTGTTATGGCCAATGAAGAGCCGTTAGACATGGGGCCAACCGAATTTAAGTTGTTGCACTTTTTTATGACGCACCCAGAACGTGTCTACAGCCGAGAGCTACTGCTGGATAATGTGTGGGGAACAAACGTTTATGTTGAAGACAGAACGGTAGACGTACATATTCGACGCTTACGCAAGGCTATATCTCGCCATGGCCATGATGCTATGATCCAGACCGTACGTGGCGCTGGCTACCGTTTTTCTACTAAGCTGTGAAAAAACGGAGAGAATAGGGAGTAGCTTATGTTACTTCCTTCATGTCTATGCGCCTTCTGAGTGTGCGCCTATTTCCATTTTAACAACGCGAGTTATTTCATGTATTACCCGTTCTCTTGGTTGAGAAGTACATTGCGCTTAGTGCTATTCCTTGTGGTTTTTGCGCTTGTAGGGTGGTATTTGGATGATATGCTGTTTGCCGTTGCTATTGGCGCAACGCTACTTTTATTATTTAACTATTGGCACCTTTATAAGTTAAACCGCTGGTTATGGCATAGTCGTAAAATGTCTCCCCCTACTGTGCGTGGCGTATGGGAGCATATTTATGAAGGTATTTATTATCTTCAGCGCCGTAACCGCAATAAACGCAAAGAGCTTGGCGAGTTAGTGAAACGCTTTAGAGAAGGCTCTGAAGCCCTTCCAGATGCGGCGGTTGTGGTTGACTCTAAGGCTTGTATTATTTGGTGTAATCGCCTGGCGCGGTTAGATTTGGGGCTTAAATGGCCGCAAGACTCTGGACGTCGAATCGATAACCTGTTGCGTCACCCGGAATTTATTCAGTACTTTCATGCGGGCAACTACAAATACCCCATTGAAGTACCATCGCCGACGAACCCCAATAAAACCTTCGAGTATCGAATAATGCCTTATGGCGATGAGCATCTGTTGCTGATTGCCCGTGATATAACACGTGTATCGCAGCTTGAAGAGATGCGTAAAGACTTTGTGGCGAACGTTTCGCATGAACTACGTACACCGCTCACGGTCATTAACGGGTATCTTGAAATTCTACCTATTGATGAAGGTTCTGATCCTTTCATGCAAAAAGCGATGAAAGAAATGACATCGCAAACTCAACGCATGCAAAATTTGATAGAAGATTTGCTTGTGCTATCGCGTATTGAAGCCAGCTCTGAACGCATCTACGAAAATGTTGTGAATATTCCTGCTGTGCTTGCTCAAGTTGAAAGGGAAGCACTGGCCCTCAATAAAGAAAAGAACCACGCTATCAAATTCCATATTGATGAAGAGTTGTATGTCTTTGGTGTCGAAACCGAACTACGCAGTGCCTGTTCTAACTTGGTGTTTAATGCCGTTCATTACACCCCCGCTGGTGGTGAGATAAACGTATATTGGCGTCGCGGTGCGAGCGGCGCTCAGTTTTCTGTAGTAGACAACGGTGATGGCATTGAACAGAACCACCTTAATCGCTTAACAGAACGCTTTTACCGTGTGGATAAGGCGCGTTCTCGTAAAACAGGGGGGTCAGGCTTGGGGCTTTCCATTGTAAAACATGTATTAAGTCATCATAATTCCCGTCTAGATATAACCAGTACACTGGGTGAAGGTAGCCAATTCTCCTTTGTTTTGGATAATGAATTGATTGCAGAAAAGCTGTAACCGTAAGAGGCGAGAAACGTTGGTGAGAAAACGGCATAGAATGGCGAGCGGGTTTAAATATTTAGGTCTTTTAAATCTCATCTTTGCAGTAACTTTAATGTTGCCACTTGGAGTATTTGCCAAGCCCCAAAGTTCACAAGGTTCGTCATCAGCCTCAAGCGCGTATCAAGTACCAGCCTATGAACGAAAGCCTGGGGTGGCAGGAAAAATATCTTCTGTTGGTTCAGACACGCTGGCAAACTTAATGACCTTTTGGTCACAGGAATTCAAAACCCTCTATCCGCAGGTAGGCTTTCAAATTCAGGCGTCTGGTTCATCTACCGCTCCGCCTGCGCTGATTGAAGGTACTGCAACCATAGGGCCTATGAGCCGAGAATTAAAACCCAGTGAGATACGGGACTTCACGCGAACCCACGGTTACCCGCCAACAGTATTGAAAGTGGCAATGGATGCCATCGCCATTTTCGTGGACAGACGCAATCCGCTGCCGGGGATGACTCTTGAGCAAGTTGATGCCGTTTTTTCTGAGACCCAGTTTTGTGGCAGCGATACAGCCATTACCAATTGGTCTCAGCTTGACGTTTACGACGTAGGCTATCGCTCTCCTATCAGGCTGTACGGTCGAAATTCAGTATCGGGTACTTATGGTTTGTTTAAAGTGATGGCGCTGTGTGACGGGGACTTTAAGAATACGGTTAATGAGCAACCCGGTTCTGCTTCTGTAGTATTGTCTGTTGCCAGCGGTACAGGTGCGATTGGCTATGCTGCTTACGGCTATAAAACCGCAGGGGTTCGCGCTTTGCCTTTAGGTGAGTCGCTAGATAGCTTAATCCCTCTTTCTATCGATACGGTGCGCAACGAAACGTATCCGTTTGCTCGTTTTCTTTATTTGGTGATAAATAAAAAGCCAGGTGAGCCCTTACCTACTCTGGAAAGGGAGTTTTTGCGCTATATCTTGTCACAGGAAGGGCAGCAGCAGGTGTTAAGAGATGGGTATTTCCCTATTCGTGAAGATGTATTGGTACGCCAACGTCGATTACTCGATGAATAATTTTGTTTTTCACTACTAACGATTTGGTAACGACATACCTAGTAAACAGATTTTTCTCAAAAAAAGTGCTTTGAAATATTCAGGTGCTTTCAACCATTCTTGTCATAATTACGTCACAAATCAGGCAGGTAGGCTCACAATCTAGGTTAAGATTGGGGGGCAATAGAGGCTATGGCGAGTACAAAAGTATTCTCGAATTCAAGTAAGCGATGCAAGCGTTCCTCCGCTAAGTTTCAGAAAAACAAATAAAAACAAATTTATTATTGGCGAGAATTACAGTTCATTGGGTGTTTTTTAGCTTAAAATTGAACTTTTTCTGTGAAACTTTTGTTACAGCGCCTTTATGTAACAAATGTGTCATCTACCTTAGGTAAAGTTTTCGCGTTTTCTAAATCCATAATTATACCGTACTTGGAGAAACACATGGAACTTAAGCAACTTTTCAAAGCTTCAGCTATTGCTACTGCTCTTGTGCTAGCAGGCTGTGGCGGCGACATCAATATTAGCGAAGGCGATATTGATAACAGCGTTACTAATACAACAAACAATAGTGGCAGTGACACTGATGGCGGCAACACTGGCGGCGATACAGGTTCAACTGATACAGCGCCAGGTGAAGTTAGCTCTTTCCTAAGTGGTGAAGTTTCTGATGCGTTCGGCCAAACGGTTGAAGTACGCGTTCTTTCAGGTCGCTTAACAGCTGACGATGCTGACGACCAAGGCGTTATCACGCTAACCAACGACAAAGTATGGGCGCTTGAAGGTCCAGTGTTTATCGGTAACGACAAAGCTGACAGCGTGACACTTGCAATCGAAGAAGGCACAGTGATCTTTGGTCGTACTGGCGCTGACTATCTTGTAGTAAGCCGTGATTCACAAATTGAAGCTGAAGGTACAGCATCAGCGCCTATCATCATGACATCTTTTAACGATGTTGTTGGTGATGAAGTTGGCGCTGGCCAATGGGGCGGCGTAGTTATTCTTGGTAACGGTACGTCAACTAAGTGCCCACAAGACGGTTCTGATTGTGCGCTTCAGGTTGAAGGTGCAGAAGAGGGTGCAGTATTTGGTGGTACAGACGATACAGACAGCTCTGGTATCCTTAAATACGTAGTTGTTAAATACGCTGGTTTTGAAATTGCGCCAGACAACGAACTTAACGGTATCACTTTTGGTGGTGTTGGTTCAGGTACAGAAGTTGACTATGTACAAGTACACAGCAACGCGGATGACGGTGTAGAATTCTTCGGTGGCGCGGTAAACGCGAAACACTTAGTTTTAACAGCTAACCAAGATGACTCAGTAGACTGGGACAACGGTTACAAAGGTAAGCTTCAGTATGTTTACGTTCAGCACGCTGCTGACAACTCTGACGCAAACCGCGGTATTGAAGGTGACGGCGACGGTGGTGACGGCCTAGAATTCTCTAAGCCAATGATCGCAAACATGACAGTTATCGGTAACACTTTCGACACAGCAGACGCTGACTCTGAAGGTTTACTACTTCGCGACCAAACTGGCGCAAACCTAATGAACTTCCTTATCACTGGTCCAGAAGCAATGGGCGAGTGTTTAGAAATGGACACAGACGAAACGGTTCAAGCTAACCTTTCTGACGGTGACCTAACCATGACTTACTCAGCTATCGCTTGTTCTGAGCCGTTCAACACACCAGAAGGTGCAGTTGACCTAGAAGCGTGGTTTACAGGTCAAGAAGGCAACCAGCTAATCGCGTTTGAAGACCGCGCAAATCTTGGTCTTAACCCAGACGGTACACTAACAGCTCAAAGCGACCTTCTTACAGCTGGTGGCGACGCGTCTACATTGCTTGATACTTTCTTTGAAGCGAACACATTCGTTGGTGCTATTGGCGAAGATGACTGGCGTCAAGGCTGGGCATTCGGTTTCGGTGGCGGTAACATCGAATTAGTGGAAACTGCTTCTGGCTGTCCATCAGGTACAACTTCAATCACGCCAGTAGACGGTTCAACCACTACGTGTGAAGTATCAGGTACTATCACATCTGACCTTACGCTTACAGAAGGTAACTTCTACGCGCTTTCAGGTGCAGTATTCGTAGGTGGCGACAAAGAAAACAGCGCAACGCTTACTGTTGAGCCAGGCGTAACTGTTTATGGCGCATCTGGTAACGACTACCTAGTAATTAGCCGTGACTCAGAAATTAATGCAAACGGTACTGCTGAAGACCCAATCACATTCACTTCACGTGACCACGTTGTTGGCGGTCTTGAAGCGGGTGAAGCTGGTCAATGGGGCGGCATGATTGTTCTAGGTAACGGCGAATCTACTAAGTGCCCTCAAGACGGTACTGACTGTTCACTTCAAGTTGAAGGTGCACAAGAAGGTGCAGTGTTCGGTGGTACAGATAACACTGATAGTTCAGGTACGCTTCGCTACGTTCGCGTAATGCACGGTGGTTTCGAAATCGCCCCAGATAACGAACTAAACGGTATTACGTTTGGTGGTGTGGGTTCTGGTACTACTGTTGAGTATGTACAAGTACACAAAAACGCAGACGACGGTGTTGAGTTCTTCGGTGGCGCAGTAAACGTTAAATATCTTACGCTAACAGGCATCCAAGATGACTCTGTAGACTGGGATAACGGTTACAAAGGTAAACTACAATTCGTTCTTGTTAAGCACGCAGAAGACAACTCTGATGCTAACCGCGCAATTGAAGGTGACGGCGACGGCGGTGACGGTACTGCGTTCTCTAACCCAATGGTTGCTAACATGACTATCATTGGTAACGAGTTCGATACTGCTGACTCTGATTCTGAAGGCGTTCTTCTTCGCGACCAGACAAACGCACAGTTATACAACTTCGTAGTTACTGGCCCAGCGGGTATGGGTGAATGTTTCGAAGCTGACCTAAGCGATGGCGACACTACGCTACTTGCTAACATGGACGGCACTAACGACCCACAACTTACTTTTGAAACTTCTGTACTAGCATGTGCCGAAAACATCAAAGATTCTGGTGACTTTAGCCAAGAAGACTGGTTCACCGCACAAACAGGTAACAGCCTACTTGATAATACTGCGACAGTACTTAACGGTATCTACACAGTAGACGCAACTGCTGCGACTGACGTATCGACGCTAGACAGCTTCTTCTCTTCAGTAGATTTTATCGGCGCAGTTAAAGACGCTGATAACGACTGGACTGCGGGATGGACTGTTGGTCTTGAATAAGACCCAGTTCGCATAGCTAAAAACAAGCAAGTGCGTTGCAAAAGTGGCGCACTTGCTTTTAAGTTTGTAAGACACGAATTATTTTCGTGAATGTATTCCTTTCTAAAGAGGTTCATCATGAACAGACCTGCTAACAGGTTTCTTCTAAAGCCCATTAGCTTAGCCGTTGCAGCAAGTATTTTGCTTCCAGCGTCTATGGCTTTCGCTCAATCAAACGAAGACGAAGTGATTGAGGAAGTTGTCGCTACCGGTACACGCCTAAAGGGCACGGCGACGGCAGTAATGGAAGAACGTAAAAATCAAGCTTTCGTAGCTGACATCATGGGTGCTGAGCAGATAGCTCGTACTGGTGACAGTGATGCTGCGGGTGCACTTCGTCGTGTAACTGGTCTTACACTTGTAGATGGTCGTTTCATCTACGTTCGTGGTCTTGGTGAGCGTTACTCATCAACACAATTAAACGGCGCAATCGTGCCAAGCCCAGATCCAACGCGTAACGTAATACCTCTCGACTTGTTCCCGTCGAGCATTATAGAAAGCCTTGCGGTTCAAAAATCGTATTCGCCTTCCATGCCTGCGGCATTCGGTGGCGGTAACGTAAATATCCGATTGAAATCTATACCTACACAGCGTGTTTTCAACGTATCAGCTGCGGTTGGTATCGATACGGAAAACTCTGGCGATGTCCTGGATTATGCTGGTGGCGGTCGCGACTGGACAGGTGAAGACGACGGTACTCGTGCAGCCTCTGCTGCGATCCAAGAGCGTTGGGATTCAAAGAATTTCCTAGACGACCTAGAGCCCGAGGAAGCGCTAGAGTTGTTCAAGGGCGTTAACAGAGAATATGGGCTTGAGAGAGAATCAGCTGACCCTGATATGCGCGTTAACGTTACCTATGGTGACAGTTACGACTACGACGACGACTGGCGTTTTGGCTTTTTGGTAACTTCACGTTACTCAGCCCAAACTCGCTCTTCTGAAGAATACGAGCTACAAGACCCTGACTTAGTGGGCGATGACATTATCAATGTACGCTTCTTTGACGATATTCAAGGTACTGAGCAAACGGTGACTTGGTCTTCACTATTAACACTAGGTGTAGACTACAACCGTCAACATCGTATTGATTACAGCCTTATTGTACTAAACGACACGCGCGATGAAATTCGCGAAATGTTTGGTAACACGGAAAACTTGAACCAAGCAGAAGGTTTGCGTATTCGTGATATCGACGTTCAGTACGAAGAACGCTCGCTTTATACCAATCAGATTAAAGGTCAGCACACCATCCCAGAACTAAACTTCATGGGTATTGACTGGACTTACTCGTTGGGTCGCTCTGTACGTCATGCGCCGGGTAACTTCAATGCGCGTTTCGTAATGGAAGACGTGAACCAAGACGGCATCTTTGACGATGAAAACGAAATCTTCTTGTCAGATGCACAGACTGCGGCACGTTACACCTTCCAAGACCTTCACGATCGCTTGGAAAACTTTGGCTATAACGTGACTTACCCCATGACAATGGGTAAGTGGGAAACCGAGTACAAAGTGGGTGCAAGCTTTGTAACTAAAACACGTACTGCTGAAAACCGTCGTTTCGACATCAATACACTTGGTGTTGAAGACCGTTCAATTCTAGACGGTAACGACTTTAGCGAAATTTTCAGCGACAGTGTTTTAGACACCCTATCTTTGTCTAGCCGACCCATTATTCGTGATACGACTATTGCTGGTGATGACTATGTAGCGGGCCAGAAAATTGATGCTTACTATCTAGAAGCTGATTTCTTCTATGACAACAAGTGGCGTTTCACCGGTGGTGCTCGTTATGAAGATTTCCGTCAGGTAGTGGCGCCGCTAGACCCGCGCACAAACCAGTTTGACTTGAGTGACGAAGCAGATCGTTCACAGCTTGCGTTCCAAGAAGACGGTTTCTATCCAGCGCTTGCAGTGACTTACTTCTTAGAAGACGATATGCAGCTACGTGCCAGTATCGGTCAAACGGTTGTTCGTCCCGATCTTCGTGAGGTTTCTTCGGCGACTTACTTAGACCCGTTAACTAACTTCCCGATTGCTGGTACACCTGGTGTAAGCACAACAGATATCATTAACTATGATTTACGTTGGGAGTGGTATCGCGAAGCAGGTAACAACGTGTCAGTAGGCCTATTCTATAAAGACATGGAGGCGCCAATTGAATCGGTACAGTCTCCGGCTCAGGATGGTCCACCGCTAATTCGTATTGCTAACGCTGAATCTGGCGAGGTGTACGGGGTTGAAGTTGAATTCTTACAAGACTTAGCCTTCATTGGCGACGGTATTTGGGACAACTTGTTTACTACAGGTAACATCACTGTCAGTGATTCTGAAATCGTATTAGATCGTCAGAACATCGTTGAGCAAACTGGTGTTTCTGCGGCAATTACTAATGTTGAGCGCCGAATGACCGGCCACTCTCAGTATGTACTTAACATGCAGTTGGGTTATGACTCTGACAACGGTGAACACACTGCGTCGTTAGTATACAACGTATTCGGTGAGCGTATTCTAATTCCGGGTATTGATGGTTTCGACGATAACTTCGAACAACCATTTCATTCATTGGATATGGTATACAAGTACTACCCAGACTTTAATAGCACTGTCACATTACGTGTTCAGAATATTCTAGGCGAAGATCGTGAAATTGAATTTAACGATACCCTGCTTAGGTCTGAGACACGAGGTACAGGTATTAGATTGTCATTTAAATATGACTTCTAAAAACTGAACTTATCCTTAAGGCCGCTACATGCGGCCTTTTTTATGAGTTAAACATGACACTTTCGGTTCTAATATGACAGTTTCGTAATAAAACTGTCACAGAAAAACTCTATCCTACGCGCAGAAATTTATAGTCGGATACAACCGATTTCTTTTAACTTTAAAGGTTTGAATGTATGAAGCTTATCAATGCTTTGTTAGTTGCAGGTGCGCTTACAGCGACACCGGTACTGGCACAAGACGATGAAGTCTTAAAACCCGTTGTCGATGAGGCAGCGAAAATCAATGAGTCAGCGGCAAAATCGCAAGAAAAAATAAACGGTATTACCGATCAAATTGACAGCAAACTTCAACAGTTCAAAACATTGATGAAAGAAATCGAAGGCCTTGAGGTTTATAACACTCAGCTTCGTAAGCAAATCAATAACCAAGAACAAGAAATGGCAGACCTAAACTCAGCTATTGACGAAGTGTCTGTTGTTGAACGCCAAATCACGCCACTTATGATGCGTATGATTGACGGCCTAGAGCAGTTTGTTGCTTTAGACGTACCTTTCCTTCCAGAAGAGCGCGCTAACCGCGTCGCTGACCTTCGCGCCATGATGGACCGCGCCGATGTTGCTGCATCTGAAAAATTCCGCCGCGTTATGGAAGCGTATCAAGTAGAGATGGATTACGGCCGCACTATGGAAGCGTATAGCGGTATTCATTCAATTAACGGTCAAGAGCGTGATGTAGAATTCCTACGCCTTGGTCGCACAGCGCTAATTTATCAAACACGTGATGCTAGCATGCAGGGTGTTTGGAACAAGCAAACCCGTCAGTGGGAAGAGCTTGATAGCAGCTACCGTACACAAATTACAAAAGGTCTGCGCATGGCGAAGAAGCAACTTGCACCAGACTTGCTAATGCTGCCAGTGGCAATTACAGACTAAGAGGTTGATGAGAATGTTTAACACAGTAAAACGTATCGCTGTTGGTCTAGCAGCCCTTAGCATCAGCGTTGGTGCTTTCGCACAAAGCGACCGTGCGATGGACTTAGACGCACTTCTAAAGCAATTAGAAGAAGGTCAGTTCGCACAGTCTCAGCAAAACAAACAGCGCGAGCGTGATTTCCAATCACAACGTGCAGAGCAAGATCGCATTCTTCGCGAAACCCGTGAAAAGCGTGACCAAATGCTTGCACAATCTGAGCAGCTTGAAACTCAGTTTGAAGAAAACGAATTCAAACTGGCTGACTTAAACGGTGCACTAGACACGCGTCTTGGTTCACTAAAAGAGCTATTCGGTGTGCTGCAGCAAATCGCTGGCGACACCAAAAACAAATTCTATAACTCAGTAATATCTGCGCAAATTCAAGGCCGTTCAGAGTTCCTTGACCAAATGGCACAAGATATGGGTTCAAGCTCAAAACTTGCTTCAATTGAAGAGATTGAGCGCGTGTGGTTTGAAATGCAGCGTGAAATGACTGAATCAGGCAAGGTGACTACCTTTACCACTGACGTTGTTGAAGCTGGTGGCGAGAAAGTGAACAAATCTGTTGTGCGTGTAGGTCCGTTCGCGCTAGTTGCCGACGGTAAATACCTAGACTACAACGGTGTAACCGGCACAGTGTCTGAACTAGTACGTCAGCCTGCTGATCGTTACAACGACTCTGCGGCAGAGCTTCAAGCATCAAATGGCGAGTTAGTTCAATTTGGTATCGACCCAACAGGTGGTTCTATCCTAGGTCTTCTTGTTCAAGCGCCTAATCTTAAAGAGCGTGTAGAACAGGGCGGTGTTGTAGGTTATATCATTCTTATCGTTGGTGCTTTCGGATTACTACTTGCCCTAGAGCGTCTTGTAACGCTTACGCTAACGCGCATGAAAGTGAACAAGCAGCTTAAGAGCAAAGAAGTTAACACTAACAACCCGCTTGGCCGTGTACTTAAAGTCCGTGACGAGCACCCAGACGCTGACGTTGAAGCGCTTGAGCTTCACCTTACAGAAGCGATTTTGGGCGAAGTGCCTAAGCTAGGTCGTAACTTAACTATCATTAAGATTATCTCAGTAGTTGCGCCGCTTATGGGTCTACTAGGTACCGTAACCGGTATGATTAACACCTTTCAAGCAATTACCTTGTTTGGTACAGGTGACCCGAAACTGATGGCAGGTGGTATTTCAACAGCACTTGTAACAACAGTACTAGGTCTTGTTGTAGCGATTCCAATGACACTGCTTTATGCAATGCTTAACACACGTTCTAAGAACATTGTGTACATACTACAAGAACAGGCGTCTGGCGTAATTGCAGAGCGCGCTGAGCGAGGCTAATCATGATCGAGTTTCTAGAAGCAATTCGCGATTTCACAGAAACAGGTGGCCAGGTTCTCCTGGTCATCGGTCTGCTGATATTCGTTATGTGGCTTTTGATCCTCGAGCGTGCGATGTATCTGATGGTTTGGCACAAGCAAGCCAAGAAAGAAGCGGTAGCAATGTGGACAGCACGTACCGACCGCTCTTCTTGGTTCGCTGAGCAAGTTCGTCAGAAAACAATTTCACAGTTAACCATGCGCCTAAACGGCAGCATCCCAATTATTCAGTCTCTGGTAGCGCTTTGCCCGCTGCTAGGCTTGATGGGAACGGTTACCGGTATGATTGAAGTGTTCGATGTAATGGCGATTGCGGGTTCAGGTAATGCTCGTTCAATGGCATCAGGTGTATCGAAAGCCACTATCCCCACAATGGCGGGAATGGTTGGCGCACTTTCAGGCGTATTCGCCGCTACCTGGTTAACACGTATGGTGAAATCAGAACGCACGCATCTTGAGGATGCATTGATTATTCAACGTTAATGCTAGCTAAGCATTAAGGTAAGGTATTTATTATGAAGCAGCACTTTCAAAACTTAGTCGATGAAGAAGAAGCAGCCATCGACATGACGCCCATGCTGGACGTTGTATTTATCATGTTGATCTTCTTTATTGTGACTGCGTCATTTGTGAAAGAAGCCGGTATTGATGTTAACCGTCCTGAAGCAGCCACAGCTGTGAAAAAGGATCGCGCCAACATTCTTATCGCTATTTCAGATAAAGGCGAAATTTGGATAAACAAGCGTCGTATTGATGTTCGCGCAGTGCAGGCGAATATTGAGCGCCTACACGCTGAAAACCCACAGGGTACTGTTGTTATTCAGGCTGACAAAAAGGCCACAACAGAAACCTTGATTAAGGTTATGGACGCGTCACGAGCCGCTGGCGTTTACGATGTTTCGATTGCAGCCCAAGAGCAATAAATCATGCCACGATATTTAATCGCATTTGTTATCTCCCTTGCGATCACGTTAGGCCTGTTCTTCTTGATGCAATCGCTTATCAAGATGGGTGGCAGCGCACTAACTGAGCCGCCCAAGGGAAGCGTGCTTGACTTTGTAAGGGTCAAGCAGGACGAGCAGGTTGAGAAAAAAGATCGTAAGCCAAAGAAGCCACCTAAGCCAAAAGAGCCACCTCCGCCAATGGAGCAACCTCAAATGGACTCGCCTTCTCCTGATGCAGAAGGTACGTCGATGGATTTCGGGGCCGAAGTGGGAGACGACATCTCTTTAGATGGAGGCTTGGCTCTTGAGTCAGGTGACGGTGAATACCTCCCGATCGTTAAAGTTGCGCCGGTATATCCACGACGTGCACTTCAACGGGGCATTGAAGGCTTTGTTATTGTTGAATTTACGGTAACTAAGCAAGGTGCGGTGCGCGACCCAATTGTTGTAGAAGCAAACCCAGAAGGTATATTCGAACAAGCGGCTATCGATGCTGCCATGAAGTTCAAATATAAACCTCGTGTTGTTAACGGCGAAGCAACAGAAGTGTCTGGTGTGCAAAACCGTATTACGTTCCAAATTGACGGGTAACAGAACATGATGAGAAAACAGACGAATACATTGCTTAGTGCACTGGCGTTTGCATTTGCATCGGCCACGGTATCTGTACCTAGCATGTTGGTTGCCAACGACGCTATTGCACAAGAGCAAAAAGCCAGCGAGAAGAAAACTCGCCGCGTACCTACATTACGCGGCAAGGTTTACGAACAGCTAGCTCGCGCACAAACGGCGGCGGATGAAGCAGGTAATATTGAAGAAGCTATCGCTATACTGAAAGAAGTAGAAGATAAGTCTGACTCAATGAATGCCTACGAAAAAGCCATGATGTACAACTTTTTCGGCTTCATTTACTACAACAACGAAGACTATGCAAAAGCGTTGGAATCGTTTGCTAAAGTGGTAGAGCAGCAGCCTATTCCTGAAAAGTTCGAAATGACGACACTTTTCAGTTTGGCTCAGCTTAACCTTATGCAGGGTAATTACGACGACACCATCACTTATTTGGAACGTTGGGAAAGCCTAAATACAGGCCCTGTACCGGTTAAAAACAAAGTGATAAAGGCCCAGGCGTACTACCAAAATAAACAGTACGACGAAGCTGCAATGTGGATTTCTGAAGCGGTGGCTGACCACGAAGCTGAAGGCATGATCCCTGATGAAGGGTGGTTAATTCTTCAACGTGCAATTTTTTATGAACTCAAGAAGCCTCAAAAGGTTAAAGATGTTCTTATTAAAATGGTGAAGTTGTTTGATGAGCCTAAGTATTGGATCCAGCTAGCTGGTATGTACGGTGAGCTAGGTGAAGAGCGCAAGCAATTGGCCATCATGGAAACCGCCTACCAACGTGGGTTTGTCAATACGTCAGCTGACGTGTTTAACATGGCACAGCTTTATTACTACCATCGCGTACCTTACAAAGGTGCGAAACTGATGGAGCAGGCGATGAACGATGGTGTGCTAGAGAAAAACCTGCGCAACCTTAAGTTCTTAGGCCAAAGCTGGTCACTTGCTAAAGAGCAGGACAAAGCCATTCCCGTTATGATGCAAGCGGCTGAACTGTCTGAAGACGGTGAGTTGGATGCACAGTTAGCGCAAATTCTTCTTAATGAAGAGCGCTTTGACGATGCCATCGCTGCTGCCGACCGTGCGGTTGAAAAGGGTGACTTAAGAAACCCTGGTCTGGTTTACTTGATTAAAGGCATGGCGCTGTATAATAAAAAGCAATATGCCCTTGCGCTTAACCAATTAGCAGAGGCTGAAAAGCATCAGAAAAGCCGTGCTATGGCACAGCAGTGGAAGCAGTTTGTGCAGGGCGAAAAACGCCAAGCTGACGCTATCGCTGCCGAGCTTGGTGCCAGTTAAAGTCAGTGTTTAAAACACAAACTCATTGAAAAGGTCGATAAATTATCGACCTTTTTTTATGCCATTCATTTACTCATACCTTTGATATAGTCGCTCACCGTCTTTGTCATGGTAGATAAGGGGACGTCGCGCTTATTTAGAGTTTAGGGAAGTAAATTGCTTACTGATGCCATCTGTCCTTCGGCCTCTAACTGGTTCCAATACTTTTTCGTATCGATTATTTCCTGTTTGATAGAGAAAAAACACGCCACTAAATGAGGATCGAAATGTTTACCCGCGCCTTCCTGGAGATGTTCAAATGCTTCTTCATCAGACCATGCTTTTTTGTAGGGGCGTTTCATCGTAAGGGCGTCGAATACATCGGCAATGGCGACAATTCGCGCGCTCTGAGGGATGTCTTCACCAGCTAAGCCTTTGGGGTAGCCTGTGCCGTTCCATTTTTCGTGATGACATAGCGCAATTTCCGCCGCAAGGTTAAACAAAGGCGTATCGCACTGCGAAAGAATTTTATGACCAATTTGTGCATGAGTGCGCATCACCTCCATTTCGCTGTTTATAAGGCGACGAGGCGCTTTCAAAATTGCATCGGGAATACCGATTTTTCCCGTGTCATGCATGGGCGCAGCTTGCGCGAGTAAGCAAGCGTCGTCAAACGACCAACCACAGGCAATAGCTAAGCATTTGCTGTAAGCTGCCATACGCCATATATGATGTCCCGTATCGGTATCATTATAGTGACCAGCAGCAGCCAACATAGTAATGGCGCTTTGTTGGCTTTTACTAAGTTCTTCAGTGCGCTTGGCCACTAGGTTTTCTGTCATACGCATTTGATGGGCAAGGCTAATATGTGTTTTCACGCGCGCTAATGTAATGCTAGGCGATACAGGCTTGGTTATATAGTCGACACCACCCAGTTGAAAACCCTTTTCTTCGCTTTCACCTTGTGTCAGTGCTGTGACAAAAATGACCGGAATCTGGCTTAGCAATCTGTCAGTTTTTAATTGTTTGCATACTTCAAACCCATCCATATCCGGCATCATAATATCTAGCAGTATTAGGTCTGGCGTAAACTGCTGAACTATTTTGAGGGCAACCGCGCCGGATGGCGCGACCTTAACTTCGTAATAAGGGCTAAGTATGCCAAGCAATATGTCTATATTGGCTGGCTCGTCATCGACAACAAGTACGCTAAATCTATTACTTTTTGGTTTCGGGATATTCATTACTAATATTGTCTATCAACTGTTTAATTAGGACTAAAGCCGCTTCAAAATCATAAATAGAGGCGAGCTGCCTAAGCCGATTAATTTCAATTGCAAAGCGAGATTCTGAATGTTGTGCAGCAAAACTGGATATGTACTCAAGGGCTTTTGCATCGTAAGCTTCTAACGCATTCTGTATAGTGTCTAAGCTTGAAAGAATAGCCGCTTCATCCAGGGTTTCATTCAAGTGCATATCGGTTTTAAGCGTGCCCCTATTTATCGTATGTGCAATGAGGCGAAGTGTCGCATCTAGCTCAAAGGACAGAGTCGCAACATCTTTTGCAATGATAGCTTCAGGCCTTTTATCTGTTTCAATCAGTATTTGTAAACATTGTGCTAAGGTAGAGGCACCAATGCTCTGAGCATCATTGTACAATTCTTTTAATAGTAGATTATCGACAGAGGGCGAGTGGAAAATGTTGAGTAAATCTGACATTACACTCTGCTGACTGTATTTATTGTAGAAAGCTACCAATGAAGAAATGAAAGGGCTGGGATCATCCGGTATATTTACTTCAATGTAGCCTGCGTGAATATTCGTATCTATAGTGTGAATGATCTCATCTGCCTTAGCTGGTTTGACCAAATGAAAACACATGCCCGAAGCCAATGCTTTTTCTGAAGCTTCATGCGTTTCATCCGCACTAAGTGCAATGATGGGTACTGTCCAACCATGCTGTTGTGAAAGTATTTCGGCTATGTCATATCCGGAAATGTCAGGCAGGTGACAATCAAGCAAAAGTGCGTCAAATTTTGAAGTTTCACAAAGTGCTAAGGCTTGGTTTCCTGTCGTTGCTGTTAGTACTTTCATACCTAAATCGACAAGTATTTGCTGACTAACCTCTACACTTATCGGGTCGTCATCCACCACTAAAACCTGTTTTTCAGCCAACCGTACAGTACGCCACTTTTTGTTTTCTAAACCGTCCATCGATTGCTTCTTTTCAAAGGTTTGAAGCGGCGAAAGTGCAGAAATGAGGTCGCTATCAATGAACGGAAGCTCTACAATTTTAAGGTCGCCAGGCAATAAATGCCCCAACCTTTTCTGAACCTCTTGGCGGCTGAATAAACTTACCAAAGCACACAAGTTAATGTTGCTATATTTTCCAGTTTCCAAGTTATTAGACAGCCCCCTCCAACTTCCCTCGTCATTGGACAGAAACGCTATGCTAAGCTTAGCACTGTCTGGAAGCGTATTGTTGACGTCATCTACAACCTGACACTTAATACCGAGCCTCTCTAGTGTGTTGCGAATCACCTCACAGCCTTGTCTTACGCTTTCATGTGTTTGAATACATACAATGTTTTCAGGGAGAGAAGCGGGTAACGTAGGCTTGGCTTCACCCTTCTCGTTGTGGCACACCGGCAATGAAAATGAAAAGCAGCTTCCTTCATCCACTTTGCTTTCTAAGGTTAAGTTTCCACCCATTAAGTCGACTAGCCGTTTACATATGGCCAAGCCCAATCCCGTGCCACCGAACTTTCTTGATATAGAGGCGTCAGCCTGAACAAATGCATTAAATAACTTAGATTGTCCTTCAACGCTTATTCCAATCCCAGTATCGGATACGGAAAACATCAGCATAGAACCTTTCTGTTCGACGATAAGTGTTACGCTTCCTTTATCAGTGAACTTTATGGCATTACTTAAAAGGTTCAGAAGCACCTGATAAATTTTCTCGCTATCGCCGTGACAGGTAATACTCGTGCTACAGCGAATGTCGAAAAGAAGCTGAAGTTGCTTTTGTTGCGCTTTAACTTGAAATACTTGCGCCAGTTTTTCAATGGTCCTGGTTAAGGTGAAAGGTTCATCGATGATTTCGATTTTGTTTGCTTCTACTTTTGAGAAATCTAAGATGCTGTCGACGAGTTCAAGAAGCGCATTTGCACTGTTCTGAACTTTTTCCAAATACTGTTGCTGTTGGTCGCTATCCTGTGACTCTAATGCCAGATGAGTTAACCCAATAATGGCATTCATTGGTGTTCTAATTTCATGGCTCATTGTTGCGAGAAAATCGCTCTTTGCTTTGTTGGCGCTTTGAGCCTCGTCGTAGGCTTTCTGGAGCTTGTGCTCAATGGCTTTTTGGTTGCTAATATCGTTAAAAACACCAACATGCCCATCCGGCTTACCTTCTTTATCAAAAAGCGGAACGGCAACGATAGAAATAGGGAATAAGCGTCCTCGTTTATCAGTAAAAAAATCTTCATAAGAGGTGTACGATGCGCCACGTTTAATCGTTAAGTTCACTGGGCATTGTTCTCTGGGAAGCAAGGTACCATCACCGTTTTGGTAGTGAACCGTATCGTGAAAGCGTCTGTTTTGTAACTCTTCTAAGGTCCATCCAAGCAGACGAGAAGCAGTGGAGTTAAGGAATTGTGTTGTGCCTTCACCATTAACTGCATAAACGCCTTCACCTATGCTATTGGTAATGCTCTGATGGAAAGCTCTATCTTTTTTTAATTTTCTAGAAAGACGTTTTTGTTCCGACATATCAGTACAAATGACGACGAGACGGTTTATCCCTTGGTTGTACTCTACGATAGGTACGACGGTTGCAAACACAGTCCAAGGCTTGTTATCTTTAGTAAAGCTATTTAGTTCTCCCTGCCAAATTTCTCCTTTAATCAGACTTTCTAATATTTTGACTTGTTCAGTGGTCGAAATATTTCGAACGCGAAAAATAGCAATGCTTCGTCCTATTAATTCCTTGCGAGAATAGCCGGAAAGCTGACAGCATTTATCGTTCGCTGATAATAACGTACCTTTGAGATCGATAGTTGCGACTATGCCGTGTTTATCCATAGCTTTGCGCTGTAATAGCAGCTCATTATTTGCATTTTTCTGTTCACATATAAGCTCGTACATGAGTGAAGAAAGATCTGATAGGTTGGTGAATTTCTCATCTATCAGCGGCTTATTTCGCTCTTCTAAAAGTTGGTTTACTGCTAATCGTAAGGTTTCGATAACGGCCTTTTGTTCGTTAAACTCTTCACGAACCTTTCTATTTACAGCCATAAGTTCTTCAGAGCTGATATGTAAACTTCTATCTCTTAATCTGATGTCCCTTTCATTAAACGTGTAAGATTCGTCAATTCTTGGGATAAGAGCAGCAAGTCCTCGTTTTAGCGCCTGCAGACTCAGGTTTGTATGATCTTCACTATCATCATCAAGTCCCTTAAGCCACAGCGCGAGTGATTCTGTATCGTTAAGCTGAAACGCTCGGCGTAACTGACGTTCTAATAGGGAATTCAATGAGTTTCCCTCAACAGCATGAGGGTTAGCGTTTGGTTGTGCAGTTCACACGGACTATCATTGCATGAAGGGCTTATTTCTCCGTAAGAATAGAACCCAGCAATATTGGTATTACTACTTAGCTGGCGAGCTAACTCTTCAATCTCCTCCTCAACGCGACCACCCATAACTAGTTTTCTACCTACACAGCTTGTCACCAAAGCTAGACAGTGCAAATCTTCTTCTCTGTTTTTGCTGGCAATAGGGGCTATCGCTTCAAGTGCGCCGCTGATAAGGTTCTCCGTTGACGCATTCATAAGACGCAAGTACTGACTTTCGTTGACTTCACCCGCCAATACTAAGGCCTTAGTTTGCTCGTCAATGCCAAGAATAGTTCTAATAATTCCCGTTGGCTCGCCGTTTTCATTTAGCACTTCAAAAGGGAACAGAAGCCCGCTCGCTGGTAAGTCTTCCGCGTATTCACCCAAATACGCTTTGTAGATATCCAATGCCGGCTTATCGTCGAGTTCGAACAGCAGGTTTTCTTTTGCCGAAGCGACTCTTCGCGCTGGGCCAAATGACCGCCATCCGCCACGTGCGCTGTAGTCAAAACTAAGTGATTGACCGTAAAACGCAACGGCAACAACACTGCGGCTATTTATGCCATCAGGATGCAGTACGTAAGTTTGTTTGAATGCGCCATCATCGCCGGCAAGACCACCGCTTATTCCTATATTCTGCGATAGGTGAGTCGAAATGCCTTTTAGCAAGGCTGAGCCATTTATTTCGACACCAGGCGCCAATACGTAAACTCCTTTTAGGTCATTTTTTTCAATACGACTTGCAAGTGACTGACCGGTTTCAAAAGAAGACGGCATGTTGCTTAACGTTGTTTGGTGTATTTTCACGTATGACGAAGATTCGAAACGCAAAAGAACGACAGAGATACTATTAGTAGTTACTCGGTTCGCGGAAATTTCCCCTGCGGTACTGCATCCAACGCAGTTAGGGCAAATATCACTCACTATCGGATATAGGTCGGGAGAACTGAGAAATGGAGATGATGCGTATATAATTAACAGCGATGGAGCGAACGCTTTCAAAGCGTCACTTTCTTGTTTTAACTCATCTAAACTATGAAAAAATAACGTCTTTGAAAGCATTATCGGCAAAGATTAACGGTAGCGTTCCTTATTTATAGTAAGAGGCGCGTCAGTTTACAATATTAGGATGTTAGTCTTTGGTAGCAATAAACTGATTTATAAGTAAAAACGGCCTAACTTTATAAAGGTTGGCCGTTTCCGTGGTGTCACGCGCTACGTAGTTCTCTACGGAGAATTTTGCCCACTGTAGATTTAGGTAGCTCTTCAAGAACGGTAATCGATTTAGGGATTTTGTAGTTGGTAAGATGTTGCTTACAATACGCTGTCACCTTATCGATACTTATATCGTTTGCAACAGTGATAAAGGCGCAAACGCGCTCACCAGTTTTGTCGTCTGGTTGACCCACTACAGCCGCTTCCATTACGTCAGGATGAGACGTTAGTACTTCCTCAATCTCATTGGGATACACGTTAAACCCAGAGACAATAATCATGTCTTTTAAGCGGTCTACAATTTTAATTGCGCCAGATTCTGTACGAATACCAATATCCCCGGTTTTGAAGAAGCCGTCTTCGGTCATCACTTTTGCGGTTTCGTCATCGCGGTTCCAATAGCCCAGCATCACTTGTGGCCCACGCACTGCTATTTGTCCAGACTCTCCTTCAGCTACGGGTTTATCATAACTATCAAGAAGTGCCACCTCTGTGTCTTCTAGTTCATGGCCAACAGTACCTATTTCTTCTTTGCCTGGAATATTAAATGAAACAACGGGGGCTGTTTCTGATAACCCATAGCCTTCGGTAATAGTATTCCCTGTTACGTCTCGCCAAATTGATACTGCAGCTTGGGTGAGCGCAGTACCGCCAGACATAGTGAGGTGTAGTTGAGAAAAGTCGAGTTTTGCAAATTCTGGGTGCCGTCCAAGTCCGACAAATAGCGTATTTATACCCATAAAGGCCGATATTTTATGAGGCTTGAGGGTTTGAATGAAACCGTCTATATCTCTCGGATTAGGAATAAGAATAATGTGCGTGCCTTTTGCAAATAGCGCCATCATACCGACCGTAAACGCATAGATATGATAAAGCGGCAACGGGCACACAAGCACTTCTTCGCCGTCCTTGAAACCTTCACCAATGCGGTCAAGCATTTGTATGCAGTTAGCTAGAACATTCTTATTGCTAAGCGCAGCGCCCTTAGAGACACCTGTCGTGCCGCCGGTGTATTGCAGCATGGCAAGTTCGTCTAACGCGATTGATGGACGAGCAAATGAAGGCAGTGCACTTCCAACTTCAACCGCTTTGGTAAAAGATGTCGTTCCGTCGAGCGTTGGCGCTGTACTAGGGTCTAGCAGTTCTGTCGCCGAAGTGGTAATAACTGTTTCGATACCTGTGTCATCTTTTATGCTGGCAAACTTTGGAAGTAAGTCGCTTAAGATAACCAATGCTTTTGCACCGCTATCGGTAAACTGGTGCTTCATCTCACGCTCGGTATACAGAGGATTTGTGTTTACTACAACGAGTCCAGCGCGGAGAGCGGCGTAAACAACAATAGGATTTTGAATTAGGTTAGGAAGCTGGATTGCGACCTTGGTACCAGGAGAAAGTTTTGCCTCATGCACAAAATAGCGTGCTAGTGCTGATGACTTATTGTCAATTTCGGCAAACGTAAGAGTTTGCCCAAGTGCCGTATATGCAGGTTTGCTTGCGAACTTGTGCAAGACACTTTCAATATAGTCGGCGAGACACGTCACATTATCTGGATAAGTTATCATGTTGCTTTTTCCTAGTAAGGCAAGAATGTTGAGTCTATAACTTACATTAGCAAACTTAACTTTTTATTTACATCAACGTTGGCTTATTTAATAGTATAAGTCGTGGTTATCAATATTGGTTGGGACTATTACTTAATTTGCTGTAAATGGCACCTGCACACATGCCTGCAGTGCACTGTGCGAGTAGGCCAAGAGTCGAGCGAGCGCCCGCAATTAGGGTTACGTTTAGTATAGGTTGCATGGCTAATAACATTAAAAGAAAAGACAAGCCGCCGGCTAACACGAACAGAACAAGTCGTTTGCTATGCATACCGGTTTTTACGTTATTAAAGTTGAAGCGTTTTATAACAACGTGCGTAGTTAAAAAAGCAAGCAACAGAGTAATTGCAATAATGACGCCGTAACTTGGCAAAAGGCCGAACGCATCCTGCCATAGCATGGAGAGCCAATCATTGATGTTTAATTCAACGTTAATGCCCACAAGACCCATTAAAACAGCAGTTGAGTGGAACACACTTGCAAGTAGAAAACCCACAGCCCAAGATGGGACGAAATGAAAAATAGCGCGGCGAGTAAGATTTTTCATGTTTTAGATTCCAAATTTTGTCGGTCAATACCATGAATTAACCTTCATCAAAGCGCAACAAAAACAATAAATGTAGTTATATTGAGCTTTCAAAAGAAGTGTACCATTGTAGCTAGAGTCAGGTTTGATTAACGAGGACAATCACAATGAAGTCAGGGCGTATGATAAGAAGTTTATTGGCTTTCGCGTTTGTTGGCGGAGCATTTACGCAAGCTCTTGCTTCAAATCTTGTTTCTGACGACCCTGTTAAACCTACCTCTAAGATTGATAACCGTGCAGTGTTGAAGCTTGTGTCGCCAGCGATAGAAAGCTTTGCTAATAATGTAATAACAGAAGATTTAGTAACCTCGTTAGCGTTTCCAAAGGCATTAACAACCCTTGTAGACCAAGAGAAAGCAACTACTGATATATTGATAGTAACAAGAGACGGTGAACTCGTTATTCTTGATGACAGAGGAGACGTATCTAGATTTTCTTTAGCGCTGGATGACTTGTATACGAAAGGCCAGGGAGGCGTGCTAGACATTCTTATCCCTTCTGAATTCCCTGCTAATCCCGCTGTATTACTCAGTTATTCCAAGGGGAGTGATGATGCTAACCGTCTTGCTGTAGTAAAAGGTGAGCTTTCTCTCACGTCTGGCATTAGTAACATTGAACCCGTTATTGAAGTAGCGCAAACAAAAGATACGCCTGTGCACTACGGCGGAAAGCTTCTTCAACTGGAAAGTAGTGAAGCAAGCCAAGCACAGGGCTTTCTAGTCACTACCGGTGACGGGTTTGATTATCGCGAGCAAGCACAGGTTGTTAGTTCACAATTGGGAAAAGTACTGGGCTTCGACATAAACGGCAAGCCGCTAATAAATCCTACATATACTGATAGCCCCTACGTATATACGTTGGGGCATCGCAACCCGCAAGGTTTGGTTAAAGGGCCTCAAGGGCAAGCATTTCTGCATGAACACGGTCCAGACGGCGGCGATGAAGTAAACTTGCTTCGAAAGGGAGCGAACTATGGTTGGCCTGTAGTTACGCTAGGAAAAGACTATTCAGGTGCGAGAATATCACCTTTTTCAACCTACCCTGGCATGACAGACCCCATTGTGGATTGGACCCCATCCATCGCGCCATCATCAATGATTTACTACTCACATGATCAATATCCAATGTTGACCGATACCTTGCTTGTTACCAGTTTGAAAGCTAAAGCCTTATATGCGGTCAATAAAACTTCGAGTAAGTATGTTTCTACGAAGGTTTTTGACGAACTAGAAATGCGGTTGAGAGATATAGCGGTTGATCACCAAGGTAATCTACTTCTTCTGACGGACGGTGAGAATGGCAAGGTGGTAAAAGTTTCACCTAAGCAGAACAAAGCACAATAAAAAATCAATAAACTGAAATTTTGCTTCAAAGTTGATGGTAATTTGTACTGGTAGTACCATAAATAGAATGAATCTTTGTCATAAGTGCAACACTATTATTTATCTTTATTGGTCAAACCATTTTTATTGAAAATGCGTTTGTACCTCCGTCTATATTTCCATAAGTAGCTGAATTTGATAGTTAAAGCTTGTTTTTATTAAAGTGTCGTTTTTTTCGCCTATGCTCTATGTTGTTTGTTTAGCTTTGCTTTAAGCGGCTGTATAACCAACTGATCACTTTCAGTCATTACGTAACTGCTAAAAATCAGTTAAAATATCCCTCATTTTTATATGCGTATAGCTAAGACCGACTTAACACTACGCCCAAGTAAAACTAAGACCGAGAGAACTATATGAGTTTGTATTCAGAATATCTGGCAGAGATCGAAACCCGTAAAACGGAATTAGGTCTTAACCCTAAGCCAATTGACAGTGCAGAACTGCTGTCTGAAATTATTGCTCAAATTAAAGATACAACAAACGAGCACCGCGAAGACTCTCTAAAATTCTTTATCTATAACACCTTGCCAGGAACTACGCCTGCTGCTGGTGTTAAAGCACAATTTTTAAAAGAAATTGTACTTGGCGAAGAAAAAGTAGAAGAAATCACGCCAGAGTTTGCACTTGAGCTACTTTCACACATGAAAGGTGGTCCGTCTGTAGAAGCACTTCTAGATCTTGCTCTTTCTGATGATGAAGCAGTCGCCAAGCCTGCAGCTGAAGTTTTGAAGACTCAGGTTTATCTATACGAAGCCGACACTGAACGTCTTGAAACAGCATTTAAAGCGGGTAACGCGATTGCCAAAGACGTACTAGAAAGCTACTCAAAAGCCGAATTCTTTACAAAGCTTCCTGACGTTCCAGAGAAAATTGAAGTAGTGACTTATATCGCTGCTGAAGGTGATATCTCAACTGACCTTCTTTCGCCAGGCAACCAAGCGCACTCTCGTGCAGACCGTGAACTTCACGGCCAGTGCATGATTACTCCAGAAGCGCAGCAAGAAATTGTTGAATTAGGTAAAAAGCACCCCAACGCAAAAGTTATGCTTATTGCTGAAAAAGGCACGATGGGTGTAGGTTCTTCACGTATGTCTGGCGTGAACAACGTTGCGCTATGGGCAGGTGAGCCTACAAGCCCTTACATTCCTTTTGTAAATAAAGCGCCAATCGTTGCTGGTACTAACGGTATCGCACCTATCTTCCTTACTACGGTAGATGTAACAGGTGGTATTGGTCTTGACCTTAAAAACTGGGTTAAGAAAACAGATGAAAATGGCGAAGTGGTTCGCGATGCAAACGGCGACCCAGTGCTTGAAGAAGCATACTCGGTAGCAACGGGTACGGTACTGACTATTGATACCAAAGCGAAAAAGCTTTTCAACGGTTCAGAAGAACTGTCTGACGTATCTGCCTCTTTTACTCCTCAGAAAATGGAGTTCATGAAAGCGGGTGGTTCGTACGCCGTAGTATTCGGTAAGCAGCTACAATCTTTTGCTGCACGTACACTAGGTGTTGAAGCGCCAGCAGTTTACGCGCAATCGAAAGAAGTTTCGCACGAAGGCCAAGGCCTTACTGCTGTAGAAAAAATCTTTAACCGCAATGCAGTAGGCGTAAATTCAGATGCACCGCTTCACGCAGGTTCTGACGTTCGCGTTAAAGTAAACATTGTGGGTTCTCAGGACACCACTGGCCCAATGACCTGCCAAGAACTAGAGTCTATGGCGGCGTCAACTATTTCACCTACTGTTGACGGTGCATACCAGTCTGGTTGTCACACGGCGTCAGTATGGGATAAGAAAGCACAGGCTAATATTCCTAAGCTAATGTCATTCATGAACAACTTTGGCGTAATCACAGCACGTGACCCTAAAGGTGTTTATCACTCAATGACTGACGTTATTCACAAAGTGCTTAACGATATCACGGTAGACGACCGCGCCATCATCATTGGTGGTGACTCACATACGCGTATGTCAAAAGGTGTAGCATTCGGTGCCGACTCAGGTACGGTTGCATTAGCACTTGCAACGGGTGAAGCGGCAATGCCAATTCCAGAGTCTGTGAAAGTTACCTTTAAAGGTAGCATGAAAGAGCACATGGACTTCCGTGACGTGGTTCACGCTACTCAAGCTCAAATGCTTAAGCAATTCGCTGGCGAGAACGTGTTCCAAGGTCGTGTAATTGAAGTACAAATCGGTACTCTACTTGCTGACCAAGCGTTTACATTCACTGACTGGTCTGCAGAAATGAAAGCGAAAGCGTCAATCTGTATCTCTGACAATGAGACTATGGTTGCGTCACTTGAGCTTGCTAAGAGCCGTATCCAGATCATGATCGACAAGGGCATGGATAACGAAGCGAACATGCTTCAGGGCCTTATTGACCTTGCTGACAAGCGTATTGCTGAAATCAAGTCTGGCGAAGTACCAGCGCTTGCACCAGATGACAACGCTAAGTACTACGCAGAAGTGGTTATCGACCTAGATCAAATCGATGAGCCAATGATTGCTGACCCAGACGTAAACAACGAAGACGTATCTAAGCGCTATACCCACGATGTAATTCGTCCGGTTTCTTATTACGACGGTAAGCCAGTAGACCTAGGTTTCGTAGGTTCTTGTATGGTGCACAAAGGCGACATGCAAATTATCGCGCAAATGCTTCGTAACCTAGAGAAGCTTAACGGCTCTGTAGAGTTTAAAGCGCCACTTGTTGTTGCACCACCTACATACAACATTGTTGACGAGCTAAAAGCTGAGGGCGACTGGGAAGTACTTGCGAAATACGCAGGCTTCGAGTTCGACGATGCTAAGCCTAAAGAAGCAGCGCGTACTAAGTACGACAACATTCTTTACCTAGAGCGTCCTGGATGTAACCTATGTATGGGTAACCAAGAAAAAGCTGAGCCAGGCGATACTGTAATTGCAACGTCTACTCGTTTGTTCCAAGGCCGCGTTGTAGCTGACTCTGCTGAGAAGAAAGGTGAATCACTACTAGGCTCTACGCCGCTAGTAGTACTTTCAACCGTACTTGGCCGCTTCCCAACGACAGAAGAATACAAGCAAGCGGTTGCAGGCATTGACCTTACGAAGTTTGCTCCACCTTCAGAAGATTTGGCAGTAGCACCAAAGTTTGAAGCGGACGTAGCAGTTAAGCGCGTATAAGCACTTAACGCTAAACAAAACATTAAAAAGCCCCAACCTTGGTTGGGGCTTTTTTATACCTGAAATTATGGGGTCAGAGTACTTTAACGGTGCAGCAGCTCAAAGAATTGGGGTCAGAGTACATTTTTCTAAAAAGTACTCTGACCCCAATCCTTTATTGAATAATACGTAACCAAACACTACACTCATTCAATACGGCGAGATGTGTTCATTGTGTACTAAGGAAAGGTAAGCTATGAAAAATGTTAAGATATTAATTGTCCTGCTCACGACATGCTTTGCTTTCGTGGGCTGCAGTACGACAAGCATGGTACACACTGACAAATGCATTGAACAGATTGATGAGGTCGATACAAATAGTGCAGAAGTGGCTAATGCACGTTTACAGCATTGTCTCGATGAATCCTATCAAGCAAGGCGAGCAGAACGTTCAGCGCCTAGTGCATTGTTTGGCGACCTAATGGTAGCAATATTGCAGCGAGCGTTCTCCAACAGAAACTGAATTTTTAAATAATGGGGTCAGAGTACATTAGTTAAAAAGTACTCTGACCCCATTTATTATCTATTGTGGGTCGGTTGCTACAAGCTCATCAAGTATGCCAAGTAGCAGTTTGGTGCCGGTACCAGAGGCTATAGCGTCAAAAACATTCTCTACATTTTTACCGTGTTGCCCGCCAGCTAGGTCGCTGATTGAGCGGATAATTAGCCAGTCCACATCGTTTACAAAACTCACCTGTGCGACGGTTGCCGATTCCATTTCAGCTACATCTGCGGTATAGACGTCCCGTAGCCATTCGCGATATTTGGCGTTGTCTACGAACACAGAGCCGGTAACACCGTTACCGCCTATATCTACCAGTATTTCTTTACCTGATGGCATAGTGATAGGCGGGATCTTTTTGAGCGCACGTTTTGCCATTTTTAACAACGTTTTATCGGCAGTAAAGTATGGCATTCTCCTGCGAGCATCCCATCCTTCTTTCACAACGGCGACTTCAGTAGGGTGAATAAATCCTATGTTTTTATAGTTAGGGGCATGCTCATCTGTTTCCCGGCGCGCTTTGTAATATTCGAGTTGTTTAGCGTAATAGTCAGGTAACTCATAGGCGCTAGCGTCATCTTTTTTGGGGTTGATATAGACAGATTCATCGTGGAAGTACCATCGTTCAGGCACAGCAATATCACCAGGGGTGTATTTGGGGTTTATAGCACCAGCGATACCCATCATAACTAGCTTATCAATAGGGAAGTAATCCAACGCCATCTGTACGGTCATTGCTGCGTTGGTAATGCTAACGCCCGTACTGAAGACAACAATGGGCTCACCTTTGTAGGTGCCTAGCTGGTATTTGACCCCTTTAATATAAACAGTTTGAGTGATGTGTGCGTCGTCCATGGTTGCAAAGGCGGCGTCAATGGCTTTAATTTCTGGCTCATAAGCAGCAACCACGGCTGTCCACTTGTTTGTAACATTGGAAAAATCTTTTGGACCGTACTGGCTAGTATCGTCATTAGCTAGAGACGATAGCGATATACACACGAATAAAACAAAACTACTTAAGCGCATAGTGACCTTATTTAATTAATTTATGCACCAAACAGGTGCGGGCAATGAAAAAAGAACGAGTCTAAAAGCCTTGGAGTGCCAAAGACAAGGCTCAAGACCACATATTTAATATGTTGGCAAGGTTCGGGCCAATAATAGGGTCAGAGTCGCGACTCTGCCCCTATTATTGTTATGCAAAATTGCTGTTTAGTACTTATACTGTGTTATCAATTGTTTACTGAACTTTAGGGCGCGAATGTCGCAGCAGTACACCACAGCACCTGAATCATTCGGCGAAGTCACATCGGCCTTGCAAAAAGCTGGTTTCAAAATTCTGCTGGTTTTTTCTTTACTCATCTTAGCGGTAATCGTCATAGCCCAACCTCAAAATGTGTATGTGGCAGTATTTTTCGGCCTGTCTTGGTGTGCAATTTCGGTAGCGGGAATTATCTTTTCTAACTACAAAGAACCTTTGGCGAAATTGTGGGCAATACTCACAATTCCCGTCGCGCCTTACCTTGTAATAAGCAATGGGCTCATGCCAGCAACCTTAGTTCCAATTGCTACTATTTTCCCCATTTTACTGCTTTCTAATGGTTGGCGAATAAGTGCAATGGTAGTACTCGCATGCTGTACGTTTCTTGTGCCGCTTTACGAAGGAGATTATGACAAAGGCCTTTGGCTAAGGCTTTGTGTGACCAACCTTGTTGTGTCCCTTCTTATCTATGCTCTAGCGAGCCAATTAGAGAAAGCCCTTGTAGAGAGTAAAAACAAAACTCTTGAGTTAAACAGGGCGCTTGAGAGCGAAAAGCAAGCGTCGGCTGCACAATCACGATTTCTTGCCACCATGTCACACGAGATTCGCACGCCATTAAACGGTATTTTGGGATTAACTGACGTAGTGCTTTCTCATGAGGTATCAGAAAGTGCACGGCCTAATCTGGAGAAAATTCAGCGTTCAGGGCTATCGCTTAACCGTATTTTGAACGACATATTAGATCTCTCTAAACTGAACGCAGGTAAACTCGCGCTGGAGAACATTCCTTTTAATTTAAAACGCACTGCGAAAGATTGCGTTGCCTTCTATGCGCAGTTAGCAGAGAAAAAAGGAATTTCATTGCGAATAAATGTAGATAATGCATTGAAAACCAATGTGGTGGGTGATGCTACTCGCCTCTCACAAGTGTTAAACAACTTAGTGAGTAACGCGATCAAGTTTACACATAAGGGCAGTGTAACCCTCGGGCTATCGAAAGGTGAAGCTTCGAAGACCCACCAATTTATAAGATTTTCGGTAAAAGACACGGGAGAGGGGATTGACGTTGATGAACAAGAGCGCGTATTCGACGCATTTACCCAAGCGAACAGCAGCATAAATCGAGTACACGGAGGTACAGGACTTGGATTACAGATAGTAAAAAGTTTAGTTGAAGCAATGGGCGGCACCGTGTATCTAAAAAGCGCTGTTGGCCAGGGGAGTGAGTTCTACTTCGAATTAGCGTTTGAGATTACAGATAGTGTAATTGGCACTAAAGAACAGAACAGCACACCGTCGTTTTCAAACCTTACTGTTTTGGTTGCAGAAGATAATGACATTAACCAGGTTGTCGCAAAATCCTTGTTAGAAGACACAGGATTAAAAGTCGTGATAGCAGATAACGGCAAAGAGGCAGTGGAAGTCGCACAAAAGCAGCATGTCGACCTGATTTTAATGGACCTACACATGCCTGAAATGAACGGCTCTGAAGCCGCTCTAGCGTTGCGACAAGCAAACATTACTATTCCTATTATAGCGTTCACTGCCGCGGTAGTTGCCGAAGAAATAGATAAAGCACTAGCATACGGGATGAATGGATATCTCACAAAACCCGTCAATAAAACGGAACTACACGCTGTACTGACAAAATATTTGGGCGGAGAAATGTCTACAGAAAGTTCCTATATTGCTAAAGAGGCTTATACAGAGTAACGTGTACTTAAGGTGTCGATAATCCAAATAACCCCCTGTTTTAGAAAAATTAAAATTAAAACGCGCTTGATCCTATTAAGTGAATAGTATTACTTTGAAAAGAAAGGCGCCTTATAAAAGGAATTAAGTTTGAACTCACAAATAGCGACTGTTATAGCCCTACTGCTTTTTGCTTTAACCAGCCTTCAGGTTAATAGTCAGACAGACAAAGACAGCCAACATTACGAACTGAAAGTAGAGAAGTTTCAATCTAAAGTGTTAAAGGAAGAACTAGAAGTCGTTGTTCAACTTCCTAAAGGCTACGCAGAAAACCCTGACAAGAAGTACCCTGTAATTTATCGGCTAGATGGTGCGGTTTATCTACCTATAATGAATGCGGTACTTGAATCACTTCAATCTGAAAATGCTGCGCCAGAAGTAATTATAGTCGCCATTGAGAATACCGATCGTTTTCGAGATCTTTTCCCTACGGCAAATGAAGACCCAAACGGGCCTGTAGGTTATGGCGGGGGTGGGGCAAACTTTTTGTCTTTTATAACCACTGAACTTATCCCAATGGTCGAGAATAAATACCGGGTGCATGATTTTCGGGTGATAGCCGGGGGTTCCGCTGGTGGTGTATTCGGGTTGTATGCGCTCACTCAACATCCTGATCTCTTTAATGCAGTGATTGCCTATAGTCCTGCGGTGTGGTGGAACTATGGCGCGCCGGCAAAAAGAACGGTTGCGTTTTTTAAATCTTCCAGTCAATTGGATCACTATATCTATACGTCTATAGGCAACGAACCGGCGCCAATGCGACCCTACTATGATGATATGATTATGGGTATGCGGGCAAACCAACCTGCTGGTTTGAGGTGGGTCAATGATGCCTATGCCGGTGTTCGGCACAACTTGGTTACGGCAGCGTCTATTTTTAGTGCTTATCATAACCTGTTCTGGTCAGCTTATTTAAGGCCTGAACAGTTCGATGGTGATATTCAAAGCATTGGCAAATATTACGAACGCGTTTCAAAGCAACGCGGGGAAAAATTAGAAGCGCCTGAATGGGTAATTCGAGAATTAGGTTATCACTATGTGCGTTCTGAAAATTACGACAAAGCTATTGAGTTGTTTAAACACGATATAGCCGAGTACCCCGAGATGCCTGACCCGTATAACGGCATAGCGTATGGTTACGAGCAAATGGGCGAGTACAAAAAAGCACTTGAGAGTGTAAACAAGGCTTTGGAGCTTTCTACACCGCAGCACGATGGTTATCAAGTTTATACAAATAGACAAAAGCGTTTGCATGATTTACTCAATGAGTAAGCTACTTTGAAATACCAAAGCAAAATTAAATACACAATCAGTATTGCTACCGTTTTTATGATTGGGATTGGCGCTGTAACGAGCGGATGCAATACGGTTTCGACAGCGCAAACTGAACACTGTATTGAGCAAGCTAATCGCGCTGAAGTTTATGAAGTGAATACTGCTGATGAGCGGCTAAACGCATGTTTGGAGACCTACCAAAAGAGACGTGACGAAGAAAGAACGTTTGGTGAGGCATTAGCCGAGGATGTGCTCATCTCAGTTCTTGATATCATCACTGACTAAGATTTTTTCAGCCAATTAAAAACCTTCTTACGTACAGTTATAAAAATTCCAAAGGCAGAGTAATTTACTCTGCCTTTGTCGTTTTAGTCTCTTTCTAATGACTTTAACGGCTCCGTTTAATAACTTATGGAAAGAGCCGATGCGTTATATTCTGACATCTGTCTGCGTGTTTTTAATTACAGCAGTTACTCACGTTTGCGCACAGAGCAAACTTGATATTGTTGACGGTTTACAGCTTGCCAAGCAATATGAACACAGCCGCCAAGATATAAACATCACCGATTACTGGGTGAGCGAAAAGTTAGACGGTATTCGGGCACGATGGGATGGCACTGAGCTTAGGACCCGAAACAACAACAAAATATTTGCGCCAGCTTGGTTTACCGCCCATTGGCCTAAAGCGACTATCGACGGTGAACTTTGGATAGGAAGAGGGCAATTTGAACTTACTGCTTCCATCGTGCTTTCTAAGTTAACGGAAGGGAAGTCGCACCTTGTCGCTAATTCTTTGTCTGGGGCAGAAACTAGCGCCGACGACGTTGCAACAGTGTCTATATCAGACAGACGCTGGGCTAAAGTTAGGTTTATGGCCTTCGACATGCCTTTAGCAGGCCAGCATTTTGACAGCCGACTGAACAAGCTTAATAGTCTTAAAAATGCCTCTGCCAATCCCACGTTTGCCGTGATCTCTCAGTTTAAGCTTTCGTCTCTAACCGCGCTAAAGGAAGAACTTAAACAAGTAACTAAAGACGGTGGTGAAGGGCTGATGCTTCATCACGGGAAGGCGTTTTACCAAACCGGGCGTAGTGACAACCTACTAAAGGTAAAACATTTTGAAGATGCTGAAGCGAAAGTATTGGCGCAACTTCCAGGGAAAGGACGCTTTAAGGAAATGATGGGCTCGCTTCTTGTAGAAACGCGAGAAGGCATTCAATTTAAATTAGGAACGGGTTTTTCAGACAATGAGCGCCAATCTCCGCCCGCTATCGGTAGCTGGGTAACTTTTAAGTACTACGGCTTAACCAAAAATGGAAAGCCAAAGTTTGCAAGCTATCTTCGCACCAGACCTCAGTCTGATTTACCCAATTAACTTTGCCCTTTCTAGCTTGCATCTAATGAGTTACCCAGCCCCAATGTGTAGCCTCCCACTCACTGTTGTTAATCGTTTACGGTTTTCTTCGATGGAAGACGTATGGTGTACAGCTAACCCCTTGTCTTTAAGTCTTAAAGCCCTATAACTTTACTACAAGCTAATTGCAAAAGTGACTTTGCATATTTCTTTTTAATTGCTTTTTTCGTTCAGAAGTTGTGATATGAATAGCGATTATGAATAAATTAAAAGGCCGCAAAATTTCAATATTTAGCCCGTGAAGTTATACTGTTGATGATTAATCAAACACACCTTGCGTCAAGTGCGTACAAGACCGTTTACTCCCATTGCGCAAGCTAACTTAGAGGAAGAGACTGTGTTACAAGACTATCGCAATCACGTTGAAGAACGTGCCGCTCAAAATATTCCACCTAAACCGCTTAACGCTGAACAGGTAGCTGGCTTGGTTGATTTATTAAAGAACCCGCCAGCTGGCGAAGGGGACTTTCTTTTAGAACTGCTTTCAGAGCGTGTGCCGCCTGGTGTTGATGAAGCGGCTTACGTCAAAGCTGGTTTCTTAAGTGCTATTGCAAAAGGCGAAGACAGTTGTGAACTTATCTCAAAAGAGAAAGCTGTTGAATTGCTGGGAAATATGCATGGCGGTTATAACATTGCAACGTTAGTAGAGCTACTTGACGATGAAGGCCTTGCGCCATTGGCTGCCAAGGAATTAAAACACACGTTGCTGATGTTTGATGCCTATCACGATGTGGAAGAGAAGCACAAAGCGGGTAATGAATACGCCACTGATATTATTAAATCTTGGGCTGAAGGCGAGTGGTTTACATCGCGCAAGCTAATGGACGATAAAATTACTTACACTGTGTTTAAGGTTACAGGTGAAACCAATACCGATGATTTGTCGCCAGCCCCTGACGCATGGTCTCGTCCCGATATACCATTACACGCTCTTGCAGCTTACAAAATGCCTCGCGAAGGACTAGAGCCAGAGGAGCCAGGCGTTAAAGGTCCAATGGCGCAAATAGAAGAAGTCAAAAGCAAGGACTACCCCGTTGCTTTTGTCGGTGATGTAGTCGGTACAGGCTCGTCACGTAAGTCGGCCACTAACTCTGTGTTGTGGTTCTTTGGCGAGGACTTACCGGGTGTGCCTAACAAACGCGGCGGTGGCGTATGTATCGGTTCCAAAGTCGCACCTATTTTCTTTAACACCATGGAAGATGCCGGTGCATTGGTGTTTGAAGCCGATGTGGAAAAAATGAACATGGGTGATGTGATAGACATCTATCCGTTTGAAGGCAAAATCACCAACCATGAAACCGGTGAACTTCTTGCAGAATACAGCTATAAGTCGAAGGTGATTCTGGATGAAGTGCGCGCAGGTGGACGTATCAACCTGATTATTGGTCGTGGCCTTACCGAGAAGGCGCGTGAGACACTAGGTTTAGGTCCAACGGATTTATTCCGTACGCCTGAACAGCCAAAAGACAGTGGAGCGGGTTTCTCGCTAGCGCAGAAAATGGTGGGCAAAGCGTGTGGCGTTGAAGGTATTCGCCCAGGCACCTACTGCGAACCTAAAATGACAACCGTGGGCTCGCAAGATACCACGGGGCCAATGACCCGCGATGAGCTTAAAGACCTTGCTTGTCTTGGTTTTACTGCCGATTTAACTATGCAGTCCTTCTGTCACACTGCTGCTTATCCAAAGCCGGTAGATATAGAAACGCAGCACACGCTACCTGATTTTATTATGAATCGAGGTGGGGTATCGCTTCGTCCCGGAGACGGCATTATCCATAGCTGGTTAAACCGCATGCTGCTGCCTGACACAGTAGGGACTGGTGGTGATTCGCATACTCGTTTCCCATTAGGTATTTCGTTCCCTGCCGGCTCTGGCTTGGTGGCGTTTGCAGCAGCAACGGGCGTTATGCCACTGGATATGCCTGAGTCTATATTGGTGCGCTTTAAAGGCGAGATGCAGCCGGGCATTACCTTACGTGACCTTGTACATGCCATTCCGCTATATGGCATTAAACAAGGGCTATTAACGGTAGAGAAAAAAGGCAAAATTAATGCGTTCTCTGGCCGTATTTTAGAAATCGAAGGGTTAGAAAACCTTACTGTCGAACAGGCGTTTGAGTTATCGGATGCGTCGGCAGAGCGTTCAGCTGCAGGTTGTACTATCAACCTTTCTGAAGAGTCGATTGCTGAATACCTGCGTTCAAACATTACCATGCTTCGCTGGATGATTAATGAAGGTTATGGCGATTCACGTACGCTAGAGCGCCGAGCGCAGAAAATGGAAGAGTGGCTAGCTAACCCAGAATTAATGCGCGCCGATGCGGATGCTGAATATGCCGAGGTTATCGAAATTGACCTTAACGAAATTAAAGAGCCTATTGTGTGCTGTCCGAATGATCCTGACGATGCGAAAACCTTATCTGATGTTGCAGGCGATAAGGTAGACGAGGTATTCATTGGTTCATGTATGACAAATATTGGCCACTTCCGTGCAGCCGGAAAATTGCTTGAGCAATACAATAAAACACTTCCAACCCGTTTATGGATGTCGCCACCTACTAAGATGGATAAGGCACAACTAATGGAAGAGGGGTATTACAACATTTACGGTCGCGTAGGCGTACGCACCGAGATGCCGGGGTGTTCACTTTGTATGGGTAACCAAGCAAGGGTAGATGCAGGCGCCACTGTGCTTTCAACATCAACCCGAAATTTCCCTAACCGTTTAGGTGATGGGGCGAATGTGTATCTAACCTCAGCGGAGCTTGCCGCGGTTGGCGCAATTGTGGGCCGCATTCCTACTGCTGAGGAATACATGGAATACGCCAGCAAAATTAACGCAATGTCAGGAGAAGTATTCCGCTACTTAAACTTCGACAAAATGCCTAGCTTTAAAAAGGCGGAAGAAGAAGCTAAGGCGCGCATTATTCCAACGTTGAATGTTGCTTAAAATAGTGTATAAACTACAAAGCCGGTTGCCTTAGTGGTGACCGGCTTTTTTTATGGCGAAAAGGAATGTCTAATGGGAAAATCTTTCTTTATTGTTGCTGCACTTGTATTAACCTTAGGGTGTGCAAAAGCGCAGGTAGACCCTGTATCGTCACTGAATTCAGTGGACTTCGAATCTATTACACTGGAGATAGGTGGCGAGCACTATGAAGTTGAGTATGCCAATACCTTTGAGCAACGCGCGCAGGGCCTTATGTTTCGCAAAGCCTTGTGCGAAGACTGCGGTATGTTTTTTAAGTTTTCTAGCCCCAAATTTGCGGGCATGTGGATGAAAAACACCTTTGTTCCCCTAGACGTAGCATTTATCGACAGAAATGGCGTAATAACGGATATAAAACCTCTCACTCCCCATAGTCTGGAGTCGGTCGGATCATCGAAAGAGGTACTTTACGCGTTGGAAATGAACCAAGGGTGGTTTGCCGAGAATAATATAAAAGTAGGCGACCAAATAACGATTGATTAACCGCATAAAGCGCGGTTGCTGCTAGCGAAAAGCTAGTTTTATTCTGGAGTTAAATATAGTGACAAATGCCTTATCGATAGCTAAGTTCGGTGGAACTAGCGTAGCGAATTACGAAGTAATGCAAAACTGCGCCCGAATTGTTGCCGGTAATGAAAAAACACGCATCGTGGTAGTGAGTGCTTCAGCTGGGGTAACAAATCACCTTGTTAGCCTAGCGCATACGCCAATGACGCAACAGCAAATTGAAGAAACCTGCCAAGCCATTGTTGATATAGAACACGCTATTCTCAATAAGCTTGATGACAAAGATGCAATAGAGACCAAACTTAACGATTTGCTAGAAGAAATGCGCAGCTTAGCGTTTCACGAAGAAATACTACACCGCGATGATTTAAAAGATCAGCTGCTATCTATGGGGGAGCGAATGTCATCATTGATGTTCTCTTCTGTACTTGCAGAGCAAGGCGTGAAAACCATGAACTTTGATGTTCGCAAAGTACTTCGTACTGACAGCGAATTCGGTGAAGGTGCGCCTCAGATAGAAGAAATTGAAAAACTTGCTAAACAGCTACTCGCGCCCGAAATCAAAGACGCTATTGTAGTTACACAAGGTTTTGTTGGTGCAGATGAAGAAGGCCGCACTACAACCCTTGGCCGTGGTGGTTCTGATTTTACGGCGGCGCTACTTGCTGAAGCGCTTGATGCCGAATCGTGTGAAATTTGGACTGATGTAACGGGTGTGTACACAACTGACCCACGCATTACGCCAGCGGCCCATCCGTTACCTGAACTCAGTTTTGAAGAAGCGGCGGAAATGGCGACGTTTGGAGCCAAAGTACTGCACCCTGCAACCATGGAGCCTGCACTTCGCAAGGACATTAAGGTGTTTGTAGGTTCAAGCAAAGAGCCAGAAAAGGGTGGTACATGGATTGTGCGTGATTGTGAGCATGAACCACCGTATCGAGCTATTACTCGCCGTAAAGAGCAGGTAATGGTGACAGTGAAAACACCGAAGATGATGTACGCGCAAGGTTTCCTACAGCAGGTATTTGCCATCATCGCTAAGCACAAGCTAAGTGTTGATTTGGTCACCACGTCAGAAATCTCGGTATCTTTTACCCTTGATAACCCAGCAAATTCTGTGGCTCAGCGACTGAACAAAGAAACTATTGCCGAACTTGAGACAATCTGTGATGTGAAAGTGGAAAAAGGCTATGATCTTGTTACCGTTGTTGGTAACAACATGCAGACAGCTGTAGGCGTTTCAAGCAAAATTCTATCTGCGGTTTCAGATTTTAACCTGCGTATGATTTGCTTTGGTGCTAACCCGCACAACTTGTCGTTTTTAGTGAATGAAACAGACAGCGATGTGATTGTTCGAAAGCTTCACACAACGTTATTTGAATAAAACCTTTAATTACATCAATTAAATTAAACGGCCGCTAATGTAAGCGGCCGTTTTTTTTAAGGCTAGACTGGTTTATTTAATTTTTACAGGAACGATGATCTCGTGGCGTTTGTTCCAAAAAAGCGTAAAAGGGGAGTCATACCCCATGTAACTAGGCGCTCCGACCGCCTCAATATTGTTATCGCTCAACGTTTTAAGCAGTTTATTTTTAAACTCCTCCTTTTTATCGTCACCGTTTAGCCCAGAGTACCGAATTGCTGCCACTGTTCTTGCTGGCACGGTGACTAAAGATACATCTTTATGGGTTGGCACAGGAGCGTTCTCAGCACATCGGTAGAAGATGGATGGGGTGTTTTCGACAAGCTAAAAACAAAAAAGGGGCGCGCGCCCCTTTTAGAATAGTCTGTTGAACAAGATTACACTTTAAACTGTCTGATAGACTGCTGTAACTCTTCAGCAAGGCGAGCCACTTCATGGCTAGATTCAGACGTTTGCTGTGCACCAGCTGTCGTCTCTTCAGCGATACCCACAATAGTTTCAAGCTTTTCACTTATTTCTTGCGATACCGTATTCTGTTCACGAGCTGACTGCTCAATTTGAGAGCTCACGTCATGGGCTTTGTGAACCGCATCGGTAATGATATCCAGTGCTTGTGTGGCTTTTTCCGTTTGCGCAACACATGCGGCGGTTTGATCTTTACCTTGATTCATCACCGACACCGCTTTTTCCGCGCCTGCTTGAAGCACTTCAATCATGGCATTAATTTCTTGTGTCGATTCTTGTGTACGGCTAGCAAGGGTTCTTACTTCGTCAGCAACAACCGCGAAACCTCGTCCTTGCTCGCCCGCACGTGCTGCCTCTATAGCAGCGTTTAAGGCTAACAGGTTGGTTTGGTCTGCAACACCGCGAATTACGTCAAGAATGCCACCAATGCTTGCGCTATCTTGATGAAGTTTGTTGATAACATCCGCCGCGTCTTGGACATCACGAGACAGAATTTCAATAGTGTTCTTGTTCTCTAACGAGATTTGACGAACGTTTTCGGCCTCAGCATCTGCATGGCGAATCTGGCTAAGCGTATCTTCTGCGTTCTGAACAACCAGCTGCGACGTAGAGTGCATTTCTGTGGTTGCTGTTGCCACTTGGCCAATTTGAGATTTTTGATCCTGGATTGAATGGGTAGTTTGCGCTGTTACCGCAGACGTTTGCTCTGAAGCTGCCGCCAATTGTTCTGCACGAACGTTAATGGCGGTGATAAGTTCCTTCAAATTACCAATAAGCGTATTACAGTTACGGGCTAAAAGACCAAACTCGTCTTGTGCAGAATCATCTAAACGATGTGTAAGGTCACCTGATGAAGCAACCGTAAGTAGTTCATTTACGCGATAAAGTGGGCGTGTAATAGCGCGAACGGTTACGTATCCAATGAAGGCCGCTACAGTAATAGAGATAATAACGACCACGATGACGAAAGTGTTGCCTGTTGTAATGGCACCATTAACTTGGTTTTCTATGTGAGACGCTTTCTTATCTGCAAGATTAAGAAGGTTTTCAAGCGCCACAACCCCCTGTGTAATGTTTGCATCAGAAGCATTAAGTGCCTGTTCAGCGTCATTTCTGCGCTCTAGCCGATCTACATGAAGCTGCACCACGCCGTCGTTAGCTTTAATCGCATTGATGGCGTCGTTAACCAAGTCATTTATATCGTCAAGTGTGCCTGATTCATCTCGACCACCAGCGGTTTGAACCATCTCACTAAGCTGAGTTACCACTTTTTCAACGACAAGATCAACTTCGTTGCCTAATGTCTGCGAACGTACTAGTGTCTCGGTCTTTATATATTCATAAGAAACGGTTAACAGAGAAAGTAGTGAGGTCTCAAGCTGGCCTCCGATGTCAGCTGCACGTCTAAGGTTAGGATCCCTTTGAACCGCATCTAAGTCTGAAAAGTCCAAGAGATAAGTAGATGCATCGTCGGCGTTGTCTTCCGCGTCACCAAGTCGGTCTTGAATACTATTGCGCAGGTCGAGGTACATTTGATGGTTTTTGTACATCGCTTCTACGTTGGTGACATACGCTTCATAAGATTCTCGTACAGTATTAAGCGTGCTTCTTAGCTCTGGCTCGTTACTGACCGCTTGCGCTAACTTTTTATATTCACTCTCAAAGGTGTCTTTGGCAGAATTAAAAGATGTTCTTTTATCTTTTAGACCATTTAAGTCCTCTTCGATGTAGCTTTCGAAGGTCAGTCGTCCCATGTTTAGAAAGCTTGCTTTTAATGCGTTACTACCTGCTACGGTGGGAAGCGCAACGTCATTTACTTCTTCTGTTGCAGAGCCTATAGAATTGAGGTTGTATAGCGAAACAACACTTATGACGATTAGAAGTGCACTAATCGCTACAAATCCCCCGATTACGCGTGTGGCTACCGTTAATTTCATCGGAACTCCTGGATGAGTGTTTTTTGTTTTTATCCCTAACGATATTACCCGTCTCAGCTAACAAAATATAGCGCTTATGTAAGCCTATTTGCTCATGTACTGTGAGCGGATAACGAAACATCATCGTTACTATCACAAGTAAGTGTATCGGCTACAATAACTTAATGTTTATTTTAATTAGCACCTAAGTGCTAATGTTTTCACTGGTACAACCAGTTGAGTGTGGAAGAAGAGTCTCCTCATTCGTGCTTTTCCAGCCCAATGATGTGTTGGAATGAGATGTTAGGCCGAGATGCTAACGAGCGATGAAGTATGTAGGTTGAGTAGTGTCATGCTTTGTCCCCAGACATAACCCGTGTCCAAGCCTATAAACTGAGAACTATTTGTTTGACCAGACAATGCAGCCCAATGCCCAAATACCACCCGTTGACCACCACCGAGCTTTCTATTCTCTACTTCAAACCATGGCTTTAACGTGCTACTGGTGCTGTGAGATACCGCACTGGGATGAGATTTATTATCGAAATCAAGTCTGCCGTCTGTATGTACGAAGCGCATGCGCGTGCATGCATTTACAATAAAACGAAGGCGTTGCTCTCCTTCTAATTTATCTGACCAGCTATCTGGTTTGTTACCATACATCTGCGACAAAAACGCTGCATAACTTTGTGATTTCAGTATGTTGCTAACTTCGTTACTGAATGAGAGGCACTCATCAATAGACCATTTAGGATAAAGTCCTGCGTGGACCATCACAGAGTGTTCATCCAATTTCATCGCGAGAGGGAACTGACGGAGCCAGTCAACCAGTTCGTTTAAATCCGAAGCGTTAAGAAGTGGGTCTAACTTATCTGATTTTTTGGCTTTGCGAATACCGTTAACTACAGCAAGTAAGTGGAGGTCGTGATTACCTAAAACACTGCTAAACTGACTTCCGAGGGATCTCAAAAAGCGCAGGGTGCTCAACGAATCTTCTCCCCTGGCAACCAAATCTCCGACGGCAAGTAGTTTATCGTTTGTCTCGTCAAACTTTACTTTATCCAGTGCCCGATGAAGACCATCAAAGCAGCCTTGGATATCGCCAATGACATAGGTGTTACCTTGCGACATAAAAACCTTAGTGAAGAATGCTTGGAATGGCTAGCCGAAATACCTTAATAGGAACATGAAAGCGCTCGCCACTTTCAAGTTCCATTACATAGTAGCCTTCCATATTACCAACCGGTGTGTCAATGACTGCGCCGCTGGTATAGTCAAAACTTTCACCTGCTTTCATAATCGGCTGCTTGCCAACCACGCCATCACCTTCGATCTCTGAGGCTTTACCATTTGCGTCAGTTATCTTCCAATAGCGACTGAGTAGCTGCACAGTGTGCTCACTATTGTTTTCAATCGTAATGTGGTAAGCGAACGCAAACTGTTTGGAGTCAGAAGGAAGATGGTCAGGAAGGTGTCGGGTTTTCACCCGCACCTTTATATCAAGTACATCCATAGAGAACTTACTGCTCTTGTTGGTGCTCTTTTGCCGACACAGCGTTTGCTATTGTGGCAAAATCGTTAAGTGATAATACTTCTGCGCGAGAGGTAGGATCGATACCTAGCTCACGGATCTCCTCTTCACTTAAACTGTCTTTCAGCGAGTTGCGAATGGTTTTTCGGCGCTGGTTGAACGCTTGTGCACAGACGCGCTCAAGCGTATTTACAGACTCAACGTCTACTGGCGGTGCCTGATGTGGCACTAGCTTCACTACTGCAGAATCAACCTTCGGGGGTGGCTTAAATGCACCAGGTGGAACATTTAATACAGGAATAACGTGGCAGTAATACTGCGCCATCACTGAAAGCCTACCGTAGTTTTTAGAACCAGGACCAGCAGCCAGTCGGTTCACCACCTCTTTTTGCAACATGAAGTGCATATCTTCAATGCAGTGAGCATGGTCGAAAAGATGGAACATTAACGGTGTTGAAATGTTGTAAGGCAAGTTACCAAAGACCCGAAGCTTCTTGTCTTTTATTGGCATCTCTTTGCATAACGCCCCGAAATCCATCGTCATCGCATCTTGTTCAATTACGGTGAGTTTATCGCCGTTAAATGGATGGTGACGTAGTCGTTTGGCAAGATCTCGGTCTAGCTCGATAACGGTAAGTGCGTCTACTTCTTCACAAACAGGGTCTGTTAACGCGCCTAAACCTGGTCCTATTTCTACCAAGTTTTGTTCATTCTTTGGTGCGATTGCGGCAACAATTTTTCCTATCACGTACTCGTCGTGAAGGAAGTTCTGTCCAAATCGCTTTCTGGCCGTATGGCCTAAGTGTGTTTTACTCATTGTTGATGATGTGCAAGCTCAATGGCTTTTTCCAATGCTTTTCTGAAACTACCGGCGTCGGCCTCTCCTGTACCTGCTAAATCTAATGCAGTACCGTGGTCGACTGAAGTGCGAACAAAAGGTAACCCTAACGTAATATTCACCGACGCCCCAAAACCCTTATATTTTAGCACGGGTAAGCCTTGGTCGTGATACATCGCTAGCACTACATCGGCATTTTCTAAGTATTTAGGCTGAAATATAGTGTCAGCAGGCAGTGGACCTGTAATATTTAAGCCTTCTTCTCTAAGCTCATTAAGTGCCGGAATGATAGTGTGAATTTCTTCAGTGCCAATATGACCGTCTTCACCTGCGTGTGGGTTTAGACCACATACGTAAATGTGAGGCGTTTTTATGCCGAACTTCAGCTTTAAGTCAGTATTAATGATATGAATAACTTTGTGCAGTCGCTCGCGGGTTATTGCTTTTGCTACATATTCAAGGGGGATATGCGTTGTAGCTAGTGCCACATTAAGGCCTTCTGTTGCCAGCAGCATCACCACGTCAATTGTGTTGGACTGGTAAGCGAAAAACTCTGTATGGCCGCTGAAAGAAACCCCCGCTTTGTTAATGATACCTTTGTGTACAGGACCAGTCACAACAGCATCGAAGTCGCCGTCCATATTAGCCTGGCACGCTTGGCGCAAGGTTTCTACAACATACAGCCCGTTTTCACTATCAAGCTCGCCCGGAACAACTTCAACCGTTTTATCTATCTGTTTTATAAACAACGAACCCGCAGCTTGTATCTGCGGGTTATTTGCATCGTAATCGATTAGCGTTAATGGAAGCCCTAGGGCACTCGCTCGCGCTTTCAACATGTCGGCATCGGCAAACACGACAAGCTGGGCTTGCCATGTTTCCTGGGCCAGTTTAATGATCAAATCTGGCCCTATACCTGCCGGTTCTCCCGGCGTTATTGCTATTTTAATTGGTGTGCTCATGAATAACTTATTATTAAGATTCGACTACTTCGACGTAAGCGGCATCGCGCATCTCACGTAACCAGTTTTCGGTTTCTTCTGAAAATTTACGGTTGAAGATAAGCTGATATGCTTTGTCTTCTTTACGTTTATCCGTTGCGTCATCCATGCGGCGGTCGATGAGTTGAATTAAGTGCCAGCCGTGAACTGTGCGTACCGGGTCGCTGTACTCTCCAGGCTCAAGCTGAGATAACGCATCTTTAAACTCTGGTACATAATTGCTTGGGTCAGACCAGCCTAACTCGCCACCGCGAAGGGCAGAACCCGGGTCTTCAGAATGCTCTTTGGCTAACTCTGCAAAATCAGCTTCACCACTTTGTAATTCTTCTTTAAAGCGAACAAGCATAGCTTTTGCTTTCTCTTCACTAAGAATGATAGACGGCTTCACAAGAATGTGACGAGAGTCTACTTCTTCCACGGTAACTTTCTCAATACCGCGGGTATCAAGTACTTTAAGTATGTGAAATCCTGCACCGCTTCGAATTGGTCCAACAAGGGTATCTTTGTCCTTGTCTTGAATGGCTTCAGCGAAAAGTGTAGGCATTGCGTTAATATTAAGCCAGCCCATATCACCACCTTCTAGCGCTTCGTTACCAGACGATGACGCGATAGCTATCTTAGCAAAATCAGAACCTGATTCTAGTAAGGCTATTACTTTGTCAGCGCGTTCACGGGCAGCTTGAATATCTTCGTCTGTTGGTTCAGGTGGGAAACCAATAAGAATGTGACCTAAGCGGTATTCTGCCTGCGTCGCACCCTGTTGTTCCATTAGGTCTATCAGAGTATCTATTTCTTGAGGCGTGATATAAACGCGGCGGCGTACGTTTGCACGGCGCACTTCACCCATAATAATTTCTTCACGAATATCTTCACGATAGTCATCGTACGCAATACCTTCGGCAGCTAATTGTGCACGAAGTTGTTCAATAGTCGCATTTTGATTAGACGCGATATTGCCAATGGTTTGCTCAAGCTGTGGGTCACTAATACGAATACCCATGCGTTCAGCCATTTGTAACTGAAGACTCTTAGTGATCAAGCGCTCAATTGCCTGAGTACGAAGCGCACGATCTGATGGTAGCTGTTGATTATTAGCTTCAGCGTTGCGTTTAACTTCTTGTACAAGGGCATCAATTTCGCTTTCAAGCACAACACCTTGGTCAACAATTACAGCAACGCGGTCAAGCATAACTTCTTGCGCAACGCTGTTAAACGAGAGTAGGGCACCTAACATCAATGCACGGATAATGAACTTCATACACACTCTTTTATTATTGGTTGATTGCATTTAAGCGCCGTTTAGCACTCAACTGCGGGTTAATTTAAACTATAAGGCTGGCGATAGCCAAACATACCGTCTTGAAGCATGCTTCTTTGGGTTCCTGATGAACCTATGCCTTTGAAAATAAACTGGAGCGATACACCAGAGTCGAAATCGTCGGTTGTTTGAACACCACTGTCGTTGTAGCGGTTGTTTAAACTGCGCTGTGCGACAAGTCGAACCGCCCAACAGCAAGATTCATATTGAATACCTGCATAGGTTTCCACACTTCGATTGCGCTCAAGATCACGGTAAGTACGACCAACCCATTGCCAATTCTCAGAAATAGGCCAGCTTGCTGAAATACCAATTTGATCGATGGTTTCACCACTTAAGTCGCGAACATAGCGATGACTCAATTGAATAAAGCGCGCGTCATCTTTACGGTATTCAATACCCACACTGCTTAAATCAACTTTGTCTGTGTCAGTGGTTACCTGTACATCAGAGTGGAAAAACCAATTGTTGTTAAAGCGCCAATCCACCTCAGCGGCAAGGGCTGAGCGGTCTTGATTTTTTGTTGCCGCAATAACTTTATTATCTTCAAGGTAGAATATCTGACCCACACTAAGAACAAATTGTTCCCTATTGTTTTTGTCTAACATGCGAGTGGTTGCACCAAGGGTAATTTGGTTGTTGTCGCTAATTCTATCAAGGCCAGTAAATTCTTGGCCCCTAAACAATCCTTCAACGTCGGTTAAAAGCGGTGTTGAGTCATAAAAACCTATTGCAGTTTGATCTTCATAAGACGTATAGAGATATTGCACTTTGGGTTCTAGGGTCATTGACATGTCGTCACTAAACCAAGACGTGTCTCTTTCAAAATATAAGGCACCGTAAAGGCGGGCTTGACCAAGCGTTCGCTCTACGTCTTCTTTCAAATCAGTACCTTCAACATTGTCTTGTTGGTATACCGTTTGAAATAATGAGGTTTCAGCAACAAACTCCCCCCATGCAGCGCGTAATGGCACGGCAAGTGTTGGCGCAATATGGAAGCGAGTTGCTGTTGGCGCAGTCTCCAACGTGTTGTCGAAGTGAGCAACCTCAGAGTCAAGGTTGAACTCGAAATATTCGGCAAACGCTTTGTTGTAGTTAACTTTAATCTCTGGTACAGCACGGTAGCTGTCTGCCGTATTGCCTAATACCTCAAAATCTTTTATTTGCATATTTACCGATAGATTTTGAGAGTAGTAACTTAAACCAATGTTGCGGTACAGGTGCGTGTCCGCGCGACTGTAATAGTCTGAACCCAAGTCAACTAAGTAGTTGTTGTCACTTAGGCCGTTAAAATCAATATTAAGTAGCCAATTATCAGCAACTAACCCCTGATGTTCTAAGCGGTAAAAATAGCGGTCTGGATTACCTTCAATGTCCGAGTCACTTGGTAAATATTCAACATAGGCTTTACCTTGGCTGCGCTCTGTTAAATAGCGAAACTCCGTATTCAGCTGAACGCCACGAAGGGTCATCAACCGAGGTGAAATCGTCATGTCGTAGTTCGGCGCAATGTTCCAGTAAAAAGGTTGGGTGTAGTCTACACCTGTGCGACTAGAGCTGGTGAGTTCGGGAAATAGTAAGCCGGTTTGTCGTTCATTGCTTACGGGAAACGCAAAGTAAGGCAAGTAAAATACTGGTACATCGGCGATGTAAAACCGGGTGTGTTTCGCCTGGCCCCATACCGTGCCTTTTTCCAAACTGATCTCACTGGCACGGATCATCCAGTCTTCATCGCCTTCCGGGCAAGTCGTGAAACTGACTTCCTTAAGCACTATGCCGGTATCGGTATCTAGCACGATATCTTTTGCGGCTCCTTGCCCTATAAAGCCCGTCAGTTTATAGCGGGTGTTTTGCATTTCTAAACGCTCTTCTTCAGAGCGCAGGGTTACCGCGTCGCTTTCGACTTTTAATTGGGCATCTTGGTAAGTCACATCGCCTTTAGCAATAAGGTCTCGGCCACTACCGTTCACTTGCGCCTGAGACGCACTAATCACCGCGGTGTCTGACGTTATGTCTACATTGCCAGAAAACAATGCCACAGTGTCTTGAATAATTTCAGTTCGGTTAGCTTCAACTTTCACATGACCTTTAGGCATTAACGCCTGGCTACTAAAAGTAACGGGTTCAACAGAGCAAAATGCAAGCGGCGCTGCATTTGGAGCTAATTGAGAATTCGAAGCTGTAGTTTCCTGTGCAAACGCGACTGTAGGCAAAAGGGTCGCGGAAACAAGCATGGCGCAGGTGTTTTTCATGCGTAAATGGGTGGCCTGTTTTGTTGTATGTTGCTTATAAACCCAAATAAGACGACATGCGTCTCGGTTAGTTCGACATAACGTTTTAAAAAAACAGTGATTACGTACCCTCGATTGACCTTCCAATAAAAGAACTAGGGCGTTCACTAACTATAACTATTTAATTCAAGCGCTCAATTCTAAGCACTTCTGTCGTAATTACCAACCATTCAAACAAAAAAATGCACTTTTAAACACATTACTTATCAAACAGCAAAACAAATTGGGCAGCGTAGCTTGATTTCACCTTGCCTAGACCACAAGTTTGATCGCTAGAGTTATCAGTTTTGGGTAAGTGCTCTTTAAGCCGCTTGCGCACGATAAAACCTAAACTGTCTGCTGCTCTGGTTAATATACTTAAGCATTTGATATGATGTGCTAAACACGCAGTGCACGGCGTGAACTAGAATACGTACCATCAACTTTTTATACAGTGCACCAACGGAGTATGACGCGATGTCAATTTGGGGGAAAATCCTCGGCGCCTTATTTGGCTTTATGTTTCTTAAAATACCTGGCGCTATTCTTGGACTGGTGGTCGGGCACTTTTTTGACAAAGCGTACCGCCAAGACTTCAATCAGCTCGGCGGTTTTGGGCGCTTTTTTACCGACCAAAACAATTTAAAACAGCAGGCAATTTTTTTTCACAGCCTGTTTAGCGCGTTAGGTCACCTTGCTAAGTCTGACGGCAAAGTAACAGATCGAGAAATTCAAATTGCCACAGCGTTAATGGATGAAATGCGCCTGACGGGCGATGCGCGCCGCGAGGCGCAGGATGCGTTCAGAGAAGGTAAAGCGCGGGATTTTCCCTTAGTAGACACGTTAAAAGGGTTTTATGATGCCAGCCATGGTCGGCGGGATATTCTGCAAGTATTTTTAGAGATCCTTATTCAAGCCGCGTTTGCCGACGGCCAGCTTTCTCAAGAAGAATATAATGTACTGGAAAAAGTAGCGAAGCCTCTGGGTTTTAGACGCAGAGATTTAGATTATTTAATCTCAATGTATGAGGCAGAAATTCGGTTTAGGCAGCGGGCTCATTCTGGCGCAGGGCAACAGGGCCGTTCAGGAGCGGGTCAGCGCCAATATAGTCAGTCGGGCCAGCGTTCAGCCTACTCAGAGCAGCAAAGCTTGGATGATGCCTATCGGATATTAGGCGTGTCTGCATCTGACGATGAAAAGACGATAAAGCGTGCCTACAGAAAGCGCATGTCTGAGCATCACCCAGATAAACTGGTTTCGAAGGGGCTACCTGAGCAGGCAATGGAGATTGCCAAAAAGAAAGCGCAAGATATTCAATCAGCCTATGAACTGATTAAGCAAAAACGTGGCTTTTAAATGACAAAACTTGAACGTGAGTTAACTTATGTGCCTGCAGCGAGTCAAGCGCACATCGACGGCTTTATTGAGATGCTTTGGCTTGAAAAAGGGTTATCAGAGCATACACAGCAAAGCTATCGTACCGACCTCACTAAGCTTGCTATTTACAGCAACAATCAAGGTGTGAAGGATATAGCTGTGCTGACTACTGAACAGCTTCAGGACTATTTAGCTTATCGTCACGACCAAGGGCTTTCCACGCGCAGCACACAGCGGGCGCTTAGCGCTATTCGCGCTTTTTTTGTTTTTCTTATAAGTAAACAAATTCGCGTAGATAGCCCTGTTTCTGCGTTGTCTAACCCAAAAACGCCAAAAGCCTTACCTTCTTCTTTAAGTGAGCAGCAGGTTGAAGATTTACTTAATGCCCCTTTAACTGACGACCCAATTGAATGCCGAGATAAAAGCATGCTTGAAGTGCTTTATGCAACCGGCCTTCGCGTGAGCGAATTGATTGGGTTGACGATGGATCAAGTCAGCATTCAGCAAGGCGTGGTTAGAGTGGTAGGTAAAGGAAACAAAGAGCGTTTAGTACCTCTTGGGGAAGATGCAATAGAATGGTTATTAACCTATATAAAAACCGCGCGACCTATTCTTTCAACAAAAACTTCTGACGTAGTTTTTCTGAGTAAGCGTGGGCAGAAAATGACACGCCAAACATTTTGGCATCGCATTAAATACTATGCGGTGAAAGCAGGGATTGAGCAGCACCTTTCCCCCCACACATTACGCCATGCGTTTGCTACCCACTTGTTAAACCACGGTGCTGATTTACGTGTTGTACAAATGCTGTTGGGTCACAGCGATTTATCAACAACGCAAATTTACACGCATGTTGCGACAGAGCGACTTCAAACGCTTATCCACAGTCATCACCCTCGAGGTTAGTGGATAAAAGCTAGTTTACGCTAGAATGCTACAAACTGAGCGTTGTATAAGACGAGGCTCTGCTCACATATATATTTAACGAAAAGGTGTGTGATAGGATAAGGACAAATGATTGCTTTCGATTAAGCGTTGTAAGCTAGTGCAGCGGTGTTGTAGTTCATAAACCTCGTGGACACCTTAATGACACTTCACGACAGTGTAAATGCACAGATAAACAAAAAATTAGCGTTGAAAGTGCAATTTTTTGTTAAGTTCATCGGTCTGAAACTAATCTGAAAGTAATAAGTATGAAACATGTTTAGTGGTTACCTTAAGACCGAAGCACACTCTTAGGTGGCTGCAATCTTGGCCAAGCGAGTACAAACAAGCTCAAATGGCAAAATGGGGAGTAATTAGTGAAAGCAGTAAAGAAAATTTTGTTAGCCAGCGTAGTAGCGGCAGGTTCTCTGTTGGGGTTGAGCGCGCAAGCTGCTGACGAAGCCGCTATCCGCGATAAATTAACATCAATGCTTGGGCTAGATGTAGAAACTATTGCCGATTCTCCTGTATCTGGCTTGGTCCAGGTATCTACAAACCGCGGCTTGTTTTATGTAAGTGAAAACGGGCAGTACTTACTTCAGGCCCGCGTGTTTAATATTGATAAAGAAATGCGTAACGAAACAGAGCTAGCCCTTTCTGGACTGCGCAAAGAAGGCGTGGCTTCAATGGAATCGTCATCGATTACGTTTAAAGCAAAGAACGAAAAGCATGAAATTAGTGTTTTCACCGATATCACTTGTGGCTACTGTCGTAAGTTTCACAACGAAATTGATGAACTTAACGATGCGGGCATTACCGTACACTACCTTGCATTCCCGCGTTCTGGATTAAACAGCGAAAACTACAACGATATGGTGTCAGTGTGGTGCGCTGAAAACCCGCAAAAAGCGTTAACCAAAGCTAAGGCAGGCAGTGACGTAACAAGCGCTAGCTGCAAAAACAAAGTGGCAGAGCAATACATGCTAGGTCAAAAGCTAGGGGTAAACGGCACACCTAATATCGTGTTGCCTGACGGTTCATTGATTCCTGGTTACCAGCCAGCTGCGTTGCTTGCTAAAGCATTAGAAGAAGCTGAGTAGCCATTCAGTCCTCAACATTAAATATGATAAAAACGCACGCTTTGTGCGTTTTTTTGTTTTCTGCGGTATGATTCGGTCCATATTTTCTAGCGCTTTTTCGTTCAGTTTTACTTTGCGGTTCACACGGGCTTTAACTTGGAATCTGCACTAATTATAAAGTGTCCCGACTCCAGTCTCTTTGTTTAAAGCCTATTTGAACTTGCATCGACAACTGCATTTACAGTATTGGTTTAGTGGTATTTATGATTTTGCCTATTGTTCGTCGCGAAGTTACCGGCTCCTCGTTAAGTTCTGACTTACACCCTGTTATCGACAGAATTTATCGCAGTCGCAATATTGCGAATATGAATGACTTAGAGAATGGTCTGAAAGGGCTTACGCATTTCAACGTATTAAAAGGAATGCCGCAGGCCGCGAAAATTCTCGCCAATGCCGTTGCGCAAAATAAACGTATTATCATTGTGGGCGATTTTGATGCCGACGGAGCAACCAGTACATCGGTATGCATATTGGCGCTTCGAGCCATGGGCTGTCACAACGTAGATTTTCTTGTACCTAACCGCTTTGACTTCGGTTATGGGCTTAGCGTGCCTATCGTGGATGAAGCTGCCAAACAGGGGGCGGAAGTTATTGTCACAGTGGACAATGGTATTTCCTGTATTGACGGTGTAACCCACGCAAAGTCGTTGGAAATGCAAGTTGTTGTTACCGATCATCATTTGCCGGGTGACGTTTTACCTCCCGCTGATGCGATCGTAAATCCTAACCAACCCGGATGCGAATTCCCTTCTAAAAATTTGGCTGGGGTTGGCGTTGCCTTTTACATCATGCTAGCACTTAAAGCCGAGTTACAGCAGCAAGGGCATTTTGAAAAAGCAGGGTTAGCGCCACCAAACCTAGCGTCGCTACTTGATATTGTTGCGGTTGGCACCGTGGCCGATGTAGTAATGCTTGATAAAAATAACCGAATTTTAGTTCATCAAGGCCTTCAGCGCATTCGGGCGGGTAAGTGTCGACCTGGCATTAAAGCATTGGTCGAAGTAGCGAATCGCGATTGCGCTCACTTAACCTCAACTGACTTAGGCTTTGTGGTTGGGCCAAGGCTTAATGCCGCGGGTCGATTAGACGATATGTCCCAAGGCATTGCGTGCTTATTAGAAGATGAAACCATTCAAGCGCGAATGATCGCCGCTGAACTCGATGCACTTAACAAGGAACGCCGTGAAATTGAGACCGGCATGAAAGCGCAAGCAGAAACCGTGCTAGAGCAAATGGCGCTGGATGAAGGCGATATGCCAAGCGCACTGGTGGTTTATCGCGAAGACTTTCACCAAGGGGTTATTGGTATTGTGGCAGGGCGTTTGAAAGAGAAATATCTTAAGCCTGTTATCGCTTTTGCCCATCAAGACGACGAGATCATTAAAGGTTCAGCACGCTCAATTCCTGGTGTGCACATCCGCGATGTACTTGATGAAGTAAATACGCGCTACCCTGGCATTATCGAGAAATTCGGTGGGCACGCCATGGCCGCTGGTTTGAGCTTGCCCGTAGCTAAGCTTCAAGACTTCGAGCGTGCTTTTGTTGATACTGCACGTGCACACATGGAAAAGGTTGATGGTAATCATGCACTTTTGTCTGATGGTGACTTATCTTCAGAAGAGTTGTGTTTGCCTTTCGCGCATTTATTGCGCCAGGCAGGTCCGTTTGGGCAGGGCTTTGAATCACCGTTATTTGATGGAGAATTTACGCTGCTCGATCAGCGTTTAGTTGGACAAAAGCACCTCAAAATGGTGTTGAAACATGATGGCGCCAATGAAGTAGACGCTATTGCGTTTAACGTTGATTTAAAAGCATGGCCCAATGCCATGATAAAACGTGTACGTATTGCTTACCGCCTTGATATTAACGTCTTCAGGGGGCAAGAAACTGTGCAGCTTATTGTAGAGCAAATAGAAGCGGTTTAATCGATGTAGATAAACGGGCAGCAGTGAATGGTTTGAGCCCTGCTAGTCAAAAAGCGATACGTGGAAAAGAATTAAAAAGTAGGAAAAAAGAGGCAAGGGTGAAAAGCGAACGACAAAAGCTGGTGGAAAAGCACAGTCAGCTGAATCAAACCGACAATGCTAAAGTGATATCTCACGTTCAGCGGGAAGAGAAAGACAGCGACTGGGTACGCCACACTATTATGCTAGAAGGCATTGATGTCCCTTTTATTTACCGGCGTAAACAGCAATATCAAAGCTTAAAAGGCGCGCGGGTAAACGTAACCTACTATCGCCATGTTGAAGACGTGGCTGGCATTGAGTTTGAAACCATGAAAGTTGTACGAATTAAACGTAGCTAAATGAGTAACTAGCCTTTGCCGCTAACATAAACCTTTTAATTTCCACCTTTTAACTTACACCTAAATAGCTACCGATTTGGTGCTAAACAACAGTGAACAACAATGAATAATGAATGGTTAAATGCCTATGTGCTGCATAGACGCCCTTACAGGGAGACCAGCTATATTGTTGACTTTTTTACCCTGGAAGAAGGGCGTGTTAGTGCGGTAGCGAAAGGGGTGAAGAATAGTAAATCAGACAAGAAAAGCCTGCTTCAACCTTTTCAACATCTCCGTTTACAGTTAAGCGGAAAGTCAGAGTTAAAAAACTTACGTCACGTTGAAAGTGTCGCGCCCTCTATAAACCTTGTTGGGACTGCATTATTTTGTGCCATGTATGTTAATGAGTTGACTAATCGCGTTATGCCGGCAGGGCTTGCCAGCGATGGCGTTCACAGCGCTTATGAAAATGCGCTACTGTCTCTTCGCGATGAGAGCGATATAGAGGTGACCTTACGTCAGTTCGAATTTGCACTGCTTGATGAAATGGGGCTGTTGCCTGATTTCACCACCGATGTCGAATACGAAATGCCCATAGAAGAAAGCGGTAGCTACCGCTTTCAGATAGACGCAGGGTTTGTGCGACTGCCTGACGATATGGCAGGTCCCCGCGGTATGCGAGGCTTTCCCGGGCAAGCGTTGCTTAGTTTGTCACAGGGGGAATTTACGCCGCTTAGTAAAAAAGTGGCTAAGGTGCTTTGCCGGGACTTGCTGAAACCGCTAATTGGTGACAAGCCACTTAAAAGCCGCGAACTTTTTATGCCCAAGCCGCGGTAATAGCATTAAATTATTTTCTCTTAACTCAAACGCTTAATAAGCACGTTCTACAAAAAAATTTGCTACAATTGCGACTTTCCTTAAAAGGGTATTTTTACCCTTAAAGCAACGTATTAAACAGGAAGAGTTGGCCTCTTCTATCGCTCTTACAGGTTAGGTGGTGAAATGAGCACGATTTTATTAGGCGTTAACATCGACCATATTGCAACGCTACGCAATGCGCGCGGTACGCATTACCCAGATCCAGTGCACGCAGCGGATATTGCCGAGCGTGCAGGTGCAGACGGCATTACGGTTCATTTACGTGAAGACCGTCGTCACATTAAAGACCGCGATGTACGCATTTTAGCGCAAACCATTAATACCCGACTTAATTTGGAAATGGCGGTAACCGAAGAAATGCTGGCAATTGCCGAAGAAGTGAAGCCTGTTTTTTGTTGCTTAGTACCAGAAAAGCGCGAAGAGTTGACTACCGAAGGTGGTCTTGATGTGGCAGGGAATTTTGAAAACATCAAAGCGGCGTGCGAGCGACTCGCTAATGCGAACATTTTGGTGTCGTTATTTATTGATGCAGACAAAGCGCAAATTGACGCGGCCGCAGCATGTAACGCCCCTTACATCGAAATTCACACCGGACAATACGCAGAAGCTACCAGCGAGGAAGTGCAGCATAAAGAGCTAGCGCGTTTAGTTGAAGGTATCGAGTACGCCGATAGCTTAGGGCTTAAAGTGAATGCAGGTCACGGCTTGCACTATCACAATGTTAAACCTATTGCGGCTATTCCTCAGCTAATCGAACTTAATATTGGCCACGCTATCATTGCTCGCGCCGCGTTTGATGGCCTTCATACGGCTGTAGCTGATATGCGTAAACTTATGCTAGAAGCACGAGCAGGCATTTAACCTTAGATTCAAAAGGGTGTAGATAACGTGGCGATTGAAGGGCTAGGTACTGACATTGTAGAGATAGCGCGACTTGGTAAAGGCGATGGCGCTAATGAACGCTTAGCCAAGCGAGTACTTACGCCTGCCGAGTGGCAGCAGTTCAGCGAACACGGTACGCCAGTCCGCTTCTTAGCCAAGCGTTTTGCCGCCAAGGAAGCGGCAGTGAAGGCCCTTGGTACAGGGATTGGAAACGGGATCAGCTGGCAGCATATAGAAGTGCGCAATAACCATTTAGGTGCGCCAGAGCTTCATTTTTCTGGCGAGTTTGCTGCAATGTGCAAAAAACGAGGTATCACGCGAAGCGTGGTCAGTATTTCAGATGAGCAGCATTATGCTGTCGCCACCGTTATACTAGAGTCTGAATAGAGCAACTGCCCCTAACCCACGTAGGCGACTTCTATTTGGTGAGCGCGTGCAAAAACCTCTACTAACATCAAACCACGTAAAACAAGTAACCGGAGTTACACTTGGCAAACCTTTTTAAACAATCTCGCAGCAAGCAAAAAGGCAAAACGTCGCTTACTGAGCGTGGCGCTTCAAAAAAAGGGAATGCCAGAGCCAATGCGCAGGTCGCAGGACTTCGATTTGGGAAAAGCAAAAATGCAGCGGATACCAGTGAAAGTCAAAAACCTAACACGGTCACCATTGAAGATTTAGACTGGATGGGCAATGGCGTAGTGCGCGGCAATCCGATGGTATTTGTTGAAGGTGCCCTTGTAGGAGAAACCTGCGACATAGAGGTGGTATCAAGCAAAAAGAAAGTCATTAACGCCAGGGCGACAAACATTCACTCGCCAAGTGATGAAAGACAAGCGCCTTTTTGCCCTGTGTTTGATGTATGTGGTGGGTGTCAGCTACAGCACATAAAGCCCGACGCGGCGCTTGAGCAACGTGACCGTGCTCTTAAAGTGATGATGGAACGTCACCTTGCAATGAAGCCACACGTTTGGCAAGCACCTTTAGCAGGGTCGCGTCCTCAATATCGCAGAAAAGGCAGGCTGGCTATAGATGCCCGCAACCCCAATCAAATTAAGTTGGGCTTCCGTGAAGCAAATAGCAACAACGTTATCAATGTAGAAACCTGCCCAATACTGGTTGACCCGCTATCTAAACTTATTGGCCCTTTACGGGATGCGCTTTCAGGGTTCGAGTCAGCGCGTCATATTGGGCATATCAGCCTTATTGCTGGCGATAATACCTCGCACCTTGTTATTAAACACACCAAAGCCCTTGAAGCTGAGCTGATTGATGCAGTGAGCGAATTGGTGAACACGAGTTCATCGGTTGGTGACTACGGTATTGAATTAAAGCTTGAAAATAAGCAGGGGCAAATTCGCAGTGTGGGTCGTGGTACTGATATGGTGATGAACACGGTAAATGGCTGCTCAATTTCACCTAGTGCTAACGACTTTATTCAAATTAATAAAGTGGTTAACGAAAAAATGGTTAATCAGGCAATAGGATGGCTAAACCCAAAGCCCAACGAACGTATCGCTGATTGGTTTAGCGGGCTGGGCAATTTTACTTTACCTATTGCTAAGTTAGGTGCAAAGGTTCAGGCGGTAGAAGGTGTGGCAGAGATGGTGCGCCGCGCCAAAGACAATGCACAGCAACAGGGCATTGAAAATGTAGAGTGGCTGCATTTAGATTTGGCTGATAAGACCAACGTCGAGGCTTCATTACAGCAGGGTTTTGATAAGGTATTACTAGACCCCTCAAGAGAAGGGGCGTTGACCGTTTGTCATGCGCTTGTAAAAGCACTACCAAAAACGATAGTGTATGTTTCTTGCAACCCAAGTACGTTTTCTAGAGACGCCAAGGTGTTGATAGACGGTGGTTATGAAATGGAAAAAGCGGGTGTAGCAGAAATGTTCCCCTTCACCCATCACATGGAAATGATGGCCTTGTTTACGCGAAAGCAGCAGTAACGAGTAAAGGATATGGTATCGACAAGAAAGGTCCACGAAGCCGAACGGCCACCTTTTGAAGCGTGGTTAGATAGCCTTGAGTTAAGTGCAGAAACAAAAGAAAAACTAAGTGCTGTATCATCTATTCCCGAGCGACTGTTGGTTGGTCAGGAAATGGTTGAGATTTTGTGTCAGCTCAATATGGATGACGCAACGCTTCAGGCAGCCTTGGTTTTTCCATATTGCGAACAGCACGCCTTAAGTGAAGACGATATTAACGAAGAGTTCGGTGGAGAAATTCGCGACCTAGTCGTTGGTGTGCGCCGAATGGATGCCATTAAGTCGTTACATGCGCGTAAAGTGAACGGCGCTGGCTTTGCTGAAAGATCAGACGAGCAGCATATAGACAGCATTCGTCGTATGCTCCTTGCGATGGTAGAAGACGTACGTGCCGTTGTTATTAAGATGGCTGAGCGTATTTGTGCACTACAACAGGTTAAAAAAGCTGACGAAGAAACCCGTGTTATGGTGGCCCGAGAGTGCGCCAGTATTTATGCGCCATTGGCAAACCGCTTGGGCATTGGTCAGTTAAAGTGGGAACTTGAAGATCTCGCGTTTCGCTACCTACACCCCATCACCTACAAGCAAATTGCCAAGCAGCTTGACGGCAAGCGCAGAGAGCGCGCCGAATACATAGAAACCATAGTAGGCGACTTGCAAGGCTTACTTGATGGTGAAGAGATCCGCGCTGAGGTTTATGGCCGTCCTAAACATATCTTCAGCATTTGGAAGAAAATGCAGAAAAAGCGCCTTACGTTCGAGCAGCTTTTTGATATTCGTGCAGTACGTATTATTGCCGAGCGACTTCAAGATTGCTACGCAGCGTTAGGTACCGTTCACGCAAGCTATAAACACTTACCTAACGAATTCGACGATTATATCGCTACGCCTAAACCCAATGGATATCAGTCAATCCATACGGTGATTGTGGGTCCTGAAGGAAAGTCGGTTGAGATTCAAATTCGTACCCAGAAAATGCATCAGGACGCCGAACTGGGTGTGGCTGCACACTGGAAATATAAAGAAGGTAGCACGGGCAAGCAGTCAGGCTATGACGAGCGCATAAACTGGCTTCGTCGCATATTAGCGTGGCAAGAGGAAGTGGCCGAGTCTGGCGACTTGGTTGAAGAACTTCGCAGCCAGGTGTTTGACGATAGGGTGTATGTGTTCACACCAAAAGGCGATGTTATTGACCTTCCCCAAGGTGCTACGCCGCTTGATTTTGCTTACTATATCCACAGTAATGTCGGACATCGCTGTATTGGCGCAAAAGTGAATGGACGAATAGTGCCTTTCACTTATTTACTGCAAAGTGGCGATCAGATAGAAGTACTTACTGGAAAAGAGCCAAACCCAAGCCGCGACTGGATGCACCCAGGCCTTGGCTATGTGCATTCATCGCGGGCGCGTGCCACTATCCATTCCTTCTTTAAAAAGCAGGACAGAGACAAAAACCTTGCTGCCGGTAAAGAGCTACTAGAGCGCGAACTTCAGCGTGCTCACTTGCCCGCCAGAGTACCCAATGAGGCATTTGAGAAGTTTAATTTACAAACCCTTGATGACTTGTACACCGCGGTAGGTGCCGGTGATGTACGTGTTATGCAGGTGATTAATTTTATTCATCACTTGCAGGAGCCACCAGCCCCAGAGCCCGAAATTAGTCCTAAGGTGAAAACGCGCAAAACTGCGGCTGGGTCAGGCAAAAAAGATGCGGTGGTGGTGCAGGGCGTGGGTCACTTAATGAGCCAGTTGGCAAATTGCTGTAAGCCAGTACCAGGCGAAGCTATTTTAGGCTATATCACACAAGGCCGTGGCGTAAGCGTTCATAAAGAAAGCTGTAGTCAGCTACAGCACTTGTTGTCGCAGCACCCTGAGCGCCAAATAGAAGTGAATTGGTCACATGAGCTTAAAGTGGGTTTTGAGACGGGCATTGATATATTTTGCCACGATAGAAACGGCCTGTTGCGCGACATTACTACTGTGTTGGCAAATGAAAACGTACCGCTTTTAGGCGTAAACAGCTTAAGTGATAAAAACAGACAGACGGCACTAATTACCATATCTATCGAAGTTAATGACCTTGAAAGAGTGTCAAAAGTGTTAACCCAATTGCGACAGCTAAAGGGCGTGACAGATGCAAAACGCAAGCAAAGCTAGCCTTGGCGAAATGCAGCGGCTGCTCGACATTATGACGCAGCTGCGCGACCCGCAATCTGGATGTCCGTGGGATGTGAAACAAACCATGGAAAGCCTAACTCGCTACACCATAGAAGAAGCCTATGAAGTGGCAGATGCTATCGCCACTGGTGATATGCACGATATCAAAGATGAGCTCGGTGATTTGTTGTTTCAAGTGGTGTTTTACGCGCAAATCGCTAGTGAATCGAAGGCATTTTCTTTTGACGATGTGGCGCAAAGCATTAGCGATAAGCTTGTGCGCCGGCACCCTCATGTCTTTGGTGTACAGTCAGACGATGAAGTAAAAAGCGATGAGTTAAGCGTTACACACAAAGAACGTACGCCATTAAACGACAGTGCTTTAAACGCGCAGTGGGACGCAATTAAAGCCCAAGAAAAGCAACTTAAAAAGCAGCGTTTAAAGAAAGATGGCGAAGCTGTAGAAACCAGTATTTTAGATAGCGTACCCAAAGGTATGCCGGCACTTATGTACGCGCAAAAGCTGCAAAAAGCCTGTGCAAAGGTAGGCTTTGACTGGCCTGACGCCGCACCTGTTATTGATAAAGTACGCGAAGAAGTAGAAGAGATTCAGCAAGAGCTTGATACGAAGCAACGCCTTCTATGTGAAAACAGTACTGACAAAAAGCCTTCAAGCAATGTTATGCATGATAACCAACTGGCTATCGAAGAAGAAATTGGCGATGCGCTTTTTGCCATGGTTAATTTGGCAAGGCATTGCAAGGTAGATGCTGATACTGCGCTTCGCAACGCCAGTAACAAGTTTGCCAACCGTTTTAAAGGTGTAGAGCGTTTAGCGGCAGGGCAGGGCGAGAAGCTCGACGCATTGACTTTAGATGAAATGGAAGCGCTGTGGCAGCAGGTTAAACAATCTTCTAATGCTAAGTGATTTCACTCTTTGGCTAATCAAAAGCGCAACGCAATAGTACAAGGTTAATTCCATACTAATGCCTTAGAAGGCGCAGTAACTTAAAAAAACTACCAATACCGCTGCAACCAAAAGACAAAAAAGACAAAAGCGAGGAGTAATACAGGCAATGTTCGCTTTTGTGCTTTGGTTAGTGCAGAGGTTTTTGTTCTCTTCCAAGTCATCATCACGCCTGTTGCAGAAAGCGTAGATAGACCAACACCAAATACAAACCAAATAAGCTTAGTTAAAAGACCACCAAAATACCCAAAGTGCAGTGGGTCTGCATATTCATTAAGGTAGTTAGTCCACGCCATGTTTTTTGGCTCTTGAATACGAATAATGTTCTGCGTAGTTATATCTATGTCTATCTTGTGTGCGCGTTCACGCAGCAGTGGGTTGTAACCTAGGCCTGTAAATCGCAATGTGCCTGTATTAGATGTAGGAAACAATACGCCAGTTATCTGCCAGTTCTCAATGGCTTGCGATGCCTGCTCAAAAGCATTAGAAAACTGTGTGCTTGATACAGGGTTAACTTGCTCATAATTTGCAATTGCAGTGGCCTTGGGGGCGCGAGGCTCAAATCGGCTACCAGCAACAGCCGCGCCGAATTCAAATAAATACCACCAACTGGTTATAACAATGACAACGAAAAACCAGAGGCTCCACAAGCCAAACAGTTTATGAAGGTCGCTCAGTAGGATCCTTGAACCTTGATTTAGGCGAAGCCGGGTAATGGCTGTCTTCCAGTTTCGGGTTGTTTTGAGGCCCGTATAAAGCGAGATAGCAAGAATGAATGCGAAAAAGGTGACCGTCGGCAAGCCCAGATAATTGGGCATAAACAGATAACGGTGAAAGTCTCGAAAAAAACGCTGTACCGTTAAAATCGGAATATCGCCTGTCACTTCATAGGTGTACTGGTCTACGTGAATGAAACGGTCATTGCCATCGGGGAACTCTGCTCTGACACGGTAGGTAAAATTGTCATGACCCATGGTCGAGATAGACTTTATCTTTACCTGTTCTGAATAGCTAAGCGCTGCCTTATAGATATTGTTCCACTTAGTCGTTTCATCATCGGTGTTGTCTATGTTGCTGGGCAGTGTGTTAAACGTGCGCATTTCGTCATACACAAGCCAATCAATTTCATTGGAGACCGTAGCAATAGTGCCCGTTGATAAAATAATAAAAAGGACGATAGAAAGCTGAAAGCCTACCCACGCATGCAGGTTGTATAACTTCTTTCTGTATTTTCTTTGCGCGGTTCTATCGTTGGTCATGAAATTCTAATGTAACGAAAGTAAAGATAAGCTCTGCTTTGGGAGCAATACTCAAATCATGCAGCTTAATTAGAATAAACACCGGCTAAGCTTAAGCGTCTTTTATTTGATTTGTTCAAAAGCTTAGCCAATATTTCTACTTTAAAAAGCGTTGTTGGTTACCACTTGTAAGTGAATTCTACAAAACCGTTCCTCGGGTTTCCGGGGAAGTGACCTGTGCGCTCAATAAAGCCTGATTCTGCATACTCTTTATCAAAGAGATTATCTACTCTAAACAGTACACTGTAGTTGTCTACTTCCCAAGTTATTGATGCATCGGCAATGAAATAGGACTTCACGTTTTGCCCAGACAGACTCAATTGATCGTCGACATAGTTTCCACCAAAGGCAAAGGCAAGATCCCATTCAGGAACTTGGTAACGCGTCCAGAAACCAAATTGATTCTGAGGCGCATTAGCGAAGCGGTCGCCGACACTATTGCTAATACCGCCACCGCCATTATCTGCGGTGATTCTTGCGTCGTTGTAGCCATAAGCTACGCTCAAGATCCAATTTGGCGTTATGTCAGTGATAACCTCAACTTCGAATCCGTCACTGGTCACCTCACCCACGGGCGCGACATTATCAATGCCGTCGCCTTCAGGATCTTCCCCGGTAGATTGAAGGATATTTTCTCGGGTTATTTGATACACGGCTAATCGTAGCAAGGTAGTTTCATCGAACAGTTCTGCATTTATACCACCTTCGATAATATCTCCTGTGGTTGGCTCAAATGGTCCGCCAGCCTCATTCTGCTGATTACTTACCGACTGAGGTTCATAAGAATCTGCCCATTGTCCATAAAGCGAAATGTTAGAATTAATCTTGTAAATACCACCAATGCGAAAACTTACATTTGAATCGTCGAAAACAGCACTAGACGTTTCGTCTTCAAATTGGTCGTAGCGCAAACCAGCAACAAAGGTAAACTGTTCCCAAGCAAGTTCATTCAGTACATAGGCACCGTTTCGCGTTTGCTCGGTTGTGCTCAATGGTCTGAATTGTACATTGTAGTTTTCAGACTGCGTTATACCGTAGTTAGGGTTAGTAAGTGTTAGTGGAATGATATCTGATTCAAGTGAAGTCCCGCTTAGATAACGAAGAACGAAATCTTGCTGAAAAGCCGCAGCACCCAAAAGCGCGTCCTCTTTTCCTTTATAAAGGTCAATGCCGAACGCCGTTCTATGGTCAGCACCCAACCACTCACCTGAATATACAAAGTTGGCGCCAAAGCTAAGTTGCTCTTGTTCGCGTAACTGATCCCTAAATTCACGGCCGACAAGGTCTATGTTCCCATCTCCATCACTATCAATAAGCGCACGTGGTTCGTGGTAGTTCTGCTCTTGTTCATTATCTATGTAGCGCAAACGTGTATTGTAGCTTACTGCATCGTTAAGCTGTCCTTCTAGAGAGAGTTGAACAGAGTCAGAACGCAAGTTTAGAAAATCACTGGCTTCATTATGATTCCAGTCTGGATTTGTGAGAAAGTTACCACTGTCGTCGACGGGTACGCCGCGCAGTCGGTTAGCGCCCAAATCTTGTGAGTAATGGGTGTATTGAAGCGTTAGTAAGTGGCCTTGAAGGTCATATGTATAGCCAGAGTCGAAGATAAATACTTCACTGTCGCTGTTGTCGCGATAGGTATCTTGCTGCTCGTAAAAAACACCAGCTCGCGCATTTTGATTGTTGTCAATCGCTCCATTTATTTCTGCTGAGCCACCAAAGCGGGAATGTGAACCAGCTATGATCCTAGCATTGGCGTCGAAATCTGAGGTTGGCTTTTTAGTGACGTAGTTAAATAAGCCACCTGGCGCGCCTGGTCCATAAAGCATACCAGCAGGACCTTTTAAAAAGTCCACGCGTTCAATATTAAATAATTGAGGTACGTTGAAGCCTACATAAGGGTCTCCGCGTAAGCCATCAAAAAAGATTTCTTCTTGTCTGAAGCCGCGTGCGGTCACACCGGCATAGCTAAACTGGCTAACACCTGCAATATTGCGATAAATATCTTTGGCGTTTCGAGCACCTTGGTCGCGTATCAAACTTTCGTTAATTGTTGTGATTTGCTGGGTTGAATTAAGCGGGTCGACACTTAATTTACCTGTAGATGAGCTACCATTGCGATATAGATTGATCGCTCTACTAGTCACTACCACACGCTCTACTTGGTCGGATTTCGCGGGTGATATTTCACGTGTATCCGAAGAGGTTTCAATGTCTTGTGATAAAGCAGGGGAGGTCAACGAAGCAGCTATTAACGCGGCTAAATATTTCATTGCAAAAAAGTCCAAGTGTTGTGTGATAAAAGGAGCGTGATGAAAAGCTAATACCTTAGTATAAATGATAACAGTTTTCATTATCGTTTATCTATAGTTGTATGCCATTTGTCGTGTTGTAATCAATATCAGTAAGCGAGAGTTATGGTGTGCAGCAACGTAGATGGATAGGTGTCAATTCGCATCAAAGTAAATTAGACCAATGTAGATGGAAACTTCATTATTTTGGCGTATGGTTATAGAGTAGGTTTGATTTACGACAAAGCAATGTAGATCCACTTTATCTAATATCTGAGTATAAATTTGGCATATTGGAAGGGTGTGTCGCTGGTGTTGAGTTATGACACTTACCAAGGAGTTGGACTGAATTGGGCGTTAGTATTTCATGAAAAAAGTACTGTATTTATCACTCGGGTTGTTTTTTACCCTTCTAGGTATTATTGGCGCATTTTTGCCGGTAATGCCAACAACTGTTTTTTTGATAGTGGCGCTTTTTTGTTTTACGAAATCCTCACCGCGCCTTGAAAACTGGTTACTTCAACACCCTAAATATGGCCCCAGTCTTGTTGCGTGGCGAAAGCATGGTGCAATTTCGAAAAAAGTGAAATGCATAGCGTGCTGCAGTATGCTGATAAGTTTTATTCTGGTTTGTCTTTTTGCGTCAATGCCGATCCCCGCTTACATAGGCATCGCAATGTTTATGGGAATAGGCGCGTACTTTGTGGTTACGCGCCCCAGTATTCCAGCCATTTAGAGCTGTACCGAAGCTCAATAGCCTTCACAAGTTAATTTCCCGTCGTTGGAAAAATCGGATTGTGACACCCCATTAGCTCTAACGGTTCCTACCTAGTCGCTCGTGACTGCTCACCCATTCATCCGCTACCACAGCAGAACTTAAAGATAGATCGCCACATAGCACGGTCGCGGCAACAATTTCCGCAAACTTGTTAACGCTACCTCTTTCTGTGCAGCCAAGTATGCTTAAACATTCATTTTGTGTAGCCAGACCCGTTCCACCTCCATAGGTAGCAACGATTAGCGATGGAATAGTAACAGAGAAGTAATAGTCGCCGTTTGGCGTAATTTCGGCGTAGGTAAACCCCGCTGATGATTCAGCTACGTTAGCGACATCTTGCCCGCAAGCGATAAACATGGCGGTAATGCCGTTAGCGAAGTGGGCGCCGTTATTAACACTACCTGCCATTAGTGCGCCCATGTTTGAATATTGGCGCTGCTTAAATAATGCTTCTGGCGGACAATGCATTATATCCGTCATAAGTTGTTTTGGCAGGGTTATTTCTGCTACAACGCGCTTTCCGCGGGTATGCAGCGAGTTTAAGTGAGAGTGCTTTTTATCGGTATCAAGATTTGCGGCCAGCACAAAGTGCTCAATAGGGCGTGGGTAGTTCGCTTGGATCCACTCACAACCCGCTTTAGTGGCTTTGCTTACCATATTCTGACCAGCCGCATCACCGCAGGTGAAATTGAATCTTAACCAGCGTAGCTTAGATGCAGCGTACTGCTCAATATCCCTTAGTTTGCCCACGCTGGTGGTATTATCACAGGCTCGTTTGATGGCTACAAAGTTTTGCTCGACCCACCTGCCAAATTCTAGGGCTTCGCGTGCATCGGAAAACGCGAACATGGGCGCTCGCTGCATGGCATCGTCAATAACGGTGGTCGTTATGCCCCCAGCCTCTCTTGTTAGGCGCATGCCTCTACTGTAACTTGCGGTCAAGGTGCCCTCTGTTGTTGCCATTGGAACGTAGAACTCCCCTTTGGCGTGCTCTCCATTCACTAGCATCGGGCCTGCAAAGCCAATAGGCACCTGTGCAACGCCAGCAAAGTTTTCTACGTTTCCCGACAAGGCTTCAGGTTGAATAGAATAGTGTCCTAAGTGGTTTAGCTGGGTGCCGGTTTCGCGCGCAATAAACTCGCGGCGTGTTCGGCTCATCTCGTGGGTATAGTCGTTGTCTGAGGAACGTGGGATTTTAGGCATCGGGCCACTCCTTTTTTCTTTAATAATAGGAGTGCTGATACCGAATGAAAACTGTTTACAATTTATACATGGGGATAAGTGCCGCCTATGTATGCGCTTTTTATGTAGAAAGGCAGTAAATTCACCTTTCTACACGCAAAAAACAGGGGACATTGCTTATTTCGAACTCACTAGCGACGCGAGACTGCGCCGCATACTGCTGATGATGCTATGCTTTTTGAGTCAATTTTGCTTGAAGTACAGCAATCTCTTCTCGGCGTTTTTTATCTGCTAGAGGCCGGTTGGCTTTTTCTGGCGCGTTTTGAGCGCGGATTAAAAACGCTTGGGCCTCTTCGTATTCACCATCGTCGAAAAGAAACTCAGCATAGAAGAAGTTTTGGTCCATACCTTCTGGGTTAATTTCCAACGCACGCTTAAACAATTTTTTTGCCTTCTTATCGCTTCCAAAGCTAACTGGCCAGCCTGGAACTTTATGATAAAGTGCCGCTAATACAGTCAGTGCCGTCCCGTCTAATACCGCCTCCTCTTTTTTAATGGCACGTTCTAAGTTTTCCTTCGCACTTTCAGCAAAGTCTAGGGCACCCAAACCGCCTTTTGCACTGGCCATACTTGATTGAGAGATAGCTAGCCAGGTCAGTGCTTCAGCGCTATTTTCTGATTGCTCGACTAACACTTTCGCTTGCGCTATCAGTGCAGAAAATGCTTTTAATTGGGCTTCACCTTCAAGCTCATAGTTCGTTTTTGCCCACGCGTGTTGCAATGGTAGCAAATCAAGAGTGTTTGCATGAACCGTAGATATCGACAGCATAGTAAGAAGGATGAATAGCAAAGGAGAGAAGAAATTCTTTTTCTGCATGAAAAGTCGCCTTTATAAGAAAGAGGTAGTTAGAAATAAACTAGATAACTCGACGAAATTATTAGTAATTCCATGAATTATCGTTGAATCGGCGGCCAATCTAACGATATTTGCTGTGAAAATCTATCTAAATAGCTGCAGCTTCTGGTTTTTCGAATAAAAGTTCGAAGACGACATGAGCCTTTTAAGTATTACTCAATAAGCTCTTTCGTGAGTGCATCAATTGCTAGCTGTGGGTGTTTGTCCCAGCGGGCGTAGTTTATTCGATAAGGAATGTTGGGATTATCAAGATAGTGAATTTTACGTGTGCCACTATCGACGAGCTTTCCTGCCTCTTCGTGGTAGTCAAAGTAATTAAAAATGTTATTAAGTTCACCGTTTTCCAATATTCGAATAAGACCTATCTTCAACCTGTTGGCAAGCGCCTGATTATTTGGGCTTACAAAAAAATATTCATAGTTGGGATAATTGAGTAGGTGATATTGCTCTAAGGAAACATGCTTATCAGAATGGCGGGTCAAATCACGATGTACTTCAATGATGTTGCGGGGAAAGGCGTCAACAAGATTTTTCTCCACAAGAGAATACATAGAATTAAACCACAAGCTCCAATCCTCGCCTTCAACGTTGTAACCATTCGAGCTCAGTACAGTCAAGTCTGGCCAATCCGAACCCTGTACTAGGGTCCGAGTTTTCAGTGTTGAACTATCAATGGAATAGTCAAAATCATCTTGTTTATCTGGATTTATGACGAACACACGGAAGCCTGCAAAACCCTTGAGTAATGGAAGTCTGATTGGGGTAAGTTGTTTTTCTCTAACTTTACTGGTTGCGCTCCACATCACGTCAGCTTCGCCATTGATAAGTGACACCAGCTGACGGCTTTGACTCATGGGTTGTGGATGTGGAACTAAGTTTGTGGTCCCCAGCTCTGGGGTTGCATTAAGTGCGGCTTGCAAAACTGCGACGTGATAGTTGCCGTATTCGTCGTCTGCAAATGCGCGTGTGAAAATAATGCTCTTATTATTTTCTTCTTTGGCCGCTGCGTCGTAGCAAAGGAAAAATAACGCAAATGCACTAAAACATACCACTGATGAGATTTTCATTTGTTTTGTTTGTGATTAAAAATTCAACAAATAGAAGTTATCGCATATTTGATGTGTTGTCATTGTTTTAATGCCTAAATTATATTCATTTATTTTGCATTAGGGGTTCGCATTTATGTCAATTCCTGTATAATTCGCGCCCTGCCCAGTTACGCCCACCTTTGGGAAGGTGGAAGAATCAGCCGGCTCGAAGGGGTCTTTGTGTTGATTTTAAGGTGATTTCTGGTGTTCAGAAATCAGTAACGACGATATTATTCGGGTGAATTTGAAAATGAAAACTTTTGTTGCTAAGCCAGAAACGGTACAACGTGACTGGTATGTGGTAGACGCCACAGACAAAACTCTAGGCCGTTTGGCTTCTGAAATCGCACTACGCCTTCGTGGTAAGCATAAGCCAGAGTACACACCTCACGTGGACACTGGTGATTACATCATCGTAATCAATGCTGAAAAAGTTGCGGTTACAGGCCGTAAAGCGCAAGACAAAATGTACTATGCGCACTCTGGTTACCCAGGTGGTCTTAAAGAGACAAACTTTGAAAAACTAATTGCTCACAAGCCAGAAATGGTTCTTGAAAAAGCAGTTAAAGGCATGTTGCCAAAAGGCCCTCTAGGTCGCGCAATGTTCCGTAAAATGAAAGTTTACGCTGGTGCAGAACACTCTCACGCAGCACAGCAACCACAAGTTTTGGACATTTAAGGAGCTATTAACATGGCAGATACTCAATACTACGGCACAGGCCGCCGCAAAAGTTCTACTGCTCGTGTGTTCCTACGTCCAGGCACAGGTAGCATTAAAGTAAACCAACGCGCTCTTGACGAGTACTTTGGTCGTGAAACAGAGTGCATGGTTGTTCGTCAGCCACTTGAACTTGTTGAAATGACTGAGAAGTTTGACGTATACATCACTGTTAAAGGTGGTGGTTCTAACGGTCAAGCGGGTGCAATCCGTCACGGTCTTACTCGTGCTCTTATGGAGTATGATGAAGCACTACGTCCAGCACTTCGTAAAGCTGGCTTCGTTACTCGTGACGCACGTCGCGTTGAACGTAAGAAAGTTGGTCTACACAAAGCGCGTAAGCGTCCACAATTCTCAAAGCGTTAATTTTTACGTTTTTTGTATTGCAAAAACCCGGCTTCTGCCGGGTTTTTTATTGCTTAAAATCCATTATAGAGCGTCGATTTCCAAAGTGGGCTGAAGCCTATCTTGCCGTTTATTTCATAACAAAGGTTTAATTTGTGCGTGCTATATCGCCAAATATTCTTCAAAACCTTGATTTTAGGCTTTTCTCTCACTAAACCTAAACACACTAATTGAATTAAATTATCGCTTAAATATCAGTAAAACCTTGTGTTTATAAGGGCTTTTCTTTTATCATTTGCGGTCGAAAATTTTGAAAACTTTCGTGACCTCGTAAACCAGTAAATTTTTGCTGTTACGTTGCTGTCATGACAAGCCATATGATGTATGACGCAAGCGTGATAAAACCAGTATAAGCTTGGGTTACACATCATAATTATCCAAACCTGGAGAAATGTGGATGAGCAATGTATCTGTAGATGCAACAGAGTCTGCACACAATGAAAACCAGCCAGAAAACAACACTCGTCGTCGGTTCTTGACCGTTGCCACGTCGGTAGTTGGTGGTGTAGGTGTCGTTGGTGCTGCTGTGCCTTTTATTGCGTCCTGGAATCCAAGCGCCAAAGCGAAAGCCGCCGGTGCTGACGTTGAAGTAGATATCAGCGGGATTGAGCCTGGACAATTAGTACGTGTAATGTGGCGAAGCAAGCCTGTATGGATTGTACGTCGTACGCCAGAGATTCTTGAAGAACTTGGCACACACGAAGATAAGCTGAAAGATCCTAACTCTGAAGCTGAGCAGCAACCTACTTTTGCTCAAAACCGTTTCCGTTCGATGAAAGAAGAATACCTAATTCTAGTGGGTATTTGTACGCACTTAGGTTGCTCTCCACAGCACCTTAAAGACGGCGCTTTCGAAGAAGTGGTTGAAGGTGTACCAGACGGTTTCTTCTGCCCTTGCCACGGTTCAAAATTCGACATGGCTGGACGTGTATTCCAAAATGTACCTGCACCACTGAACTTGGTTGTACCGCCATATCAATTCGTTGATGACAATAACATCATCATCGGTTCAGAAGCGGAGGCTTAATTATTATGAATGCTTTCCTAGGTTGGATTGAAGAACGCATCCCAATGATGCGCGTTGCGAATATGCACGCCCTTCAATATCCTGCTCCAAAGAACATGAACTTTTGGTACGTGTTCGGTTTTCTAGCCACTATTGTTTTGGTAAACCAAATTGTTACTGGTATTTGGTTGACCATGAACTTCGTTCCATCTTCAGAAGGCGCGTTTGCCTCTGTTGAATACATCATGCGTGAGATCGACTACGGTTGGATAATCCGTTACATGCACAGTACTGGCGCATCGGCGTTCTTTATTGTGGTATATCTACACATGTTCCGCGGCATGATTTACGGTTCTTATCAGAAGCCTCGTGAGCTTTTATGGGTGTTTGGTATGTTTATTTACCTAGCACTTATGGCAGAAGCTTTCATGGGTTATGTACTACCTTGGGGACAGATGTCTTACTGGGGTGCACAGGTAATCGTATCGCTATTTGGTGCTATCCCTGTTGTTGGTCCTGACTTGGTAATCTGGCTACAGGGTGACTACGTTATCTCTGGCGCAACACTAAACCGCTTCTTCGCATTACACGTTATTGCGTTGCCGTTGGTTATCGTTATTCTTGTGTTCCTTCACATTATTGCACTTCACGAAGTGGGTTCTAACAACCCTGATGGTATTGCAATTAAGCACAAGAAAGGTTCACTACCTGAGTCTGAAAAGACTAAATATGAAATTCATGAATACTATACAAGCAAGTACGACATTGCTGATGACGTATTGCCGTTCTTCCCACACATCGTACTTAAAGACCTTGTGGCATTCTGCATATTCTTAGCACTATTTACTTATGTGTTGTTCTTTGCCCCTGAAATGGGCGGTAAATTCCTAGAGCACCCTAACTTTGAAATTGCTAACCCGTTGAAAACACCTGAGCACATCTTCCCTGTCTGGTACTTCACGCCGTTCTACGCAATTTTGAAAGCGGTACCTGATAAGCTGTTCGGTGTACTAGCTATGTTCGGTGCAATTGCTGCGCTATTCGCTCTGCCTTGGTTAGACCGTGGTCGCGTTAAGTCATGGCGCTATCGCTGTGGTCTACACAAAGTAAACCTTATTGTGTTCGCAATTGTGTTTGTCTTCCTGGGTTACCTAGGTGGTACGCCACAAGAAAACTGGAAAATCATTGCGTCGCAAGTTGCTACAGTAATGTACTTCGGTTTCTTCATTGCATTGTTCTTGTACAGCAAAAACGAAAACACTAAACCTGTGCCAGAGAGGATTTCTAAATGAAAAAAATGATGTGCTTTTTAGCCTTCTTCCTACCTGGCGTAGCGCTTGCGGCAGGCGGGAACGTACACCTAGATAAAGCGCCTATCGATTTAACCGATAAGGCGTCTTTACAACGTGGTGCACAATTGTTCATGAACTACTGCTTAGGCTGTCACTCAATGAAGTACCAGCGATATCAGCGTTCATTCCAAGATTTGGGTATTCCGGACGAACTAGGCCAAGAGTACCTGCAGTTTACGGGTGAAAAAGTATCTGACTATATCACTCGTGCAATGCCTGAAGAAGCTGCTGCTGGCTGGTTTGGTGCTGCTCCACCAGATCTAACCCTAGTGGCGCGTGTTCGTGGTGAAGACTGGATTTACACTTACTTGCGTTCTTTCTATGTAGACGAAAGCCGCCCGTTTGGTGTGAACAACACAGTATTCCCAGAAGTGGGTATGCCACACGTACTTCAACCACTTCAAGGCACGCCAACGCGTACTTATGAAGAGCAAATGGTTGATGGTGAGATGGTTAAGCGTTATGTAGGCATTAAGTCAGATGGTACTGGCGCAATGTCTCCTGACGAGTACGACCAAGCTGTTGCCGATATCGTGAACTTCCTAGAGTACACGGGTGAGCCTTCAAAACTTGAATCTCACAAAATCGGTAAGTGGGTACTTATCTTTATCGCAGTATTGTTTGTATTTGTTTACTTACTGAAGAAAGAATACTGGCGAGAAGTGCACTAATCGCACAGATTTATGTATAATATGAAAAGGGGGCTTCTCGCCCCCTTTTTTGGTATTTACTCGTGCTACCTGAAAACCCTTATGTATAGAGTGTTCAGGTAGCACGAGTTAACGTAATAAGCTTACCGTTTGTAAGCGTAAACTTGTTTCTCGACGGAGGAAATTGAATGGCCGTAGCCGCGAATAAACGTTCTATTATGACGTTGTTCTCTGACACAATTGATATTTATAGCCACCAGGTGCGTATTGTGTTGGCAGAAAAAGGTGTGGGTGTTGAAATCAGCTACACAGATCCTAGCAACTTGTCTGAAGATCTGTTGGAGCTTAACCCTTACGGTACTGTTCCAACTCTAGTTGATCGCGAGCTTGTACTTTACAAGTCGCATATCATCATGGAATACCTTGATGAGCGTTTCCCTCATCCACCACTTATGCCGGTTTATCCAGTATCACGTGGTCAAAGCCGCCTTATGATGCATCGCATCGAGCAAGACTGGTACTCGCTTGCCGCGCGTATTTTCCGTGGCGAAGGTGACGTAGAAGCGGCACGTAACGAGCTACGTGAAGCCTTGTTATCACTTGCGCCTGTATTTGGTGAAATGCCTTACTTTATGAGCGAAGAATTCAGCCTAGTTGATTGCTACCTTGCTCCGCTATTATGGCGTTTACCTGCACTAGGTATCGAACTAAACGGTGCTGGCAGCAAAGAAATTAACGCTTACATGAACCGTATTTTCTCTCGCAGCTCATTTAAAGCGTCTTTGACTGACCAAGAGCGTGAGATCCACAACCCGCTATGACATCTATGACGTCAAACCAGCCCTATTTGCTTAGGGCTTTTTATGAGTGGATTGTTGATAACGACTTAACGCCGTACATTGTGGTGGATGCAACTAACGAGTTGGTTGAAGTACCTCAGGAGTTCGTGAAAGATGGTCAAATTGTCTTAAACGTATCGCCAAGTGCGTGTGTTAACTTTTCTCTCGATTTAGATGGCTTATCGTTCCAAGCGCGCTTCTCTGGGCAACCTAGAAGATTAAGCATGCCTTGTGAAGCGGTAATGGCTATTTACGCAAGAGAAAATGGTGCAGGGACTGTATTCGCCACTGAAGAAGATATGGCTCGTGCGCAGCAAGAGCGCCCAGAAACATCTGAAGATGCTTCTCAACCTAGCGGCCCAACGTCGCTGGAAGATGCTGATGCAAGCGACGTGAAAGACGCACCTGTACCACCTAAAAAGGGTAAGCCTACCCTCAAGGTTATAAAATAGCTCATTAACTAGCTTATCAAATAATGTATTAGCCTGGTTTTGTGAAGTTTATCTACTCAGCAAAGCCAGCGCTAATCTTTCTTATTCCAGTTAAGCTTCATCTCTGGTTCCCCTACAAAAGTAAAAACACCCCATTAGCTGAGTAATAGGGTGCTTTAACGTGGCACTGCCGTTTACCAGTTAACGGGTTCGCGTTATCACAACACGACTTGTCGGAAAATCAAAGCGATGGGCTTCCGTTAGTACGGACGTTGACAAACCTTCACGGCTTGGGTCATTTACGTTTGCACTGGTTACCACACCTTGATGGAGCCTTACTGCATCGGCAAGGTCGTCCCTCACTACATCATAACCCGCTGCCTCTCCACCACCACCACCTGCTGCTCCTGCGGCAGGGCCCGGCATTGTGGCTGCTGTTTCTGTATTAGCCTCTGTACCGGCGTCCCAGGTCACTGTCATGAAAGTTTTCGCATCACCCACTGCCATATTACTTACGTTAGCTGCATTTAAGCCGGTAAATGCATCGTTGGTGTTAACCAACATGGTTGTTACCGTAAGACGTAGGTCGTCAGCATCGAGTTCTGGAACCACAAGAGTTAGTTCTGTGCCCATTGAACGAGGGCCCAATATGCCCCCAGAGTTTTGCGCATCTAAAAATTCCGTGGAGCCCATTGCTTCAGTAATGACCATAGACGGGTCACCGCCCTCAGCCATAATTTCAATGCCCATGCTGGCTGGCTCGCCCTCACTAAATGAATGGAAGCCTGACTCATGCAATATGACGGCGGCAGGTGCAAAGGGCTGGGAGTAGGTTAAGTTGGTAATTTGTACGGTATAAACCGCTGAATTACCATTGATACCATCTTGGCCGTTAGAACCATCTTGCCCGTCTGCGCCATCGGCACCATCTTGACCGTCGACTCCAGCTTCACCTTGAGGACCAGCGGGTCCTTGAGGGCCTGTATCACCATCGTCGCCGCACGCCGCTAAAAGAGCTGATAGCATTAATAACGTACTGAGTTTTACTATTGGATTAGTCATTGTAATGGCTCCTCAAGATGCAGGAACAGTTATAACAACACGTGCAACGGGGTTTAACCAACGGTGTACGGTAGAGTCCAGATCACTGGCACCAGCAACGCTATCAGTGTCGCCAAGCGCATTGCGGTGAATGTGTACTGGGCCATCTTCACCATCTTCAATTTCGCCATTAACGATTTGTGCACCCACACCCGTGCCACCCGTACCTAAGTCAACGATACGAGTAGGTGCTCCACCACCGGCAACACCAGGCACGCCATATCCCCCCAGCGCATTTCCAGTGCCAGCTTCAACAACGTCAGTACGAGCACTATTTAGTTCATCGTTTAACTCAGTGCCGGCATCGTACGCATTTAGATAATACGTATAGGTGCCAGGCTCTGTAGGGATTTCAATACTGTCCATACCAACAAAGGCATCGTTAGTAGGTATTAGCATTGAAAGTAGCGAAAGATAAGGCTTGTCCATAGTATCGAATTCGTAGCTTAACGTAGCTTTCGGGGCTACGAGGCCGCCAAAACGATGCCATGTGTTCGAGCCATTGTCTGTATCGACAGGACCCAATAACGCCTCAAAATTTGCGCCGCTTGAATCAGCGTTTTGTTCATCGTCAATAACACCCGCTTCAGCAAGCCACGCTAATGCCGATGACGCTGGCTGTCCGACTTCAAAAGCGTCAACGGTGTCATCGTGCGCAATAACTAGGCGTGGCGTAAAGCTTTGCGCTTGGGTTAGGTTAGTAATTTCAACATCTAATGTTACTGCTTGGCTTACTGAAATTGTTGCGAGCGACAGTAGGGTAGCGCTAGCAAGTTTATTGAATTTCATCTTATTGTCCTTGTTTATGGCTTAAATCGCATAAAATTTAGGGCAGTAAAATTTTTAATTCATCACAGAACTATCACAAAAAACACACAGATTTATATCGATAAATAACAATATTGTTAGAAATTTTGAGTGCTTATTTGTGAGTCAAAAAATTGTTATCAATGTGAAATAAAAACACGAAGGGTCGGGTCTTGTTTTTTATTGGCGAATTAGGAGCGAGATATGATCCTTATCATCTACACTGGAAATAAGTTTCAACACAATATATCGCAAAGCTTAAGTAAGCATAGCTTTCTTTACGACGCAGTCTCTAATTTTCAATCAGCAGAGTCGTTGCTTAGGGCGCAGCAGTATTCACTTATTATTGTCGAATCGCACAGTAATACTATGTGCCTAAAGCGTATTAGACGTTTAGTAGAAGCTAACCCAGAGAGCTGGGTGGTGGCCGTGGAAAGCGATATGCCGAGAACTGATACGACTGACGATACAGTAGATGAAGCTAACTACTATGAAGCAGGTGTCGATGACTACCTTTCTGGAACGTTTAACGAGCGTATGTTTTCAGCACGAATTCGCTCCCATATGCGAAGAAGTATGCCCAACCAAGAAACCTTGAGAACTAACGATGGTAGCGAAGAACTCATCGAAATTGGCCCGCTTAGGGTAGATCAGCGTTATCACAGCGTGACGATCAATGGTCAAATACTGGCATTAACGGCACGTGAATTCACTTTGTTGAATTATTTCTGTCGTCACCCCAACCAGGTGTTTTCCCGCAATCAGCTACTTAGCGAGGTTTGGGGATATAACCATGAAGGTTATGAGCATACGGTAAACACACATATTAATCGTCTTCGCTCTAAACTTGACAAGGTTAACAGTATTGAAAATGGTGGGCAGCTGGTACAAACCGTATGGGGTGTCGGATACAAACTGAATATTAATGGGTATACAGCTAGGGCGTTAAGCGCCTGAACGATATAGTTTAAAAAATTACTTGAGCCCTAGGAACAGAGAAATCTTTACCGACTTAAATTAAAAACAGCGTTGCCGTACCTAAGAATGCAAAAATACCTACCACATCAGTTATCGTAGTTAAGATAACGCTTCCAGCTAGGGCAGGGTCTATCTTAAGACGCTTCATAATCATAGGTAAGGTTGCACCTGCAAGCGCAGCCGCAATCATGTTTACCATCATGGCAAACGCAATTATAACACCTAGCATGTAGTCTTGTTTCCATAGGGCAATGACAGAAGCAATAAGCACTGCCCAAATTGCACCGTTTAGAAAGCCGATGGATATCTCTTTACTGATAAGCCAGCGCGAGTTACTGGCATTTACATGACCGAGCGCCATACCGCGAATAACAAGGGTCAGCGTTTGGTTACCAGCCACGCCGCCCATGCTCGGTACGATGGTATTCAATATAGCTAGTACGGCAAGCTGGCTTAGCGTGGCTTCGAACAAGTCACTCACCATTGCTGCCATTAGCGCTGTCACTAAATTAACTGCCAGCCACACGGAGCGGCGTTTAGTACTTTGCATAACCGGTGCAAAGGTATCTTCATCATCATCAAGACCCGCCATACTCATCATTGAGTGCTCGGCGTCCTCACGAATAATATCAACCACGTCATCAATGGTAATTCGGCCCACTAAGCGATGGTTTTCATCTACAACAGGTGCTGAAAGCCAATTGTATCGCTCGAACAGGCTTGCCACTTCATCGTCTGGCATATTCACAGGAATCGCTTCAGATTCCTCGTCCATAACGTCAGACACTTTATCGTCGGTATCTGCGGTGAGTAAACGGGTAACTGGCACAATACCAACAAGGTTATCAGTTCGATTTACTACGTAAAACGTATCTGTATTCTCTGGCAGCTCGCCTTTTAAACGGATATAGCGCAAAACCACGTCAATGGTTACATCTGGTCGCAGGGTGATGGTGTCGGTGTTCATGATGAAACCAGCGGTTTCTTCACCGTAAGACAGCGCTTGCTCTGCACGTACGCGGTCTTGTGCATCCATTGAATCAAGAATGTCTGCCAATACAGGTTCAGGAAGGCTACTCAGCGTTTCTGCCAAGTCATCGGTATCCATTTCTTCAAGTGCATCAACCACATTGGCGGGGAGCATCTTTGTGATAATACCGTTTCGAACATCATCAGATAGCTCTTCTAAAATATCACCGTGAAAGTCGCTATCAATCAGCTCCCATAACTCATCACGGGTCCTGCTAGGGCTAGACTCGAGAATATGAGCAACGTCTGAAGGGGGAAGTTCAAGCAGAAGCTTACGTACAGATACAAATTGACCGTTTATCAACGCTGCGTTAAGTGCGCGTAATTGGGTTTGTACGTATTTAGAAACAAGCGCTTCTGCCATAAGGCGTTATTCCTACTAAGCTGATATGGAAAATAAAGGCTGTGTAGCCTAAGTGTGCGTAGAATATCGCAATTATATTGAGTCTGTCATGATAATTGCGTGGCTTTTACGCAAGAATTTGGAATTACTAAGCTAGCTGTTGATTAATTCATCAAGGAATATTCGGGTTGAGACTATTCGTCTTCGTTAAATCTGCCCTCAATAAGCTCTTCTATGGCAGCAAGTGCATCGACCGCGCCATCACCATCGACAATAACATCTACCTGTTCGCCTTGGTGACTTTCCAGCATCATCAAGCCTAAGACGCTGCTTGCATCGGCTTCTTTATCGCCTTTTTTTAAAATGATTTTGGCATCAAACTGATTAGCAAGCTGAACCAATTGCGTGGCTGCTCTCGCGTGTAAGCCTAGTTTATTGACGATGGTAAGCGTTTTTTGAATAGTCATTACTGGTTCAACTCTCTGTGACGAATTTGAACATCAGGATGTATTTCGCTGAAGGTTTTTGACAAGGTTTGGGCAATGTAGACAGAGCGGTGTTGGCCACCAGTGCAGCCAATCGCTACGGTTACGTAACTTCTATTATTGCGTTCTAAATGAGGCAGCCATGTCGTTATTAAATTCTGAATTTGCCAAATGAACTTGGTCACTACAGGCTGCGACCCCAAAAATACTTCTACTGGTGCGTCTAATCCGGTCAGATGTTTAAGGTCGGGCTCCCAATGGGGGTTAGGTAAAAAGCGGGCATCAAAAACGTAATCCGCATCTTTAGGAATACCGTGCTTAAAGCCAAACGACTCAAACACAAGCACAAGGCGTGAGCTTTTCTTACCCAAAATACGCTCTCGAATTAACTCTGCCAGTTGGTGAATGGTAAGCTTATCTGTGTCTAAATATAAATCTGCGCGTTCAGCAATAGGAGCAAGTAGGGCAGACTCGGCTTTAATGGCTTCTGAAAGCGATTTATTAAGCTTGGCGAGAGGGTGAAGACGACGTGTTTCGCTAAAACGCTTAACCAGAACATCATCGCTCGCGTCAATGTAAACAATGGTCATCGACCACGAAGAAGGCAGGTAGTCTAGAATTTCGACCAAATCGTCAGGATTTTTAGGTAGGTTTCTCACATCGATACTTACCGCGACCTGATCGTACTCGTCAACAACTGTATGGGTTAAGGTGGGAAGTAAGTTTACCGGGATATTATCAACACAGTAATAACCTAAATCTTCCAATGCGCGAAGTGCGACAGACTTACCAGACCCCGAACGACCACTGATTATTATCAGCTTCACCTACTTTCTCCCTAATACTCTGGTTTTATCACATACGCGTTGTTGAATTAGGCACCTACTAAACGGTTAATAGGCGCTTAATGTTTAACTTATTGCAGATAGAATATCGTCACTTGTCGTTGCGCGACGTATTGCTTTAATCGTTTCTTTGTCGCTTAGTTTACCAGCCACGGTGGCCAGCGTTTGAAGGTGTCCTTCGGTTTGTTCCTCGGGAACGAGTAGCGCAAAAAAGATGTCTACGGGTTTCTCGTCAAGGGCATCGAAGTCAATTGCTGGCGTGCTGGTTACAACAATGGCAATCACTTTCTCAAGGCCCGGCAGGCGTCCATGGGGCAGGGCGATACCATTGCCAATGCCTGTACTACCCATACGCTCTCGAGCCATCAAACTGTTGAGTACCGTTGCCTGATCAATGTTCTCGTTTTGCTTGGCAGCGATATCAGCGATGATCTCAAGAATTCGCTTTTTACTATTACACTGAACCGCACACTCGGTGCGGTCCAGACTTACGATGGCTTGTATATCCATGCTCAATTAACTACTAATGTTTTTTCAGTTTTTCCTTATGCTTGATTACCTGCCGGTCGAGTTTATCAACCATGCTGTCAATCGCCGCATACATGTCGGTATTTTCTGAGGATGCGAATACTTCAGCGCCACTTAAATGAACGGTCGCTTCGGCTTTTTGATTTAATTTTTCAACGTTCAGGATGACATGCACATTAGAAATGTGATCAAAGTGACGTTCAAGTTTGCTGAACTTCGTATCGACATAATTACGCAAAGAGTCGGTGATTTCGACATGATGACCAGTAAGGTTGATTTGCATATTTCGTCTTCCTTATATTATTAAGCCCGTTTAAATAAGGCTTTTGCGTTGGTTCGACGGCGGGATCGATAACGATTCCCGGTATTTTGCTATTGTTCGCCTAGCGACTTTTATGCCTTGCTCGGCCAACAATGAAGCAATCTTGCTATCACTTAGCGGCTTACTAGGGTTTTCCGCAGCCACTAACTTCTTGATCAATGCACGAATCGCTGTAGATGAACACTCACCACCGGACTCGGTTGCTACGTGGCTTGAGAAGAAATACTTCAATTCAAAGATGCCACGGGGCGTATGCATATACTTCTGCGTTGTCACGCGCGAAATAGTCGACTCGTGCATATCTACCATTTCTGCGACATCATTTAGCACCATTGGTTTCATCATTTCCGGGCCGTGCTCAAAAAAGCCCATTTGCTGCTGCACAATGCAATTTGCAACCTTCATCAAAGTATCGTTGCGAGATTCAAGGCTCTTAATGAACCACTTGGCCTCTTGCATGTGTGAGCGGATGAATTGCGAGTCACTACTGTTTTTGGCACGGCGACTCATGGCAGCGTATTGCTGGTTTACACTTAACTTAGGCAAACTGTCAGGGTTCAGCTCAACCACCCAACGGCCATTTTTCTTGGTTACTGAGACATCAGGAATAACGTACTCAGGCTCTTTAGTAACTAAAGCACTACCTGGGCGAGGATTCAAGGTTTGGAGTAAACGCATTGCTTCGCGCAGCTGATCTTCTTTCAATCGGCTCTTACGCATTAGCGTGCGGTAGTCTTTACTACTCAGTAAGTCTGAATATTCTTCGATAAGTTGCTTCGCCTCTGTAAGCCAAGGCGTATCGTCTGAAAACTGACGCAACTGCACCATAAGACACTCTTGAGGTGTACGAGAACCTGAACCAATGGGGTCGAACATCTGAATGCGTTTGAGCACGCACTCTATTTCGTCCATTTCGATAGGCTCTTCTAGATCATCGTCGTTGACCGCTTCTAAGATATCGTCAAGAGTAACGGTTAAATAGCCTGATTCGTCAATTGAATCGATGATTGCTGTAGCGATGGCGCGGTCATTATCTGAAAAGTGAGTGAGGCGCATTTGCCAAAGAAGATGTTCTTGGATGTCTTCTGTGGTCTCACCTTGGAAGATTTGTTCATCATCATTAGAAGGACCAGGTGCTGGCGCGGAAGAAGCCGAATAATACTCATCCCAGGTACTGTCGATAGGTAGCTCATCGGGAAGATCATTTTTCTCCAGTGCATCTCCTGCTTCTAGCGTATCGCTTGATGCTGAAGCTGTAGCTTCAGCCGCGCTATCGTCACTATCGACATTATTCTTTTCTACCTGCGGCTCGTCGTTACCTTCTTCCACTTCTAAAAGCGGATTTGAATCGAGGGCTTCTTGTATCTCTTGCTGGAGATCAAGTGTAGAAAGCTGCAGCAGTTTAATAGCCTGCTGAAGCTGAGGTGTCATTGTAAGTTGTTGGCTAAATTTTAGCTGTAAAGATGGTTTCATCTACGTCTTATTTAAATGCTCTAAATTAAATATACCAGAGCGAAACTGAAAAATGACAATTAGGTTACACTAACTATAGCCTGAATTGTTCGCCTAGGTATACGTCCCTTACTTTTTGATTACTTAAAACCTGTTCCGCAGTTCCTTGCGCAATAAGCTCGCCATGACTCACAATGTACGCTTTTTCACAAACATCCAATGTTTCACGTACGTTATGGTCCGTGATAAGGATACCAATACCCCTATCTCGCAGATGCTGTATTATCTTCTTTATATCATTAACTGATATTGGATCAACACCGGCAAATGGTTCGTCTAACAAAATAAATTGTGGTTTTGCTGCCAGAGCGCGGGCAATTTCAACGCGGCGCCGTTCTCCCCCTGACAAACTCATCCCGGTACTATTACGTATATGGTTGATATTAAATTCATCAAGTAGGGCGTCTGCTTCTTCTTCTTGTTGTTGTGAATTTAAATCTTTACGGGTCTGCAAAATGGCCATGATATTTTCATGTACCGTTAGCTTTCTAAAAATCGATGCCTCTTGCGGGAGATAACCTATACCACGGCGTGCACGCTCATGCATTGGCTGATGAGTAAGCTCATTGTCATCAATTTCGATCTTACCTTTGTCTAAGTTGACCAAACCGACAATCATGTAAAAAGTAGTAGTCTTACCAGCGCCGTTGGGGCCAAGAAGACCGACAATTTGACCAGTAGACACTGAAAGACTTACGTCGCGCACTACCTGTCGCGATTTGTACGATTTAGCAAGGTTTTTAGCGCTCAAAGTTGCCATTGCTATTCATTGTCCTCATTATCTTTCTTAGACGATGTTTTTCGAATGGTGTCAGGAGTAAACACTGTGGTTACACGACCTTCACCATCTTCACCGGAGCCACCCGTTGCAAGCAATTGTTCAGTAATCATATCAAATGTAATCTTATCACCTTGCACCTTACTGGTATCTTGCTGTAGCTCAGCGTTGCCCGCCAAAGAAATGGTGCGATTGACTACTTCATAACGAATTTCATTGGCTTTTGCTGATACCGGTGTGCCGTCTTCTAGTGATTGAGAATAGCTTGCAGGGTTCCCTCGGGCGATGAATATTTCACGGCCGCTGCCATCTGTAGCTATAACTTCTACCTCATCAGCTTCGATTAGGAGTGAACCTTGGGTAATAAGTACATCTTCCTTGTACAGCGCTGTTTTGTTTTTACCATCAATAAACTGGGTGTTTGACCCTATCTTAATGGGTTGTGAAAAATCGTCTTCACTGGCAAGCACCGCACCACTAGCGATGGCAAGCATAAAACTAGTTGCTAGGGGAATAAGTCGTTTGTACATGATCTAAAAGCTCGTATTCTTGTGTGCGTAAGTTCGCGTTAAACCCATTACTTAAAATAAGGTATTGTGTACCCAGTATCTCAACGGGTTGATCAGATGTCATTTGTTTCGTTTCTAAATTTATCTGTATGTATTCGGTTGATAAACTTTTGACAAAATCATCGCTGGTTTGATTTTCAATAACAACGCTATTTTCAAGTTGGATTAGTTCATTGTTATAAAGCGTTCCCTCTTGTGCTGTTACAACCCAGGGTGATGAAGCGTTTTCCGTATACAATGTATACTTTGGCTGTTGAAATAAAACAAAACCCAACTGGTCGTAGTGTTCCATCGACTCTGCAAAGACTTTGTGGTTCAACTCACCGTCTTGATTGTACAACGTAGTCGTTAGGTTTTTAGCCTTATATGCTGGCTTCAATGCGTCATTTTCGCTACTGCCTTGAGTTTCAGGCTGCTCTTCCATCCACGTAGGGATGTACATCAAAAGCGCTAAGATAAATAGCGCCGATATACTTAAACCTAAGCGATTGAAGCCAAATAGGCTCATACACTCGCTCCAAAAATCTCGTTTGCTACCCCTTTGGCTTGCAAAATAGTGTCTGATATTTCTCTCACCGCACCGAACCCACCTGGAAGTGTAGTGATCCAGTTCGCTTGTTTTGCAACAAAAGGGTGAGCATCTGCAACCGCAATTTTCACTGCAACATGCTCATACATACCTGTGTCAGGCATATCGTCTCCTACGGCGGCAACTTCGCTTGAGTTCAACCCAAGGCTTTTCATTAACTCGCCGAGCGCGTCTGCTTTGTTTTCTTCACCCTGAATAATGTGTGCTACGTTTAGCGCTTTCATTCTATTTTTTACTATTGCTGAGCGTCGCCCAGTGATAACTGCGACATTCACACCATTGCTTACTAGCGCTTTTACACCATATCCGTCGCGTGTGTGAAAGGCTTTAAGTTCTTCACCCTCATTGCCTAAGTAAATGCGACCGTCAGAAAACACGCCATCTACATCACACACCAGTAGCTTAATATGCGCTAGCTTTTCAAAAAGCCCTTGGTCTAGATCGGTATATAAGGTTGTCGTCATTTAGAGTACTCCTGCTTTCAGAAGCATGTGCATATTGAAGGCTCCGACAGGGTTGCGCTTTTCATCGGTAACCATTAATGCGCTTATCTTATGGGTTTCCATTAGATTTAGGGCTTCTACAGCTAGCTGATCTGCTGTGGTTGTTTTGCCGCCTTTGGTCATCACATCTTCTACTGTCGCACTGTGTACATCTATACGGGCGTCGAGGATTCGGCGTAAATCACCATCAGTAAACACGCCCGTTAACGAACCATCGGGTGCGATAACACCAGTCATGCCTAGGCCCTTTTTAGATATTTCCAAAAGCGCGTCAGCAACAGATGCATTTAAAGTTACTAGTGGGATATCGCTGCCACTTAGCATGATATCACTCACTTTAAGCAACAGTTTTCTGCCCAAACTACCGCCGGGGTGCGACAGCGCAAAATCATCTGACGTAAAGCCTTTTTGGTCGAGTAACGCCACCGCAAGGGCGTCGCCCATAACCAAAGTGGCTGTTGTGCTTGACGTAGGGGCAAGACCTAGTGAACAGGCTTCTTTTTCGACGCTAATATCAAGTACGACATCTGCGTGCTGACCCAACGAACTGGATGCACTATTTGTCATGGCCACAACGTGTATCCCCAAACGCTTAACGACAGGCAAAAGATTAACTAACTCGTTAGTTTCACCAGAATTAGAGATAGCTAATAAGACGTCTCCTTTACTCAGCATGCCTAAGTCGCCGTGATTGGCTTCGCCTGGATGCATGAAAAAAGCAGGAGTTCCTGTACTGGCTAGCGTAGCGGCAATTTTATTTCCAATGTGCCCAGATTTTCCCATACCGCTAACGACCACTTTACCTTTGCATGAAAAAAGAATGTTACATGCGGTGATAAAATCATCATTTAAGCGTTCTGCAAGATTGGCAATAGCCTGCATTTCGATGTCGATAACACGCTTTGCCGATTCGATATAGTGCATCTGAGTTTTTGTATTCATGGTTATCCGAACAGCCAGAATTGATAGCCGATAAAGCAAGCCAGAAGTATAAATCCATTTGTTCTTGAAATTGTACGCTTGCCAATTAAATCGAAGCTGAACAAAAACAATAACAAAGTTAAGCCGAGCATAACGTACATATCTCGATTATAAACATCCGGGTCGAGAAGGCCTGGGGCAATTAATCCAGGCATACCAAGTACGGCAAGTAGGTTGAAAATGTTAGAACCGATGATATTACCCAGAGCTAAATCGTCTTCGCCTTTTAGCACGCCTGCTACACTTGCTGCAAGCTCTGGCAGGCTTGTGCCAAACGCAATAATGGTCAACCCGATAACTAAGTCTGATATACCCATGTATCTGGCAATTTCTACTGCCGAATTGACAAGAAAGTGGGCACTTAATGGTAATACGATAAGGCCAACACCAATCCAGATAAGCGCTGAGGTGTTAGAAACGCCTTGAGGGATTTCATCTGCGGTCTCAGCAACTAGGGGGTCTTCTTTGTCTACTTGAAGTGATAACCAAGCCATCATTGCCAAAACAAAAATGAATAGGCCTAGTAAAATTATCCCTTCGTAAGATTTCAGTTCGCCATCGAACATAAAGCCAATAGCAATTAACGAGATAATGAGAAGCGCTGGAAGTTCACGTTTAAGCGTTGTTGACGAAACAAGCAAAGGTTTTACTAGAGCGGTTACACCTAACACCAGCGCAATGTTGGTTATATTTGAACCGAGTGCGTTACCCACGGCTGTATTCATATTGCCATTGGCAGAGGCAATAGCAGATACCACAATCTCAGGTGCCGATGAGCCCATAGCGACAATCGTAAGCCCGATCATCATAGGAGAGATGCCAATGTTTTTTGCTAGCGCTGAAGCGCCATAAACAAAACGGTCCGCACTCCAACTTAAGACAATCAGCCCAACCAGAAAAATGACAATGTTTAAAAGCACAACAACCTGTAATAGTTAGTATTTCGATAGATTGTCGCAAAAAGAGTGCCATTTGCCTATGCTCGCATTGCTTTATTTTCATAAAAAGAGACTGATTGCCGTTAATTTCCGCTTATCAAACCCGTTACAGCAGTTCGAAGGTATTCCTAGTAAGCGTTCAGTTTCAGTTAATACCTAGGGAAATAGGATGGGAACTGGAACTACATGTAAGAGTTAGCTAAGGCACAGATATCACTTCAACGTGAGATAACATTCGTCTTAGCGTGGACAATTCGTCTTAATCGAACATAACTTGTAACTTTTTGACTTTGGCGAGTGTCTTGAAAAAGCGTACAATGGCACCAAATAACACGGCCCAGAGGTTGTGTCTGCTGGACAAGCCAGCCTGTAAGCATAAAAAACTACACTGCAGAGTAAACTTTTTTGAATTTGTTGGCTCTTAAAAGTAAACTGTTCAGTAAACTTTATGGGTTATGTGTGCGAAGGCATAGAAATTGAATATGCATATCGCTCATATACTTTTAATATTTTCTAAGTAGATTGATAGCGGCGTTCAAAACCAACTCAATCCAGCGTCAGGGGTCGACATTTTAGTAACTATGGATCATTTAGTTGAAGTAGATAACCTAACCTTTAAGCGTGCTGATCGTATCATTTATGATGGGATTTCATTGAAGGTACCTAAGGGCAAAATTACTGCAGTAATGGGGCCAAGTGGAATAGGTAAAACCACGCTGCTGCGCCTTATTGGCGGGCAGTTAACACCAGACGAAGGCGACGTTAAATTCGACGGCGATTCAATTGTCTCTATGTCGAGAAAATCTCTCTACGAAACTCGTCGTAGAATGAGCATGCTTTTTCAAAGTGGGGCGCTATTTACCGATATGAGTGTGTTCGACAATGTGGCGTTTCCGCTTCGCGAACATACTGATCTATCAGAAGACTTGATAGCAACTATTGTCGCTTTAAAGCTACAGGCAGTAGGATTGCGCGGTGCTGCCAAGTTAATGCCCAGCGAACTGTCTGGTGGAATGGCGCGCAGAGCCGCACTTGCAAGAGCGATAGCGCTAGACCCAGATTTAATCATGTACGACGAACCCTTTGCCGGCCAAGACCCCATTTCCATGGGCGTGTTGGTGAAGCTTATTCGTGAACTGAATGACGCGCTTAATCTCACCAGCATAGTAGTAACCCACGATGTAACCGAAGTGCTGACCATCGCTGATTATATTTACATTTTGGCGGATAAGCGGGTTATTGGTGAAGGTACAGCGCAACAAATTAAAGAGAGTGACTCTGAATTAGTTCAGCAGTTCTTGAAAGGAAAAGCAGACGGTCCGGTTCCCTTTCATTACCCTGCCCCTGATTTGAAAACAAGCTTTTTGGGGGCAGATAAATGAAGTTCTTCCAATCAATAGGTGCTAAAACGATAGGGAAAGTTACCGCAATCGGTAGAGCCGCGCTGATGTTGTTTGGTGCACTTGTCGCTGTCCCTCGAGTAAAAAATATTCCACTGACTATCAAACAACTTTATGTAGTTGGTGTTCAGTCACTGCTCATCATCATGGTGTCGGGGCTGTTTATTGGTATGGTAATGGCACTTCAAGGCTATACCATTTTAGTCGATTACGGTGCAGAGGGGAGCTTAGGTCCCATGGTTGCACTGTCTCTTTTACGAGAACTCGGCCCGGTGGTTACGGCTCTACTGTTTGCTGGACGTGCTGGGTCAGCGTTGACTGCTGAGATTGGCCTTATGAAAGCCACTGAGCAGTTAAGTAGCTTGGAAATGATGGCAGTAGATCCCTTAAGGCGAATAGTAGCTCCGCGCTTTTGGGCAGGAATGTTTGCTATGCCTATGCTGGCCATTATTTTTAGTGCAATTGGTATTTTAGGTGGCCATTTGGTCGGCGTAGACTGGTTGGGTGTTGATGCAGGTAGCTACTGGTCAATCATGCAGTCAACCGTTGATTGGAACCAAGATGTCATAAACGGCGTGATAAAAAGCCTTGTATTTGCCTTGGTTGTGACGTGGATTGCCATATTTAAAGGTTACGATTCTATTCCAACATCGGAAGGGATCAGCAAAGCGACTACCGAAACGGTGGTCTATTCATCATTAGCAGTATTAGGGCTGGACTTCGTGCTTACCGCCCTTATGTTTGGTATCGAGTAGGGGATTGGAATGAGTAAGTATAAAACGGAAGTAATGGTTGGTGTGTTTGTCATGCTTACGATTGGTGCCTTGTTATTATTGGCACTAAAGGTTGCAAACCAAACGGTAGCCACCGAAGGCGATACCTACACCCTATATGCGAAGTTCGACAATATTGGCGGATTAAAGCCTCGCTCAGCGGTGAAAGTGGGTGGAGTAACAGTTGGCCGTGTGTCATCAATTACGCTAGACCAAGAAGATTTTACGCCAGTGGTTGAACTGTCAATCCTAAATGAATACAACGGTTTCCCTGAAACCAGCTCGGTGTCTATTCTGACGTCTGGTTTATTGGGGGAGCAATATGTTGGTTTCCAACCAGGGTTTTCTTTTGACGGTGTCGCTAACCTTCAAAATGGTGATTACCTACAAGATACGAAGTCAGCCTTGGTGCTAGAAGACCTTATTGGACAATTCTTATTTAACCGCGGCAGCGATGAAGACTAATCGCTGCATAGAATCCGAACGTATATAACGTTGACGTCAATTAATTCCAGCGGCCTGATGAAACTAAATGCTTGTTTGTCAGGTCTGCTAAATAGAGTTTAAGTTAGGAGAGTGATTTTGAAAAAGTTTATGGTAGCAATTGGCATCTTTATGATGTCTGTAGCAGGAATAGCCAATGCGCAAGAAGTTAATGAGCAGAACCCCTATGAGCTAGTTCAGGATGTGGCTAACCGCACATTTGAGCGAATTAAAGCGAATCAAGCTGAAATTAAAGCTGACCCTGAAATGCTACGCACTATTATGGAAGAAGAGTTGGTGCCGCACATTGACTACAAATTTGCGGCTTTTATGGTGCTAGGTAAGCATTTTAAGTCGGTTCCTCAAGAAAAAATGGGTGAATATATCAGCGTATTTCGTCAGTATTTGGTAACAACCTATGCTGTTGCTATGGGCTACTACGACAACCAAGAAGTTATTTTTGAGCCTGAATCCTCTTTTGATGATAAGAAATCTGTGACGGTTCGCGCGGTTGTTCAAGACCCCAACCGTCCTGAAATTAAAATTGCCTTTAAAGTTCGTAAAGACAGCAAAACCAATGAATGGAAAGCCTACGACATGGTGGCTGAAGGCATTAGCATGCTAAACAGCAAGCGCAGCGAATTTGAATCAATACTTCGTCAAGACGGCATCGATGCAGTGATTGCGCTGATGCGCGATAAAATTGGCAAGCCAGTAGAGCTTAAGCAGGGTGAGCCAATTGAAGTCGAAGGAGAGGCTGAGTGAGCCTTTTTGAGGTAAACGACAAAGGCAATATCGTGGTTCACGGTCATCTCGACCGTGAAACGCTGTCGAAAAATTTCTGGGAAAGTTTAAACGGTAACCAACGTAGTGCTCTGATTACTAAGAAAAGATGTCAAATCGATTTGAGTGATGTAGAGCGTGCAGACAGTGCCGGTTTAGCGTGGCTTATTAATGCTGTTAGGGATGCAAAGCAAAATGGTGTTAGCATGACCCTCTATAAAATGCCTGAGAAGCTACAGAAGCTTGCGAAAATAAGCGACGCAAATAGCTTTTTACCCGTAGAATAAACACCCGTTAGCGAATAAAGAAGTAAGTTATGGAATTGTCTGAAATTGAAAAGATCTTGAAAGATGCGTTAGACCTGCACGAAGTCCACGTGAAGGGCGAAGGTTCGCATTTTAATATTATTGCGGTAAGTGATGCATTTAATGAAATGAGTCGTGTAAAGCGCCAACAAGCGGTATACGCGCCTTTAGCTGATAAAATTGCAGACGGCAGCATGCATGCAATTACCATCAAGACGTTTTCAGTAAAAGACTGGGAGCGTGAGCGCCAGTTTAATATTCCTCAATAATAGGCGCAGCACGTGGATAAACTCGTAATTAAAAAGAGCCCTGCGCTCAACGGAAATGTGCGTATCTCCGGCGCTAAAAATGCGGCGCTGCCGCTTTTGATGACTAGCTTGCTCACCGATTCCCCTTGTCGTTATACCAACGTCCCCCGTCTTCGTGACATCAACACAACTACAGCGCTTTTGCGTGAATTAGGCGTAGAAGTAGCGTTACCCGCGCCTAACGACATTGTTATTGATGCAAGTACACTTGAAAGTGTGACCGCGTCTTATGATCTAGTGCGTACCATGCGTGCTTCAATTTTGGTGTTAGGCCCATTGCTTGCTAAGCAGGGGAAAGCGAATGTGTCTCTGCCTGGGGGGTGCGCGATAGGCGCACGCCCAGTGAACCTTCATTTAACTGGCCTTGAAAAGATGGGCGCAAAGATTGAAGTAGACGAAGGCTATATCCGTGCTGAAGTTGACGGTCGTTTAAAAGGCGCTCGTATCTTTATGGATATGGTGAGTGTAGGCGCTACCGAAAACCTTCTGATGGCAGCAGCGTTGGCAGACGGCACGACTATTTTAGAAAACGCGGCACGCGAGCCTGAAATTGTTGATTTGGCGAATTGTCTTATCCAGATGGGCGCAAAAATCACTGGTGCAGGAAGCGATAAAATTACCATTGAAGGTGTAGAAACCTTAAACGGTTGCGATTATGCCGTATTGCCTGATCGCATAGAAACCGGTACTTTCTTAGTCGCAGCGGCGGTAACTGGCGGTAAAATTCGCTGTACTCATGCGGCCCCTGATACGTTAGACGCTGTGCTAGATAAGTTAGAGCAAGCTGGCGCGAAAATCACGGTAGGTGAAGACTGGATTGAGCTGGATATGGAAGGGCGTAAGCCGCAGGCTGTTCGCGTTAAGACTGCACCACACCCAGCATTCCCCACTGATATGCAAGCCCAGTTTGTCACTCTAAACTGTGTTGCCGAAGGTACAGGTGTAATAACAGAAACTATTTTTGAGAACCGCTTTATGCATGTGCCAGAGCTACAGCGTATGGGCGCCGAAATCGCACTAGAAGCAAACTCAGCTGTATCCAAAGGTAGTTCAAGCTTGAAAGGGGCGCCAGTGATGGCTACTGATCTTCGCGCATCAGCAAGCTTGGTTATCGCTGGGCTTATTGCAGAAGGTGAAACTCACGTAAATCGGATTTACCACTTAGACCGTGGTTATGAGTCGATAGAAGAGAAACTTGGTGGTTTAGGCGCCATCATAGAGCGAGTTAAAGAGTAACGTTATCTTGTGAGTTTTTAGCATAAACAAAAGCGCCAGCTCATTACGGCGCTTTTTTTGTGCCTGATTTATCTCTATTACCAGTGGAGTTAAACCACAGCTGAGCAACTGCTATCTGCCTACATGGCGCTGAATATCTATAACAGTTATTGGCCCGCGCGAAGCTCTCCAACAGTAGCTGTAATAGTTATGGAGCGACCATCGCGACTAAGTTCAATCTCAAGTTCAGTACCTGGCTCGGTCTCTGCAATCATATCTAAGGTTTTGGAAGCACTTTCTAAACGCACGCCGTCTATGGCAACGATAATGTCGCCAGGGCGAATACCTGCAATATCGGCAGGGCTGCCTTTACCTACCGCTTGAACATCAATACCCGGCCGGTTGCGATTTTCACCGCCGACAAAACCTAGCTGGCCGCGTACAACGCGCCCGTTGCTAATAATTTCATCCATGACGCGCTTGGCCAATTCATAAGGTACTGCGAAATTGATACCATCTACACTGCGAGCGCGGTTATTAGAATCTAATACTTGGAAATTGGCATTGGTAATGCCTAGCAAAATGCCGTTGCTATCTACCAGCGCGCCACCAGAGTTACCTTGGTTCAAAACTGCATCGGTTTGAATGAAATCAACATAGTTTGAAAGACCATTACGACCCGCTCTACTGACAATACCTTGGGTAACCGTTTGGCCTAAGTCGAAGGGGTTACCAATCGCCATAACTACATCACCTACATGGGTATCAGGTTCTGATACTTGAGGAATAATATGCAGGTTATCTGCGGTTACCTTCAATACTGCTAGGTCGGTCAGAGGGTCCGTGCCGACAATCTGCGCTTCCAAAATGCGGCCGTCTTGCACAGCTACGTAAATACTGTCCGCATCGGCAACCACGTGGTGACAGGTCAGCAAGTAGCCATTCTCTGTCATAATAACGCCTGAGCCAAGGTTAGTGCGCCCACGAGATTGATTTCTAAAAATACCAGAGCCGTTTTCAATACTTACGCTATAAATATTAACTACTGCAGGTGCAGAGCTGCTTAACGCGGTGAAATAGCTCTCGCGGCTGGCGCTGACTGAATGAGTATTAAAGAAGCCCTGAGCAAGACCTTTACCATTGCGAAGCTCGGGGATAAACACCAACAGCAGTGCAGCAACAGCTACGCCAAGAATTACAGATTTTAGTAAGAAGTTTATTATTAAGCGGCCAGTCACAAATCACACTTATTGTTGTCTATCGCACTTACTCTATACGTACCGTCATAGCGGCACTACTTCACAAATTAAAAGCGCAACGTTTCTGAATTATCATTCGTAATATAAAGGATATCACTTTATTCAATAAACTACCGTAACGAAACGCAAATTTTGTGTCACTGAGGCCGGTTTGTTGTGCAATGGTATTATGCTGCAACGTGAGGGCAACGCTTAGTATTTTAATCTATTTCAAAAAAAACGGCGCGAAGGCGCGCCGTTTTGTATCTATAGCCAAATAGGTATGGCTAACTTACGTACTTTATTGCCTAATTACTAAATATAGCGTCGAGTTTCCACGTTTTACATTGAGGGCGATAACGCCTTTTGCTTCGTCAAGTGCATTTCTGAACTCTGCAACCGTAGACGTACGCACGCGGTTAACGCCAATTATAACGTCATCAGATTGAAGGCCAATTCGCGCTGCTGGCGCGCCACGCTCAATATCAGAAACCACTACACCAGCATTACCAGCATCGTCAGTGCCGTTAGACAAGGTTGCACCTTCAAGAGCTGGGTGAATTTGGGCAGCGGTTACCGTGGTATCAGTAGCGTCATCCAATACAACGTCCACATTCATTTGCTTACCTTTGCGCATAACGGTGAGTTCAACCTCTGCGCCAGCACCCATACTCGCAATTTTTGCACGTAGTTCTTGGAAGCTGTGAAGCTTTCGACCGTTAATCGCAGTAATGATATCACCTGCTTGAAGGCCGCCCTTCTCTGCAGCAGAGTCAGGCTGTACTTCGCTCACGAACGCACCAATATTTACTTCGGCATTCATGGCTTCGGCAAGGCCCGCGTCAATATCGCTACCTAAAATGCCTAATAAGCCACGGCGTACTTCACCAAACTCTGCAATTTGGTCAACTAAGCTCTTCATCATATTGGCAGGGATAGCAAAACCAATACCGACATTGCCGCCGTTAGGACCAAAGATAGCGGTGTTGATGCCAACCAGTTCACCGTGAAGGTTCACAAGTGCGCCACCTGAGTTGCCGCGGTTAATTGCTGCGTCAGTTTGAATAAAGTCCTCGTACCCACCAATGTTCAAACCGGAGCGACCTAAGGCACTAACAATACCAGAGGTAACGGTTTGTGAAAGCCCGAATGGATTGCCAATAGCAACCACAAAGTCACCAACACGCAGTACGTCAGAATCGGCTAGCGGCAAGGCTTTTAAATCATCCGGCTCAATCTTAAGCAAAGCGATATCACTTTGCTCATCAGAGCCCAGTTTTTTCGCTTTGAACTCGCGTCCGTCTGTTAATTTAACCGTGATTTCGTCCGCGTTATCAACAACGTGATTGTTGGTAACGACGTAACCTTTGTCAGCATCAATGATGACACCAGAACCCAGACCTCGGAAAGGACGCTCTTGAACCTGCTCTTGCGGGGCACCAAAGAAGTAGCGAAACATCTCGGGTACACGCTGCGTAGAGGTTTGTGTTCCTTCTACCGCAATGCTGACTACCGCTGGGGTAGCTTCTTCTAGCATGGGGGCTAAAGATGGCACTTCATCTTTTTTATCAGAAAAGAACGGTAACGCCGCCTGTGTGCTAGCAGTAAAGCCCAATGAACTTACAACAACGGCAGACGCCAATAGACAATGGCGGAAAGACATTTTCATGTTCGCTTACACTCCTTCATGTTATATGCGACATAGCATGGTTTCACTAAAAGAGTCCGAGGTCGTGATAAAGTTCCCGATGTTACTGTTTTTCTGCGGTATTCTTATCAGATCCGCCGACGAACAGCCCAGAACCCGAGTTAGCGAAGTCTCTTGGCTGTGTGTCAGATACACGCTTAACTCTCGATTTGTCAGACCCTTTCAGGTTGTTACGTAAATACGTGGTTGCTTGTTCCCCATAAAAAGGAACTTTGCTGTCATCATCGCTGCCTTGCTCAAGCAGCAATTCATACTCTTCAATCTGTTGCTTTAACGTTTCGCACTGGCTTTCAATGCTTTCTAAGCTTTGACGAGTTTGATGAATGTGGTGTTGCGCCTGCTGTGCGAGGATCTCTTTAACTTGCTTCTCAGTCTGTGCAGTATTGCCTGCGCCCTGCTTTTGTTGAAAAAAGCGACCTGCGAAAAAGCCAATAATTAACCCAACTACTAACAAAGCAAGAGATACTAACAATTCCATTATATTCTCCGAATCAATCTACATCTTGCAGCCGACCTTAACTTCTACGATCTAAAAGCTGCTTTCGACCATATGCTGAATATAGCAAGGTCAAACCCGAAAAGCGCATACATAGTTTCATTTATTCAGTGTATGTCGAATTTCAATGTGAGATTCTACCGTGATTTCCATTAAAATTAAGGTCATAATTGAGAAATTCAAGCAGGTCGGTGCAGCAAGCGCCGCTATTGACTTTTGTACGGAGTGGTTTCGGCGATGACGCCATGGGAAAAATATCAGTTAGATCTTCAGTCGTCTGACTTTCATTACGATGCGGCGCAAGAAAATGCAGTAAAAGAACTTCAACGTTTGTTTGATGAACTTACCCAGCCTGAAAAGAAAACGACGTGGCGGGTAAAGTTAAAAGCAGCGTTTGGAAAAGGCCACGCAAAGCCTGGCATTCAGGGCATTTACTTTTACGGCGGGGTAGGGCGGGGTAAAACCTATTTAGTCGATACCTTCTACGACTGCTTGCCGTTCGAGAAGAAAATGCGCGTGCACTTTCACCGCTTTATGTACCGTGTGCACGATGAACTAAAGCAGCTCAAAAACGCGCAAGACCCGCTAAAGTTAGTAGCAGCCAAGCTAGCAAAAGAGGCGCGGGTAATATGCTTTGACGAGTTTTTTGTGTCTGATATAACGGATGCCATGATTTTAGGCACGCTAATGGAAGAGCTGTTTGGTCACGGTATCGTGCTGGTGGCGACGTCAAACATAGTCCCCGACGATTTATATAAAAACGGATTGCAGCGTGCGCGGTTCTTACCTGCTATCGATCTACTCAATCAGAATACCCGCGTGGTAAATGTTGATAGCGGTATTGATTATCGTCTTAGAACGTTAGAGCAAGCCGAAATTTATCACTACCCACTAGATGACGAAGCCACCGAGAACTTGCATAGCTACTTTTCGCAGTTAGCGCCAGAAGAAGGTTCTCAAGGCGAAGACATTGAGGTGAACAATCGCAAAATAGCAACCCTTAGAAACGCTGACGGCGTATTAATGATCGAATTTAACGCTTTGTGTGGCGGGCCCCGTAGCCAGAGCGATTATATCGAGTTAAGCCGTTGTTACCACTCTGTGCTTCTCGCCAATGTTAAGGAAATGGGCCAGCATAATGACGATGTGGCGCGCCGTTTTATTGCGATGGTAGACGAGTTCTACGAGCGAAATGTGAAACTGATTATATCGGCAGAAGTGGCGCTAGAAAGTCTCTACACAGAAGGGCTACTTAACTTCGAGTTTAGACGCTGTCTTAGCCGTTTAAAGGAAATGCAGTCACACGACTACCTAGCAACCGAACATCTACCGTAAACCAAAGTGTGTGGGGTCAGAGTACATTTACGCGTAAATAAGAACGGGTAAGTACTTCGCTTGCACCCTTTCCGAGGGGATTCACATTGGTATTAGAGGAAAATTAAGGTAGAATTTCGCACAATTTTTCTGTGTCGCTAAGTCAGCGTTTAGTTTGGGAAAGATTGCACTCAGCAATTTTTGCAATGCTTCGTTTCGCATTATTTCCAGATAAGACAAAGCGGCACAGCCTGAAAAAGGTTCAGGCAAATAGTACCCCGATAAAACCCAACGCAGCATTTCTAATTGCGAGAAAGAGAATTTTAAGATGGGAAGAGCATTCGAAGTTCGTAAAGCCGCCATGGCAAAAACTGCCGGCGCAAAAACAAAGGTTTATTCTAAGTACGGTAAAGAAATTTACGTGTGCGCAAAAAATGGTGGTGCCGACCCAGACACTAACCTTTCACTTCGCCGTCTAATGGAAAAGGCGAAGAAAGACCAAGTACCAAGCCACGTTATTGAAAAAGCGATTGATAAAGCCGCTGGTGGCGCTGGTGAAGACTTCCAGCCTATGCGTTACGAAGGCTTTGGCCCCGGTAACTGCATGGTTATTGTTGACTGCTTGTCTGATAATGCCAACCGCACTATTACTGAAGTTCGTAACTGCTTCACTAAAACCAATGCCAAGCTAGGTGCTCAGGGTGCGGTATCGCACATGTTCGATCACCAAGCGGTATTTCAGTTTGAAGGCGACGACGAAGACGCTATCTTAGAAGTGCTAATGGAAGCAGACGTAGACGTAACTGACGTTGAAGTTGAAGACGGCAAAGTAACGGTTTATGCACCGCACACCGAGTTTTACCAAGTAAAAACAGCGCTAACAGAAGCCTATCCAGATATTACGTTCATTGCCGATGAGATGAGCTGGATGCCTCAGACTGAAACTGAAATTAGCGAAGAAGACATGCCTATGTTTGAAAAATTCATGGACATGCTTAACGACTGTGACGACGTACAAGACGTTTACCACAATGCGATTACGCCCAATTAGAATACGAAGATATCCTGTTTTCAAAACTAAAGCCCCTCAGTTAGAGGGGCTTTTTTACAGGCTGGATGTTAAATTACGGTTACCCAGCTAGACGCCCAAGTAGGTCACCTCAAAGTAAAGGGCGAGATAAAAAATACCCTGTGCCCGGTCGCAGCAATGCCTCTCACCATTAGTAAGCATTTTATTAAATCATGCCTCTTTTCACCTCGTTCAATCAAAACTATTGTCAAAAATAATTAGAAACTGATTCGTCTTTTATCGGGCTTATCATTGAAAAGCTGAATCTATACCATACACACAGCCTTCAGATTGTTCCTATTTATATATTGAGGAGTTAGTTGTGTCTCATCCAATTATCGAAGATTTAAACACGCGTTATACAGTTAAGAAGTACGATGAAAACAAACGCATCTCTGCGGACGACCTTGCTACCATTCTTGAAGCTTTGCGTCTATCAGCGTCTTCTATCAACTCTCAGCCTTGGAAGTTTGTTGTAGTAGAAAGCGACGAAGCGAAACAGCGTCTGCACGATAGCTTTGAAAATAAGCATCAGTTTAACCAACATCACGCTAAAGAAGCATCGCATACTATTTTGTTTGCCTACGACCCCAAATTCACCAAAGAAAAATTCGTTAAGCGTGTAGATGCGGAAGTATCTTCAGGTCATTTACCCGAAGACATGCGTGAAAACTTTATGGGCGCTTATGCGTTTGCTGAAGCGAATACCGATGAAAATGGTAGCAACGCCGCGTGGACTAAAGCCCAAGTTTATTTGGCATTGGGTAATGTATTACACACTTTGGCCCGTTTAGGGATAGCTTCCACACCTATGGAGGGTGTGGATCCTGACTTACTTGGCGAACTATTCAAAGAAGAATTAGACGGTCACATTTGTGAAGTGGCACTGGCTATGGGCTACGCAGATACAGAGCAAGATTGGAATCACGGCCTTCCAAAAGCGCGATTGGCGAAAGAAGACGTTATTGCAGTGGTCTAATCCTCATAGAACAGCCAGCTGTTTTAAGTAAGCACAAAATGTAAAATAGCGCCTTTATTGGCGCTTTTTTATTTGTAACACACGCACAAGCTAGCGTTGAAAATGATCTGTTCGCCCCCACATTTGCTGCTTGTCTGAATATGTATTGTTAATTAAACCAGCCTAAATATTGTGCACGCTTTTATAAAACGCTATTACCCTTCTTCATTTACGCCGTTTCTTGTGGCGTGGGTATTGTCGTATCTTATTGTTAATACTGGTTTTCAGACATCTGATGTAGCGAATAATGCTGAAGCTACGTCGCAGTCTCCGCTGGCTAAGTTTGTACACAGTACGCAAAACTACTCTCTTAGGTTTAGCGCAACTAAGCTAACCAGTGATAAAGGCGAAAAGCCTACCGATGCAGAGCCGCAAGGTTTAATGTCGGCATTGCTAAACTTTGCCTTCCACAAAGCGCCATCTGACAGGGCGCCATCAGCAGGCTCTTTCTTCAATGCTAAAACGTGGGTAAAAGCGAGCCCTCGAGGTCCACCTTCCATCCTGAGTTAACCCTTTACACGCGCTAACGTGAAAGCAAAGCTTCTTTGTGTCTCGTTCAAGCGCTTCAAAAACAAAATTATTCAGGATTCTAAAATGGCACGATTTTCATTTCGTGGCTTTGTGTATGTGCTCATCATTATGCTCGGTTTACTGAGCGCTGCGCCCAACATATTGCCGCAATCAATTAAACAGCAGTTACCTACGTGGTACACCACTTCCACACTTTCTTTAGGCTTAGATTTGCAAGGTGGTTCGCATCTGCTATTAGCCGCAGACACCAACGCCTTATTTGAAAAGCAACTCAACAGCTTTTCGAGTGACTTACTTAGCGAATTGCGCAGTCAAAACGTGCGCTATACAAAGACGTCTCATTCACTCACTCATAAAGATAGTCGTTCTAGAAGTGTCGTCTTTACATTGCGTAGTGCAGATGATGCGAGAAAGGTAAAAGACACCGCATATCAAATTTCCGCTCAGCCAAATGGTTCAAGTGCACTTGATGTAGAGATAAAGAAAAGCACCGTTACCCTTACGCTTAATGAGCTATATACCGAACAACTGGTTAAAGACACGTTAAGCCGAAGTGTTGAAGTAGTGCGAAAGCGTTTGAACGAAACGGGGCTTACTGAGCCTAGCGTTACGTTACAAGGTAAAGACGCCATTTTAGTTCAGATGCCGGGTATGTCTGACCCCACCCAAGTTAAAAAATTATTGGGCACTACCGCACAAATGACTTTTCACTGGGCCGCGAATAGCCAGTCTGAGCAGGTTATGAATAAGCAAGATGCGGCGGGTAATACCTATCGCTTAGAGCAAAAAGTGGCGCTAGAAGGTGAGCATATTACTGATGCGGCAGGTGTCTTAAGTAGTGAAAATGGCCAGCCAGTAGTGACGTTCCGATTAGACAGTGCAGGTGCCAAGCAGTTTGCCACTATGACACGTGACAACATCGGCCGTGTGCTTGCTATCGTCCTTGACGACAAAGTGGTTACAGCCCCCGTCATCAACAGCGTGATCCCAGGTGGTCGTGGTGAAATAACTGGTAACTTTACGTTGCCCGAGGCGGCTAATACGGCACTAATGCTTCGCACTGGTGCGCTACCTGTACCGCTTTCCATAATAGAAGAACGCACGGTGGGGCCAGATTTAGGCAGCGATGCAATTCAAACCGGAGTGGAAAGCGGCGTGGCAGGTGCGTTACTGGTATTGGCATTTATGGTAGCGATTTACGGCAGGTGGGGCGCTATTGCAAGTTTTGCTCTTTGTATCAATATGGCGTTGGTGTTTGGCGCATTAACCCTGTTTGGCGCAACACTGACGTTACCGGGCATTGCTGGTTTGATCCTAACCATGGGCATGGCGGTCGATGCGAACATTTTGATTAATGAACGTATTCGTGAGGAAAGTAAAAAAGGCCGTCCGGCAGCCAGTGCAATAGAAGTGGGCTTTGAAAAAGCATTCGCGACAATAGTAGATTCAAACTTCACTACGCTCATAGCGGTAAGTTTGTTGTTTATGTTTGGTAGCGGCCCTATAAAAGGCTTTGCAATTACTATTGCCCTTGGTCTGGTGTCTTCGGTATTTACTGCTGTTGCCTTAACTAAAATGTTAATGCTAAGAGTGGTTAAGTTGAAAAAAAGAAACACAAGAGATCACACGCCCATGCGCTTCTCTTCACCGCTACTGCGTTTAAGCGATAAGCTAAGCGGTATTAACTTTCTGGATAAACGGAAGATTGCATTAGCTATTTCGGTAGTACTAACAGTGCTTTCAATCGGCTTGTTTGCTAAGCCTGGCTTACATTATGGCGTCGACTTTACCGGTGGCACCATGATTGAGTTGACCGCACCAACCCTTACTACCGATGAGCTAAGGAATGTGATTGAAAGCAATGGCTTTGATCAAATAGCAATTCAAGAATATGGCAGTGAACATCACTATTTACTGCGAGCACCTGTTCTAGATAGCAGTGGCGAGCTTGAAAATAGCAACGCAAAGCAGACTGACGCACTAAAGCGTGCGATTTCGCAAGCCGATAGTGAGGTAAGTTTTGATAAAATTGATATGGTTGGACCCAAGGTCAGCGGAGGCTTTGCCGAGCTATCCATTCTAGCATTGCTTATCGCAGGTGGCGGCATGTTGGTGTATCTGTGGGCACGCTTTGAAGCGCATTTTGCGAGCGCAGCGCTGCTAACCGTGATACTCGATTTAACCAAGACCATAGGCTTTTTCGCGCTTACGGGTATCGAATTTAACTTAACGGCTGTTGCAGCACTGTTGGCGCTCATTGGTTACTCTATAAACGATAAGGTGGTGGTGCTTGATCGTATCCGTGAATTATTGCGTTTAGACCCAAACAAGCCATTGGCAGATACCATTAATGAGGCCGTGAACAGCACGTTAAGCCGCACGGTGTTCACTTCCGTTACCACGCTGTTGGCGTTGTTACCAATGGCTATTTTTGGCGGTGATGCAGTAGAAAGTTTTGCAGTCCCTATGGTTTTTGCTGTCGTGATTGGCACATCATCGACCTTGTTTATCACCTCTACGCTATTGTATTTGTTAGGCAGCAAGAGAGAGAAACAAGGTAAAGCCCAGTTGAAGCCTACTGCAGAAGAGATTAAGGCTTCGTTGTCGCACATCCCTTAGGCGGCACAAGTTCCTTAACCCGTATGCCTTGGCGCGTTTTTGTCTCTAAATACTTTGACACAAAAACGCGATAAGTTAACAGTATTAACAGGAAGCCTTGATGCATTCACGCATACCCGAATAATTTGCGTGAGAGCATCAAGGGCAATAAGGAACGTATAATGTTTGCAGTTGATCACATTATTTTACTTAGCGCAGTGCTTGCTATTTTGGGCGTGCTGGCCAGCAAATTATCTCCGCGTTTTGGCGTACCTGTTTTAGTTTTGTTCCTTGGTGTAGGTATGCTTGCTGGTGAAGATGGTATAGGCCGAATCTTCTTTGATAATGCCGATGCTGCGCATGCTATAGGTACATTTGCGCTTATTCTTATTCTATTTGATGGCGGTCTTCAAACATCTAAAAAGTCTATAATTCAAGCGTGGAAGCCAGCGGCTTTGCTCGCCACCTTTGGCGTAGTGGGCACGGCAGTGCTCACCGGTATCGCTGCTATGGTTATTCTCGATTTACCGCTTTATAAAGGCTTATTGCTTGGCGCTATCGTGGGGTCGACAGACGCCGCTGCGGTATTTTCTGTTTTGCGTAATGCTGGTATACGCATTCCCGCTAAGATTAAGTCGACGCTGGAGCTGGAAAGTGCGTCGAACGACCCTATGGCCATATTCCTCACAATTGGTCTTATAACGCTTATTCAAGACAGCACCACTAAGCCAGTGGACTTACTTTCCTTATTTGCCAGTCAAATGGGTGTGGGAGCGATAGTGGGCTTTACCATTGGCGGTATTGCTGTATGGCTTTTCAGAAGAGTCACCTTAATGGCGATAGGTTTGTATCCCGTTTTTGTTATGTTATTTGGTGTATTATCTTTTGGCCTTGCTGCGAATTTAAATGGCAGCGGTTTTCTGGCTACTTTCATAACGGGCGTAATAGTGGGTAATAGCCGCTTTGCGTATCAACGTAACACCTTTGTATTTCTCGACGGCTTGGCGTGGCTTGGGCAAATTGCCATGTTCGTTATTCTCGGCTTGCTCGTTACACCCACTGAGCTTTTCGTAAACTGGAAAGAAGGCTTACTCATTGCGTTTGTGCTTATTTTTATTGCCCGTCCGCTGGTGGTTATGCCTATTTTGTTGCTTTCAAAATTCTCTTTCAAGGCATCATTGCTCATATCATGGGTAGGGTTGCGCGGTTCGGTGCCGATTATTTTGGCTATTTTCCCGCTAATATTCGGCATGCCATACGCCGAGCTCATTTTTAATGTGGTGTTCTTTATCGTGCTTATTTCCGCCTTATTGCAAGGTTCCACCTTACCCTATGCGGCGCGTAAGTTAGGCTTAGTGTTGGACGATGAAGTAAAGGAGTCGAGTACGCTGGAAATTGTTAAAGTCGCTAAGAGCAAGCGCGAGCTTATAGAAATAGAAGTTTCTAAGTTATCACCGGCGCTAGATAAAACTATTAGTGAATTATCGCTTCCTGACAATACTGTAGTGGCGATGATTGCCCGTGGTGAAGAAACCCTTATACCCAAAGGAAGCACTAAAATAGAAATGGGCGATCAAATTTTTATTATCACCAAACTGCTCGATAAAAATGCTGTTGAGCAATGCTTTTACAACGAGCAGGAATAGGGTGCTATTGTAGGGCACTTCATGTAGAATGCGCCGCGGAGTTGGCCAGGCAATCGCCGCTTTCGTAAGAAAGGGGAGGAAAGTCCGGGCTCCAAAGGGCAGGGTGCCAGATAACGTCTGGGCGGCGTGAGCCGACGACAAGTGCAGCAGAGAGAAGACCGCCTAAGCATGTTTACATGCCGGTAAGGCTGAAAGGGTGCGGTAAGAGCGCACCGCACCTCTGGTAACAGAGTGTGGCAAGGTAAACTCCACCCGGAGCAAGACCAAATAGGATCCCTCAACGTGTGGCCCGCATGGGGATCGGGTAGGTTGCTTGAATCAGTGAGCGATTGCTGATCTAGAGGAATGGTTGCCCACGACAGAACCCGGCTTACGGCCAACTCCACTCTTTTCTTAGATAGCTTTTCGAAGCGCTCTGATTGTCCCGCTTATCGTTGAAACTTTTTCCTAAAGTCGGTGAAGGCTACTCGTATACGGGTGAAGCCTCTACCTGAAGGGACATTCCCTCAGGCAGAGACATATATCGCTCGTTACTGGAAGAAATAGCGGAACGTCGCGCCTACTGTACGAGGCTGGTTCACCGTAAATCCAAGTCGAGCACGTCCACCACGTTCTCTATCAAACGAAAGCTGTGCGTTTTCATCAAACAGGTTGTTTGCATACAGCAATATTTCATAGTCATCGTAGGTAAGACCAAAGCTCATATTAAGCGTGCCGTAGTCGTCTAACAACAAGTCTAATTCCGTTGTTTCTGCACCAGTGGCACCGCCAAAGGCAAGGCCTGAAGTGAATATACCTGCGCCCGCAACTTGGTCACTAGGCTGGGTTATACGGTCACCAACATACTGGTAAGAGCCTTGGAAATAGGTGCTGTTTGAAGAGAATAAAGGTTGCGCTAAATCATAGGTAAATGCGATAGCGAAGCTTTCTTCTGGTACTGACGCCAAACGGTTGCCATCTTCAACGCCACCTAGCACCGCACCATCACCGTCAACAACGGTTGAATCGAACTCGGCTTCAATGATGCTACCCGTTAATGAGAAAAAGAGCTGATCAGTAAACTGACGTGTAAGCTCAAATTCAATTCCTTGGGTGTGGGCGTCAGGCACGTTAAATGATACACGTGATGAGCAAGAACCGGCATCCAATGTAACCTGAAGATCTTCGATATCGTTATAGAAAGCTGAAACGTTAGCTGTCCAGCCTCGACCTGATGACTTCATGCCAATCTCATAGTTGGTGAGCTTTTCATCGTCATAGTCTTGGAACGAACCAAAGATGGCTTCATCTTGGTCGGTACACAGGCTGCGGTTTAGCGGATCGTTAACGCCGCCTAGCCTAAAGCCTTGCGACACTTGCGCATTTAAATTCACGTTTTCGTTTACGCTATACTGACCAATTACACGTGATGTGAAGCCGTCTGACTCTGTGGAATCGCTTTGGTTGTCGCCGTTGGCGAATAAGCCGCCGGAAATAAACTGACGCTCTTCTTCATAATCGTAAAAACGAGAGCCCACGGTCATTTTAAAGTCATCGTTCACTTGATAGTTAACTTCACCAAACACAGCAAGCTGCTTTAGGTCGTAAGGCAAGTAGGCGTTGTACGGCGAATCGGCTTCAAAGCCATTGGCAACCGCTGCTGACGTGCCTTCACCTAATGTAGCGTCGGTAAACGCATCATAGCCGGGGGTAGGAAGTGATTGGTCGTAAACACGCTCTGTAGAAGAGTAGAAAGCGCCAACTAACCAGTCTAGTGCGCCATCGCCATTAGACGCGGCGCGAAGCTCAAAGGTGTCTTGCTCTACTTCGGTTCTGTCTAATAGGTTCGACGGTAATAATACGGCTTCATCAGGAAAACCTAAGTCGATACTTACTGAGCCTGAAAGCGCGCTGGCATCACGGCTTACAAGAATATCGCGGTCGGTATAGCTATAAACAAAGGTAAAGTCAGCAACGTCAGCTTGATATTCAGCAGTTACATCAGCTATCAAGGTTTCATCAGTAAACCCTTCCTCAAGCAACAGATACTGTTCGCGCTCACCCAATTGAATAGCAGGGCGTGTCGTAGTGTAAGGGTTTGCAAACACGTTATAGACTTCTTCTCTGTTAAACCCGTTCATCTCGAGTTCTTGGTAGATAAGTCGTGGCGTTATGGTGAGCTTATCGTTGGGTGCGATAACAAACGCTACTCTTCCGCCAGTTCTGTCACCGTCATTAACGTCCTCGCTAAACGCGCCGTTTTCACCTAACGCATCTATAAAGCCTGCGTAATCAGTGCGGTATACCACCGCGCGCATGGCAATGGTGTCGGAAATAGGTACGTTTACCATGCCTTTTACGTGACCGCCCACGCCACCGTCTGTCACACTATTAAGATTAGCTTCAAACTTACCTTCAAAGGTGTCTAATTCAGGCTGGTTGGTAATATAACGAAGAGTACCGCCGATAGAGCCAGATCCAAAAAGTGTACCCTGCGGTCCACGTAGGGTTTCTATACGGTTAAGGTCGAAAAGGTCGAGATCTGGAGTAAATAAAGACAGCGAGATCACGCTTTCATCGAGGTATACGCCGACCTGCTCCTTAACGCCTGGTTGGTCTCGTACAATTTGACCCGCTGAAACGCCACGCATAGATACTTGGCTTTGGCCTGGTCCTAAGTTTTGAATTGAGACGCTCGCCACGTTTCTAGCTACATCTTCTAAGTTTCCTGCACCGCTGCGTTCAAAGTCTCGCTGCGTTTGTGCGTTGATTGAAAAAGGAATGTCTTCAATGGATTCTGCACGCTTTGTTGCAGTTACTATGATCTGCTCAAAGTCATTGTCATCCTTTTGTTGTGTGTCCTGCGCCATTGCACCGGAGCTAAGCAGCCCCATTACTGCAACGCTAAGTGTGCTTCGTCTAAACGACGATTTTTCTATTTTAAACATAAGTCCATCCAGGTTGGTTGTTTCTATTTTGTTATCAGGCAAGGGCGTAATGTGGCAAAAAAGTTTGGTTATTTCCATAACTTGCGAAACAAATATTTCATTTTTTGTTGTATCTAGCGCCGTGAATTTTGTTTGTAAGATTTGTGTTAATTCTGAGTGTGTGGGGAATGTGCGTCTAAAAGGTCAAAAGAAGCGTCTATCTGACTAATTACAAAAGCAATAATCTAAGTATCATCCCTAAACAGAAAATGTCGGCGTTTAGGGCACGTGTGGTTGAGTAATGAAAGCTACGTGCGAAAACTAAAAGGATTAAAAATAAGGTGGAAAAAGCAGTGAATACAAGCGATGTAGTAAAAGGGGGCCTAGCAATTGTTATCGCAAGCTTTTTGTGGGGGACAACAGGTACTGCCGCCCAGTTCGCACCAGAAATCAGTCCGCTGGCAATCGGTGCCTTTGCAATGGGTATAGGCGGTGTATTGCTTTGTGTTAGTGCCCGAAAATCACTGGTAAAGGACGCACCTATTCTTTTTTCTACACCACTGACTTTTCTGTTTGGCAGTGCATGTGTTGCAATTTATCCGCTGGCCTTTTACAGCTCAATGCGTTTGTCAGGCGTTGCCATAGGCACAGTGGTTTCTATCGCCAGTGCACCACTCTTCGCTGCGCTTTTAGAGTACTTTTTAAGTAAAAAGCCCGTGTCTTTAAAATGGTTTATTAGTTTTGTGTTTGGTGCGTTTGGGATTGGCATGTTAGCCATGGGCAAGGCACATGACGCAATGGCTTTGGCTGCATCTAAAGATGATCAGGTGTTCGGCGTTATATTGGGTTTAATTGCAGGTTTAACTTACGCTGGATACTCATGGGCTGCGAAGCAACACATTGACGCTGGCGCAAATTCAAAATCTGCCATGGCCGGACTTTTCGGTTGCGCTGCAGTCGCTCTGTTGCCTTCTCTCTGGTTTACCGGTCAAAACTTGTTTGCTAACACTATCCACATTAGCGTTTCACTCTATATGGCTGTGGTGCCGATGTTTCTTGGTTATTTGCTATTTGGCTATGGTCTTCGCACCACCGAAGCGAGTAAAGCTACGCTTATTACGTTAATTGAGCCACTGGTTGCGACACTTTTCGCTATTTTTCTAATTGGTGAAGTATTCAAACCGGTGGGGTGGGTTGGCATGACGCTGGTGTGTCTTTGCCTTTTAATCCAATCGATAAAATTTCCATTTGCTGTAAAACGCTCTCGTCAAAAGGCGACAGCGTAGCGATATATTCAAACTATTACATTGTTTCTTTCAACACTCGCCCAATGATCAACTTTATCAATGAGATCAACAGCGTCGAAAGGTTTACTTAAATAGTCATCCATACCCACTTTTACACAGCGCTCTTTGTCACCTTTCATCGCATTTGCAGTGAGTGCGATAATAGGCACGTTAAGGTATCGCTCTCCTGCCTCACCATTTCTAATGCGCTTTGTTGCTTCAAAGCCATCCATTTCTGGCATTTGGCAATCCATCAAAATGACATCAAAGGTCACTTTCATTTTATTCAATGCTTCTAATGCCTCTAAGCCAGATTTAGCGCTAAGTGTAGTATGGTTATTCAGGTGCTGTTTCACGATAATTTGGTTAATATCATTATCTTCGACAATCAAGACTTTGCGCTTCTTTCCTTTTTCTCGCGTTAAAGCAGATGCATGGTGCACGGGCTTCAGTACCGTCTCATCAGCAGGCTCAAGTGAAATAGTGAAAGAGAACGTACTTCCGTTGCCTTTGACACTTTCAAGAGTTATATCACCACCCATGAGTTCGCAAAGCTGCTTGCTTATTGATAAGCCAAGTCCAGTGCCACCAAACTTACGGGTAGTAGACAGGTCTTCTTGTGTAAAGACTTCGAAAATGGTGGCTTGTTTTTCTTGAGCAATACCTATCCCCGTGTCTTTCACACTACATAAAAGTGTAAGACTATCGTCAGCGTTTTGCTTGATACTAGTCGTAACATCAATATGCCCAGCGTCAGTAAACTTGACGGCGTTACCTAACAGGTTCGACAGAATTTGCCTGAAGCGTACATCATCACCTTGGACAACGTGGAAGCCTTGTAAGTCAAAGTGGAAGTGTAGCTCAAGGCCTTTCTCTTGGCACATGATGGCGTACTGACTTTGAAGGTTTTCAAGTGAATCTAAAATGTCGAAAGGGTTCTCTTCAATTTGTAACTGACCGGCTTCAATTTTAGAGAAGTCCAAAATATCATTCACAATATGCAGAAGGCCTTGAATGCTGAACTTCGCCAAAGAAAGATAATGCTTCTGCTCTTCAGTCAACTCAGAGTTAGCCATGAGCTGTAAAACGCCGGATATCCCGTGAATAGGTGTGCGAATTTCATGACTCATACTAGCTAAGAAACTAGATTTCAATCGAGCAGACTCTTCTGCCTTCTCTTTTGCATCTTGAAGAAATTGTTCAGTTTGCTTTTGCTGTGTAACATCTTGTTGGAAACCGATATAGTGGGTAACTTCGCCGTTCGTTTTAACTGGCGTCAAATTTAATCTGTTGTAGAAAAGGCTCCCATCTTTTTTATAATTAATAAGCGTTGTTTCAATAGGCTCGCGCGTTGCTATGGCATTGCGAATTTGCTCAACAGTTTGTTTACTGGTCTCATCACCCTGCATAGAGCGGCAGTTGTGCCCAATGATTTCACTGCGATTGTAGCCAGTTAATTCCTCAAATGCGCTATTCACATAAATAACGGGCTGACCGACCCGTTTAACGTCAGAAATAATAATTGAAACCGTTGCTTCATCCATCGCATGGGTGAGCACGTTCACATGGCTTTCTAACACGCGCTGTTCGGTAACATCACTTCCAACATATATGTTGCCACGAATGTTACCCGTAGCATCGGCTAACGATGCCTTCGTCCATCGAATGTAACGCTCTTTGCCTGTGGTTACTGAAAAATGCGTAAGCTCATCGCTCTGCTTCTCTGCTAGCTTTCGTACTATGAGTTTTAGGATTGAATTTTTTTCGCCGTATTGGTCGTCGCAAAAACCTTCGAAGCGCTTATTTGCAAGCAGGATGTCCTGATTCTTGTCGACTACCACCAACATATCGCCCATCGACTCCAATACATTCGAAAATTGTTCGTTAGACAGCGACACTTCTGTTAAGTCCCAAATAAGCTTATCAAAAGCGGCTCTGATGGCTGCCAGTTCCTTGGCCTCTATTGGTTGGTCATTTGGAAGAGATGCTGCTTTTTTGCTGGTAAGTTGATTTTTAATATCCTTGTACAGCGTTGAAAGCGTGCGCTCTGCCAAGGTGCCGGTCATCTTCACCATATGTAATATGATGAAGATAAACCCCACTATCATTGAAACTAAAACGATACCTGTCCAAGCCATCTCTCTGTATGCAGTAATCGTTGGTTTTACGCTATATAACTGCAAGTTCTTCCAACTCGTTTGCTTAATAGAATAGCCACTTTGATTAAAGTTTGAAAAGTATGAACTTGGAGCAATGAGTGAGGGCTCACTGCTAAACAGAACATTTCCGTTAACATCAGTGACTAACTGATTTGTGAGGCGTGGATATGGCGCAAGTAATGATTGAAGGCTGTCAACGTACATCACAAGGGCACCTTCAGAGACGCCGTTTAGTAAGACAGGAACGCTAATGACTACACCATGCTGTGATACAGAAAAAAACGTATTTGATGAACCCAAGGTTTGCTGGCGCCACGCATTACTTAACGACTCAGGAAGCGCCGCACTCCAATTTTTATCAATAACCTGCTTTCCAGCAAAATCAAACAGCGCAAATTCAACACTCTTTGCTTGGGTAAGATTCAAAGAGCGAAAAAACATAGGAAGGTAGTTGTCCCGCTGTTCTATATCTACCAGCGAATTGATGATTATGTCGTTAGCTGCTAAATCTGCTAGCTGACGCGTTGTATCACTAACAATGAAATTGATGTCTTGCTCTAACCCTTTCACTGATTGCTGTTGGAGGTGGTCAGTTTGCTTAACGATAAAGTGAAAAGACAGCGCAAAGAGCGTGATGGAAAGTACTGTGATTAACAATGCCAGCCTAGGGAGCATGCTTGATAGCAAAAGAGAACGTAGTCTCATATGTTCCTGCTGCATTATTTATCGCCTACTGTGACCAAGTGGCCTTTATCGTTAAAATTTGTCATAAAATAATCCTTTGACCAAAGCGCATCATGCCGTTCTTTTGTAAATGGGGCCTCGTAGTATTTCACTGCACCCTGGATGTTTTCAAGTGATTCGAGGGCGCCACGCAGCGCCTCAATATCTGTACTTCCTGCTTTATCGGCAGCAATGGCAATTAAATGAATTAAATCATACGCATGCGCTAACCCTGTGACACCGTCAATGGCTGCAGCATCGATTAACCCATATTTATTATAGTAGGCCTCTAAAAGCTGTTTAGCTTTGTTGTTTTTTTGATGGTCGAAGTGAAACGTTTGAAGGACTGAAATATCGTACTCGCTAATTGGGTTAGCTAATCGAGATGCAAACTGACCTGAAGCAATACCCCAATGGGAAGCAACCGGAAGCGAACTCAACCCTTTCTCAGCCAAAGCGTCGACGACAACCGTACCTTCAGGTACGTTCGTGACCAATATGACACCGTCAGCTTTTGAATTTTTAATTGCAGCGGCATCTTCGGAAAAATCTTTTTGCTGCCAATTTATCCAGTGAGTTGCACTGATATTTACGCCATGTACTTGCGCAGCTTGAGTTAACGATTCTAGATTAGAGCGCCCCCAGGCTGTGCGTTCAAGCACCAAAGCAATGTTAGACAGCCCCCTAGTTTTTACATAATCAATAAGTACCGATGCAGCCTCAGCGTCACGAACTGAAACTCGAAAGACGTTATTAGGAAAATGCTGGTTATCAATAATTGGTGTGCCAGCGGCCCACGGTACCAGCATCAGCACATTTTTGGCATGTAAAATATCTATTTCGGCTAGAACGACAGGGGTGTGAACTCCACCAACTACGGCTAGCAGGTTGGGCATTTGGGCGAACTGTTCAATATTGAATATGCCGCGAGCTGGGTTACCTCGATGGTCTTTGACAATCACTGAAAGCTTACGCCCGAGAATCCCGCCCTTTTCGTTAATTTCTTCTACGGCTAGCTCGACGCCTCGAGTAATAGCAATACCTCCCTCAACCGCTACCGCTGAAAGGTCGGCATCTATACCGATAATTAAAGGTGCTTGGTTGTTGTCAGCTAGGCACGAATTAAAAAGAGAAAAAAAGCAGAAGAGCGCTGATAGAAAAAGATTTGCACGCATGGTTTAGCTACCTGATTGATTACCCTGAAAGTGTATAGCAATGCGCTAAGCGTTTTGTCATTTACGTATTATCCTTTAGTATAAATTTGCGTTTTTTATGAACAATTCCTCCTTTTTAACACCGTATTCAGTTTAGTCGGATAGATAGCAATGTGGCACGATTCTGCTATTGCGTTAGAGGTGTAAAGTTGAGTGGTTGTTTTGTGAGGGGGCTAAAATAGCGCCCGAAACAGTTGTTTAAAAAATTTTTCTGTACCAATGTGAAAGGTATCTTCTTTTACTGACACACATTAAGGAGAACAGTAGTTTGGAGTATAAGTGCGAAATACAACACTGCCGACAATAATAGATGTGGAAGCAAGTGGTTTTGGGGCAGCGAGTTATCCTATAGAGATTGGCATTGTGCGCTATGATGGTGCAAAGTGGTGCAAATTGCTTAGACCATTTTCCTCTTGGGTGCATTGGGACTCGCAAGCTGAGTCGCTACATGGCATTTCTCAGCAGATGCTGCAAGCACGAGGTGAGGACCCTTATAAAGTGTGTGTTGAGCTTAATAATTTTTTAGGAAACACGATAGTGTACAGCGACGGATGGGTAGTGGATAACCCTTGGCTTATTAAGCTTTACGCTGCAGCGAACGTCGACATGTCTTTCACCTGCCGCGCTCTTGAATATATTTTAACCGAGCCTCAAATGGAAAAATGGCACGATGTAAAAAATAGCCTTGTAGCCGAGAATGATGTTAAGCGCCATAGAGCAAGTTCAGATGCGATGATTATTCAACAAACTTACGCGAGAACCATTGAACTCACGCAAGGGTAATACCAAATCGCATAGATAATTGCCTACTCAGAAAGAGCAGGAACGTTTCTTAGGAAAGGTTGATAGTGCAGTAGTGGCTTAAATGAACTCGGACAGCAAGTATATGACGACCATTGTTAGCGGGAAGCTAACAGTTCATCAGAACAGGTAGTTCACTCCCAAAGAAAGGGCCATGTTTTCTTCTTCCCCCACTTGTCTATGCTCTATTTCTACAGCCATATTTAGACCTTTGTTTTTGCCAAGTAGCCAGCCTAAACGGGTAAACGTACCGATATCGTGAGGTAAATAAAGCCACTCAGCATAATGTTGAAAGGCGGTGTTGTTCGTTTTATAGGTCGCATAAACCTTTTGTGGAATCCATGTGTCAAACCGTCGGCTGGCGCTGAACATGCCTTGTGATCCTGCTGGGTAAGTATAGCTGTTGTCGTATAAGAAGGTTTCAGTTGTAGATTGAACGCGATATGTACTGTTTAACTGCCAGCGAGCTATCTTTTTGCTTTTAAATTGGATTGGGCTGTAATTACTATTATTGTTACCCGCGAATACAGGTAAAGCAGTCAGCGAGACAGCCAGCGTGAGCGCTATGAGAGTACCAGTAACCACATTCATGGAAGAGTCCAAGGTGTTGTTATCTTGGCTTGTAAAACAACAAGAAACTACAAGCAACAGTGTGTTCGTTATTTAATCATAGCCGCAAAAAATAAATGATGGAAATATTCTTTGCTGTTTCTTATTTAATTCGTTGATTTAGCTAGTTAGCAAAGCCTAAATAGAAAACGCCGCTAGTTTGTATAACCACTTAAAACCCAAGCGTTATAAAAACTGAACGGCGTGTATAGAAGCATTACTTGATTGTCGAATTAGACCGATGCTTTTAACGCATCTGCTTTATCTGTTGCTTCCCATGGGAATTCGTTACGACCAAAGTGACCGTATGCAGCTGTTGGGCGATAAATTGGGCGCTCAAGGTTTAGCATTTGGATAAGGCCGTAAGGACGTAAATCAAAGTGTTCGCGCACTAGTGCAACGAGTGTTTTCTCATCTACAACGCCAGTTCCAAAGGTATCGATGCTGATAGACGTCGGCTCTGCCACACCGATGGCGTAAGACACTTGAATTTCACAGCGCTTAGCAAGACCTGCTGCCACAATGTTCTTAGCAACATAACGGCCCGCGTATGCTGCGCTGCGGTCAACCTTTGATGGATCTTTGCCTGAGAACGCGCCGCCGCCGTGTCTAGCCATACCGCCGTATGTATCTACGATAATTTTACGACCTGTTAAGCCACAGTCGCCCATTGGACCACCGATTACAAATCGCCCCGTTGGATTGATGTGAAAACGCGTATTGCCATCTATCCACTCGCTTGGAAGCACAGGCTTGATGATTTCTTCCATTACCGCTTCACGTACTGTTTCAGTGCTTACTGAATCGCAGTGTTGGGTAGAAAGTACAACAGCATCAATGCCTACTGGCTTGTCGTTTTCGTATTTAAAAGTGATTTGGCTTTTTGCATCTGGACGCAACCAGTCTAGTTTGCCAGATTTACGTACTTCCGCTTGTTTTTGAACTAGGCGGTGAGAGTACGTGATAGGCGCCGGCATTAATACATCAGTTTCGTCGCTCGCGTAACCAAACATCAGACCTTGGTCACCTGCACCTTGTTCTTCTAAGCTTGCGCGGTCAACACCTTGATTGATGTCAGGAGACTGTTTACCAATTGCGTTTAATACAGCACATGAATCGGCGTCAAAGCCCATATCTGAGTGCGTGTAGCCAATTTCTTTAACAGTTTTTCGGGTAAGTTCTTCAATGTCTACCCATGCAGAAGTGGTGACTTCACCACCTACTAAAACCATACCGGTTTTTACATACGTTTCGCAGGCCACCCGAGCGCGAGGATCTTGTTCTAAAATAGCGTCAAGAACCGCATCTGAGATCTGATCAGCAATTTTGTCCGGATGTCCTTCAGACACTGACTCGGATGTGAATAAATGCGTGGCCATAAATGCTCCGTAAGCGTTAAATTATCAAAATAGTCGTATATTGTACTAAAACAAGTTATAAATACCAGTCTTTACTTCTAGACGTCTAAAAGTCTCTTTGTTACGAAATGTTGACATAACCCGATCAGTATTAAGGTTATTTGTATAAAATAAAAAGACTTAGGCAAAGGTAAGAGAGTTTTTATTACCGTGCTAATACGCATTGGTGAGCGTATAGACCATTTTTTACTATTACTTTCGCTATTGGCAATGAAAACTCATTGAACTGTTAGGTGGCATAGGTAAGAATAACGCCACATTCAATCGTATAAAGAAGTAGAGCAAACGCCTTATCTCTACGCTCGTCTAGCTCTGCTAGCCCGCTAAGATACGAAACAAAAGATACAAAATAAATCAGGAGACAACATGCCCTCTCGTCGTGAACTCGCCAATGCAATCCGTGCATTAAGTATGGACGCCGTTCAACAAGCTAAATCTGGTCACCCAGGTGCCCCAATGGGGATGGCTGATATCGCACAGGTACTATGGGGTGATTTCTTATCACACAACCCAGCAAACCCGTCTTGGGCTAACCGCGATCGCTTTGTGCTTTCAAATGGTCACGGCTCGATGCTGTTGTACTCTCTTCTCCACCTTTCAGGCTATGAACTGCCTATTGAAGAGCTGAAGAACTTCCGCCAATTGCATTCAAAAACGCCAGGTCACCCAGAGTACGGTTATGCGCCAGGCGTTGAAACGACCACTGGCCCATTAGGCCAAGGTATCAGTAATGCTGTGGGTATGGCGCTTGCTGAAAAAGTATTGGCGGCACAATTTAACCGCGACGGTCACAACATTGTTGACCATCACACCTACGCATTCTTAGGCGACGGCTGCCTAATGGAAGGTATCTCACACGAGACATGTTCACTAGCTGGTACACTAGGCCTTGGTAAGCTTATCGCATTTTGGGATGACAACGGCATTTCAATTGATGGTGAAGTGGAAGGTTGGTTCACTGACGATACGCCAGCACGCTTCAAGAGCTACGGTTGGGAAGTTATTGACGGTGTTGACGGTCACGATGCAGAGCAAGTAAAAGCCGCCATTGAAAAGGCACAGGCGAATACTGCGCAGCCTACGCTTATTTGTTGTAAAACTACCATTGGTTTCGGTTCGCCCAATAAAGAAGGTACCGAGTCTTGTCACGGTGCACCACTAGGTGATGACGAAATTGTTGCTACTCGCGAGAAGCTTGGCTGGAGCCACGGCGCGTTCGAAATTCCTGACGATATTTACGCAGGTTGGGATGGCAAAGAGAAAGGCTCAAAAGAGGAAAGCGCGTGGAATGATGCTTTCGCAGCATACGAAGCCGCCTACCCAGAGCTTGCAGCAGAATTCAAACGTCGTGTTAATGGCGAACTACCTGCAGATTTCAGCGACAAAGCAGACGCTATCATCGCTGAACTTCAAGCTAACCCACAAAACATTGCTTCACGTAAAGCGTCGCAAAATGCATTAAATGCGTTTGGTCCGTTACTTCCTGAACTATTGGGCGGCTCTGCCGACCTTGCTGGTTCTAACCTTACCATTTGGGAAGGTAGCAAAGGCGTTGAAGCAAACGATGCATCAGGTAACTACATTTATTACGGTGTACGTGAATTTGGTATGTCGGCCATGATGAATGGTATTGCTCTTCACGGTGGCTTCAAGGCATACGGTGCAACCTTCCTAATGTTTATGGAATATGCACGTAATGCGGTACGTATGGCCGCACTAATGAAGCAGCCTGCAATTTTCGTTTACACCCACGATTCAATTGGTCTAGGTGAAGACGGCCCAACTCACCAGCCGGTAGAGCAGGTGGTAGCGCTACGAGCAACGCCTAACCTTGATAACTGGCGCCCTTGTGATCAGGTTGAGTCTGCTGTGTCGTGGAAGTCTGCTATTGAGCGCACTGACGGCCCAACAACGCTTATCTTCACGCGTCAAGGCTTAGCGCAGCAAGAAAGAACGGCTCAACAAGTGGCTGATATCGCGAAAGGCGGTTACGTACTTAAAGACTGCGAAGGCACGCCAGAGCTTATTCTTATTGGTACTGGTTCTGAGGTTCAGCTAGCCGTTGAAGCAGCAGAAAAATTAACCGAGCAGGGTAAGGCCGTTCGCGTAGTGTCTATGCCATCAACTGACGTATTCGACCGTCAGTCTGCTGATTACCGTGAAAGCGTATTGCCTTCTAGCGTTGTTAAACGGGTAGCGGTAGAAGCGCTGTCTAAAGACAGCTGGTATAAGTACGTTGGCTTCAATGGCGCTATCGTGGGCATGGACACCTTTGGTGAGTCTGCGCCTGCTGGCGATTTGTTTAAGCACTTCAACATTACCACTGACGCTGTAGTAGAGGCTGCACTGTCTCTGTAAGAGGTAATAGATAAGCCTATGGTAAATATTGCCATAAATGGGTTTGGTCGCATTGGTCGCAACGTGTTGCGTGCGCTTTATGAAAGCGGGCGCAACAACGAATTTAACGTAGTGGCTATTAACGACATTGCTAAACCCGAAGGCATTGCACATTTACTTAAATACGATACCGCCCACGGGCGGTTCCGTTTTGATGTGGCCTTAAAAAACAACACGCTTAATGTGGCAGGCGACGATATTACACTGCTCGCGATAAGCGATATTAAAGACCTACCGTGGAAAAACTTAGGCATTGATATTGTGCTTGAGTGTACGGGTAAATTTGATGACAGAGCGTCGGGGCAAGCACATTTAGATGCAGGCGCTGGCCAAGTGCTGTTCTCATCTCCCGGTTCACCAGATTTAGACAATACAGTCATTTTTGGAACCAACGAAGACACGTTGACCAGTGAACAAAAATTAGTCTCTAACGGCTCTTGTACCACAAACTGCATTGTTCCTGTTATCCAAGCACTAGACGCTGCGTTCGGTGTTGAAAGTGGTACGATCACAACCATTCACGCGTCTATGCACGACCAGCAGGTTATCGACGCCTATCACGAAGATTTGCGCAGAACCCGTGCTGCAAGTCAGTCAATTATTCCCGTTGATACCCGACTTGCTGCCGGTATAGAGCGTATTCTGCCTAAGTTTGCGGGTAAGTTTGAAGCCATTGCGGTTCGCGTACCTACTATTAATGTTACTGCCATGGATTTAAGCGTAACGCTTCAATCTAAGGTAACGATTGAGCAAGTAAACCAAGCCCTTCGCAATGCAAAAGCGGGGCGTTTACAGGGCATTTTGGATTACACCGAAGAGCCTTTGGTGTCGGTAGATTTCAATCATGACCCTCACTCGTGTATTGTAGATGGCACACAAACAAGAGTTAGTCACAAACAACTGGTTAAAACACTGGTGTGGTGTGATAACGAATGGGGTTTTGCAAACCGTATGCTCGACACAGCTAAAGTGATGTTCGACGCAAAATAACGCATTGATGCTGCCAGGGCTGGTAGCACAGCCCGCGCAGCTTTCACAGTTAATTTGAGCGTGCTTTTAACGCATGCTCTGCTGAATTTAAATTAACATAGGAAAGACGATGGCAATTCCAAGCATGAGCGATATGGCCCTACAAGGTCAGCGCGTACTAATTAGACAAGACTTAAATGTGCCGGTAAAAGACGGCAAAGTAACTTCTGATGCCCGTATCAAAGCATCAATCCCTACGATTAAAGCAGCCCTAGAAGCTGGTGCGGCAGTTATGGTGATGTCTCACCTTGGCCGTCCTACTGAAGGCGAGCCTGCGGATGAGTTTTCTCTTCAACCTGTTGTTGATTACCTTAACGATGCCCTAGACGTACCGGTTAAGCTTGTGAAAGACTACCTAGACGGTGTTGAGCTTAGCGAAGGCGAATTGGTTATCCTTGAAAACGTACGTTTTAATAACGGCGAAAAGAAGGACGACGAGACGTTAGCGAAACAGTACGCAGCACTTTGCGATATTTTCGTTATGGATGCCTTTGGCACCGCTCACCGTGCACAAGCGTCTACTCATGGCGTTGCTAAATTTGCGCCAAAAGCCTGTGCTGGCCCATTACTTGCCGCTGAATTAGATGCACTGGGTAAAGCGCTGGATAACCCTAAGCGCCCAATGGTTGCTATTGTTGGTGGTTCAAAAGTATCGACCAAGCTAACCGTACTAAAAACACTAGCTGAAAAAGTTGACCAGCTGATTGTTGGCGGTGGTATCGCTAATACGTTTATCGCGGCACAGGGCCATAATGTGGGTAAGTCACTAGTAGAGATGGACCTTACCGAGCAAGCTACGCAGCTTATGAATGAAGCGCAGGCGAATGGCGGCAATATTCCAGTGCCAACAGATGTTGTAGTGGGTAAAGCGTTTGATGAGAATACTGAAGCGACGCTTAAAGTAGTGAGTGACGTTGCCGACGACGATATGATTTTTGATATCGGCCCAGACTCATCTAAGGCGTTAGAAGACATTATTAAAAACGCAGGAACTATCGTATGGAATGGTCCTGTAGGCGTATTTGAATTTGAACAGTTCAGTGCCGGTACAAAAGCGCTATCTGAAGCGATTGCAGCGAGCGATGCATTCTCAATCGCAGGTGGTGGTGATACACTAGCAGCCGTTGATAAATACGGAATTGCCGATAAAGTTTCGTATATTTCAACAGGTGGTGGCGCGTTCCTTGAATTCTTGGAAGGTAAAACACTACCAGCGGTAGCAGTACTAGAAGAAAAAAATAAATAAGCCTAAGCGCTGCATATTGAAGCAGCGTTCTATAGCGCATAAGAGTTCATAGAAGCTCATGAAAGCTAAGGCCTAGTGCAAAGTTGCCCCAACATGTGTCACGCTCAGTAACAGCATTTTTGAGCGTGACCATTTAATCGGAAACGATTACACCTGCGAAACAGTGAAGTGCGCAGGCATAAATACCAATCTTATTACAGATGTGTTTACTTTAGGTGTCGGCGTGCCGAGTCTGAGACAAACAGATCTTTAATAGAATTGGTATAACAATAAACCCTACACCTGTCTATTAAGGCAGTAATATACAAAAGGAGTGTTGCAATGGCATCACAAGCTCAGCAGGCAATGTTGGATAAACTGAAAACGCAAACCGGTTTTATTGCAGCGTTAGACCAAAGCGGCGGTAGTACCCCTAAAGCGTTACGCTTATACGGCATCGAAGAGTCTGAATATAGCTCAGACAAAGAGATGTTCAATCTTGTTCACGAAATGCGTACACGCATTATCACCAGCACCCCTTTCAGCGGCGAGCGCGTTCTTGGCGCAATCTTGTTTGAAAACACCCTTGATAGAGAAATTGAAGGCATGTCTTCTGCACATTTCTTATGGCAGAAGAAACGCGTAATTCCGTTCCTAAAGGTAGATAAAGGATTAGCTGAAGAAAGCAACGGCGTGCAGGTAATGAAGCCAATGCCTGGTCTTGATGCACTGCTAGCTAAAGCGGTGGCGCAAGATGTATTTGGCACTAAAATGCGCAGTGTTGTTAAGCTTGCTAATCACCAAGGTATTAAAGACGTTGTTGCTCAGCAATTTGAAGTGGGTAAGCAAATTTTAGCCGCGGGCCTTGTTCCAATCATTGAGCCAGAAGTGGATATTCACAGTCCACAAAAAGCGGAAGCAGAAGCATTACTTAAGCTAGAGATTTTGACCCAGCTTAATCTGCTAAACGAAGGTCAGGAAGTCATGCTGAAGCTAACGCTACCCACAGAAGCAAACTTCTATAAAGAGCTTGTTGACCATCCTCGCGTACTTAAAGTTGTTGCACTTTCCGGCGGCTACAGCCGTGATGACGCAAACGCAAAACTGGCGGAAAACCAAGGCATGATCGCGAGCTTCTCTCGTGCTTTAACCGAAGGTGTATCAGCACAGCAATCTCAAGAAGAGTTTGAAGCAACGCTAGATACTGCAATTGAAGGTATCTACCAAGCATCTAAGGCGTAGTAAAAAGCGTTGGTACAATATTCTTTGTAAACTCGTTAGAGCGCCACTGGCGCTCTTTTTGTTTTCGTCAGTTTTGTATGCTTTATTACCGCGTAAAGTCAAAACGGGTAAAGAAGCGTTCTGCTTCGTCTCTGTTATAGCTATAGCCCTTATCTGTCAGGGCATTTAAAGCATCTTGTACAGAATTGTAAAAGCAGTAAGGAACCTCAGCAGTGTTATAACACTGAGAAACCTGCTGCTTAGTTGTCAGCATAATGTCGGTATCTAGTATCACCACAGCAAGAAATGACAGGCCACGGGCTTTCCTTATCCGTGTTTGCTTAACAAAAATATCAAAGGCGGAAGGAGGCATCAGGCTTTCACCATAAAGACAACTTAACTGCGTCCATGGTTTACCTTGCTCGAATGTGGAGATATCGGACGACATCTTAATCACGCCATTTTTCAAGGTTTCATCATTCCATGGGCCGCGCGCTGTGAACATCAGCAACTGACCATTAGCTGTACTTTCAAATTCGCCGTGTGGATTATTCATGGTTAATACCTTTTTGCCATGTATAAAAGTTAGCATTCTGACGTTTTTGTGCAACTAACCATAAGGATAATTAATGCCAATCCGCATAGTTCACTGCTCTCTCAGAAGGCATTGGCAAGTGTCCAAGTAAAGCGCGGAAATGCAGGAATGTCGGTTTCCTTTCAAATTCCCAGAATGCGGCTAGGAAACTTGCCAGGGCTTCCCGAAGGACGAGTTTAAATTACTGTGTTACGTTTATTAGTTTGCGCTTAATCGTCTTGATGAGGGCGTTCAGCGTTTACTCTTTATCGAGAGAATTTATTCAGTAATACTGGAATTACAAAACCATCACGCAAAAGTGAGTACGCCAGAAAACAAAACGAGAGGACCTGATTTAAAGTGTTCCGCAAAGGTTTACAGGTCCATATAACGAAAAATAAGGTGAGGTATGTTTAGAAATAGAAGTCGCAGGTACTCGTCGGTAGTGATGCGTCAGGCAGCGTTAGCTGCACTTTTTTACGGGGGCGCTTTTGCATTATCAAATGTAGTGTTATCCAGTTCAGTCTTTGCCAATACTGAGGCTGGAATTACCGATACAGACAATAGCCACTATTTTAAATCGGAAGATATTTTTAATTTGGAATACGTGAGCGAAGTTCAGGTGTCGCCAAACGGTAAATATGTTGCATATGTGCGCCGTTCAAACGACATTACGTCAGACAGCAGTCGAGCGAATGTATGGCTAGCGTCGGTTGATGGGAAGTCACACCGCCCCTTACTGTCGTCGAAAAAGAGTTACTATTCTATTCGCTGGTCACCGGATGGGAGCCGGTTGGCTTACCTTTCTAATGAAGAAGGTAAACCGCAATTATATGTGCGATGGATGGATACAGGGCAAACGGCTCTCGTCACAAACGTGGCGTCGAGCCCGAGCAATATTACTTGGTCGCCAGATGGTAAATACATTGCCTTTACCATGAGCATAGATGCCAAAGAAAAGCCGCTAGATGTAAAAATGCCAAAAAAGCCAGACGGTGCAAAGTGGTCGCCTAAATTTCAGTACATCACCAAAGCGCGCTATCAAGCCGATGGGCGCGGGGTTCTTGAGCCAGCTTACACTCATATTTTCATCGTTCCTGCCGATGGTGGTACAGCACGACAGCTGACTTCAGGTAACTATCACCACAATGGGCGATTAAGCTTCTCCCCCGAAGGTGACAAAATCTATTTCTCTGCCAATCGCACTGATAATTGGGAGTATGAGCCTGTTGAAGCCGATATATTTTCCGTTGATTTAATGGGAAATATTGAACAGTTGACTCAGGATAAAGGCCTTGAATCATCGCCTGTCGTATCGCCCGACGGAAAACATATTGCCTATTCGTATCGCGACGACGAAAAAGTGATGTATAAAAATAGCTATTTATACCTGATGAATAGCGACGGCTCTGAACAAAGAAACTTAACAAAAGATATTGATAATTCAGTGTCTAATTTTCACTGGAAAGACAATAAACGTATTTACTTTCAGCAATCGGTACGCGGCTTGGCACAAGTTGATGTTGTATCGTTGTCGGGCAAAGTGAAAACAGTGGCGAGCGGTTTAGGTGGCACTACACTCGGCCGCCCCTACGTGTTTGGTACCTATCATGCGGTAGGTGATGTAGTGGCATACACTAAAGGACGAACCGATCGTCCTGCAGATCTATTTGTGACGACGCGAAAAGAGCGACAGCTTACTGCGCTGAACGAAGACGTTTTAGGGCATAAACAGCTCGGAGAGGTGAAAGAGATTGTCTATCCATCTTCTATTGATGGCGAAGAAATCCAAGGATGGTACATTCTGCCGCCAAATTATGACAGTTCGAAAACGTATCCACTTATTTTGGAAATTCATGGTGGGCCAAACCTCGCCTATGGCCCTGTATTTACTGCTGAATTGCAGCGCATGGCAGCAGAGGGTTATGTGGTGTTTTATGATAATCACAGAGGCAGCACAGGTTACGGAGAGCGCTTTGCACTGCTGCTTCAAGGTAAATACAGCTCGGAATATGACTTTGCCGACCATATGTCTGGAGTAGACGCGCTGATTGAAAAAGGAATAGCTGACCCAGAACGCCTGTTTATAACGGGTGGCTCAGCGGGGGGGATTGCATCAGCCTATGCCATTGGCCTTACTGACCGATTCAAAGCCGCCGTTGTTGCAAAACCCGTTATCAACTGGTTATCGAAAGTGCTGACTGCCGATTCAGGCCTGTATCAAATCCCTTTCCAATTTCCGGGCAAGCCGTGGGATAACGTAGAGCATTACTGGAAGCGTTCACCGCTGTCACTAGTAGGAAATGTAACTACCCCCACCATGTTGATCACGGGAGTGGAAGATAAACGTACCCCAATGTCTGAGACTGAACAGTTCTATCAAGCGTTAAAGTTTCAAAAGGTTGATAGCGTACTGGTAAAAGTACCCGGGTCTCCGCATGGAATTGCTTCTAAGCCTTCTAGAATGATTGGTAAAGTGGAAAACATTTTGGCGTGGTTTAAAAAATACGACAGCGCGCAGTCACAAAGTATGACAGTTGAAGCTCAATAACTAGTTCGTAAGAGTTATGCGTAAATGGGGCTATTGCGTCGATTCAATCGGTTCAAGGCCCCATTTTTTTAGTATTCGAGCATACTCGCCATTCGCTTTTAAAATTGAAAGCGCTTTTTTAAGCGAGTTTACTTTGTCTTTTTCAGTCTTAAGGCCGGTGGCAATAAAAAGGTCGGCACCTAATGCTTCAACGACATATTCGCTCGTTACGTCACTAGGATTAAAACCAGCGTCACTGATTTCATACTTTCCAGTCTCAAAATTGGCTAAAGCAAAGTCGATGCGTTCCATGTACAGCAACTTCCACAGTAGTGTAGGCTCAGCGACCAAAGCAAGGTTTTTATTTTCTTTAAAACCTTGTTGCTGTAGATAAAATGCTGAACCATAGCCGCGTATTGAGCCAACTCGAAAGTGCTTTGCTTCCTCTAAGGAATTGACGTGCATAGTCTCTTTTCGCTTTAAGCGGATAAGCGAAGCTTGCATATGATTAACTGAAGAAAGCCACGTAAAATCACTTTCTCTGTTTGATGTTTTTAATAGAGATAAAAGTACAAGGTTGGGATTGTCTCGGGTTTCTTGTAATGCACGCGCCCACGGCAAATGTTCTAACGAACTACTAAATGGCAGTAAAGGCTGAAGTGCGTTAGCGAGGTCTACGTTGACGCCCTGTGCTTTTCCATTCTCGTCAATCCAGTAATAGGGCGGCGTAACCTCGCTCAAAAAGTAGACATGGTTCGAAGAACCAAAGGTAGATGAACTTGCAATCAGCAACAAAAAAATCCAGATACTACGAAACATAACTACTGTTGAGAACCTACAGAAATAACACCAATTGAGGGTTTTAGATAAGGAAAAGCTAATGCGCAGTATATCCGTTTTATAGGCAAATAATACTGATATTTGCCTATAAAATGCTCAGTTCGAGATATTGATAGCCGATATGTGTTTATTCCACAACAGGGTGTAACTGTTCGATATCAGGTACAACTGTGAGTTTTAAATCAAGGGCTTTCCAATAGTGGCTTTCACGCAGTAGATCAGCAGAAATAATGGGTTTCTCATCTAACCAGCCTTCTGGAAAGGTAATGGTAAGTTCGTTCTTTTCTACATTTATAACGAGGTCAGGTACAAAACCCTCTTGGCGTTTAATATTGAGTAGCACACCCAAACGCAGTAAGGCGATTAAGTGCTTAACTGACTGCTGATCGAAAAGATTAAACGTAGGCAGTTCATTGATGCGAATCTTCTTTCTATGGAACCGTACGAGTGTAGCTAGCAGTAACTGCTGTTCCTGCGTAAACCCAGGCATATCCACATTGCCAAGAATATAAGCGCTATGTTTTTGTATACCTCGTGAGTTAATTTGCATGCCGACTTCATGAAGCAATGCGGCCCAGCCAAGCATGCTTTTAAAGTCGCGGCCTTTAAGTTTCCATGCTTTTTCAACATCACTGAAAAGTGAGAGGGTTGTGTTAAGCACCATAGTGGCTTGGGATGTATCTACATCGTAGCGCGTTGCCAAACTACTCGCCGTTCTGCCGCGAATATCAGCGTGATGAAGCTCATCTTCCATCTGATAAAGCACGCCTTCACGCAATGCGGCAGGCGAGTACACCAAGCCTTCAATTTCTAGTGCTTTGAATACGGCGATAAGAATAGCAAGGCCGCCCGCGATAACCACGCGGCGATCTTCACTTAAATCTGGGAAACTTAATTTGTCGATATGGCCGGCGCTTATGAACTGCTTCATCAAATTGCGTAAGCTTTTAAGCGTTACTGGGATATCGTGACCGTTGGGTCTGTCTTGCTGGCAAAGAGTAGACAGTGAGCGAATGGTACCAGACGTACCTATACACTGAACCCATCCTAGCCTGCGATATTTATTGTCAATTAACTCAAGCTCTTGCTGTGCGGCGGTTATAGCGCGATTGAACGCTTTGGACTTTAGCTCACCGTCAGGGAAAAATCGTTTGGTATAGCTAACGCAGCCCATTTGAAGGCTTCGGCAAAGTAGGGGGGTAAAGCCTTTACCAATAACAAATTCGGTAGAACCACCGCCTATATCAATAACCAATTGTTGACCGTCTGCGTGGTTGGTATGAGCAACGCCTGAATAAATAAGTCGGGCTTCTTCTACACCTGAAATGACCTCGATAGGGTAGGGGAGGATGTCTTTTGCTGCGCTGATAAAATCGCGGGCGTTACGCGCTCTGCGCAACGTGTGGGTGGCGACAATTCTCACCGAGTCGGGCTCAAAACCTTTTAGGCTTTCCGCTACCACTTTAAGCATAGCAAGCCCACGCTCCATCGCTTCATCAGACAAAATATCGTCGTCGTTTAGACCTTCTGCCAAACGAACTTTTTGTTTCACTCTATGCAAAATCTGCACAGACCCAGCAACAATACGTGCTACTACTAAATGAAAACTATTCGAGCCAATATCGAGTGCTGCGACTTTATTAACATCGCGGGTTTCCACACCATTAAAAACTGATTCATGCTGGGTCATGTACTGATTAACTATCCTACAAAGTGTCTTCTAGCTTCTTCAAATAGTCATAAATTTCTATCTGCGAGCGAAGTTTTTTACGATTTCCCCTGGGAACGTACTTGTTGCTCTGATCCTTGTCAATCACTCGCGCCTTCAGGGTGTCTTTAAATTGTAGCTCCATTATATCAACAATGCGCTGTTGAAGACCTTTATCATACACTGGGCAACCTACTTCAATGCGGTTGTCCATGTTGCGGGTCATCCAATCTGCAGATGATATGTACACTTTTCTATCGCCGCCGCCTTCAAAAATCATTACGCGAGGGTGTTCAAGGAACCGATCGACAATAGAGATAATTTCGATGTTTTCGCTTATTCCTTTTAACCCTGTGTTAAGCGAACACATACCGCGCACTATACCGCGGATCTTAACGCCAGCCTGGCTGGCTCGGTACAAATCATCAATCAGTTCTTTATCAACAAGGTTGTTAATTTTGAAGGTGATTTGAGCCTTTTGACCTTGGTTGAGGTGCTGAATTTCTTGGCGAATTAGCGACTGAATTTTTGTTCTCGCGTTTAACGGCGATATTTGTAGGTGCTGGAATTTATAACGTCTATAAGGGTATTGAATAAGATCGAATACCGCCACCCCTTCATTGGCCAATTCTTGATTGCGAGTAAATAAGCTGTAGTCGGTATAAATTTTCGCGGTTTTCTCGTTGAAGTTACCGGTACCGAAATGCGCATAATTAACCAAACTTCCCCGTTCTTCACGGGTCACAATACACAACTTAGAGTGAATTTTAAGGGTAGGCACGCCAAGTACAACGCGTATACCTGCATCGGTCATGCGCTTAGACCATTCAATGTTGGCTTCTTCGTCAAAACGGGCGCGAAGCTCTACGACTACGGTTACTTTTTTTCCGTTATCTACCGCGTCAATCAACGAGTTTACAATGCGAGAATTACTAGCAACACGATAAATATTGATGCGTATAGCTTTTACATTTGGGTCGAAAGCCGCCTGTCGAACGAATTCGGTGAAGTGCAGGAAGCGATGATACGGGTAATATAGCAGTATATCCCGTGCAGTAATTGCATCAAATACCGTGTTGTATTGAGAGAACGCTTTGCTGTCGATGGCCGGCAGTGGCGTGTGCTCTAAATATTCTCGACCCACATTGGGGAAGCCAATGAAGTCTTTAAAGTTACGGTAGTGTCCCGCAGCGTGCATGGTATCAAGTTTGGTTATTTTGAGACGTTTACGAAGGTCTGACTGCATATCTTCTGGCATGTCAGTGTCGTAGATCACGCGTACAGGCTCTGCAATAAGGCGCTGTTTCATACTTTCTGACATTTTCTCAACGAAACTTTCGTCAATTTCTTCGTTAATCGAATACTCTGCGTCACGGGTCATTTTGAATGAAAAGGCTTCGATTTCGTCAAACTTTACGAAACCGCGGAAGATATCTTCAATACACAACTGAATCATGTCATCGAGCATAACGATGCTTTTTTTCTTACGGCTTTTTTGCGGTGGGATAAGCATAAAGCGCGACATTTCAGAAGTAGGAACTTGAATAACGGCGAACTTCGGGTTGCGTTCTTTTCTGCGTAGCGCAACGTACAAATAAACGGAGTTACCATTTAAGCGGCTTAACAGATCTGTTTTCTTATCAATAAGAATAGGCGCAATATGACGCAGTGCCTTGTTGATAAAATAATTGCGTACCCACTGCTTTTGATAATCGTCTAAGTCATCTTTGCGTAGGATATGGATGTTGTATCGAGCAAGGGATTTGACAACATCCTTGTGTATTTGATCGAACTTTTCAGAAAGATGCACTACTTTCTTTTGAATTTGTGCCATCAAGTTTATCAGGCGCTCGGCTTCTTCTTCGTTTCCATCGTTTTGTGCAATAGTGATAAGGCGCTTAACATCCGCAGCACGTACCCGATAGAATTCATCAAGATTATTAGAATAAATACCAAGAAAGCGAATGCGTTCTATAGCAGGGTTATTTTTATCTGCGGCTTCTTGAAGTACACGTTCGTTAAACGCAAGCCAGCTTAATTCCTTGGGATAATATAAAACGTCGTTATCCATAATGTCTCAATTCACGCTCATAAAAATGGTCAAAGACTGCCATCAGTCAGTGACACTACTGTGACAACTCGTATTCTGGTATTAAAACCTATTCAATACGATGCGGTGATCCCTTTACCTTTCAATGGTATGGGCTTTGTTTCGAGACACTGCCACGCTTGCTGGTGCGCACTTGAAATTAAGCCCATAACCTTACTATTATCGCTTCGCAGTAATATCGACCACCAAATCGTTAGCTAATGACTCCAGTGAGTCTTGCAGTGCGCCGTCGTCAAAATCTTCTGGCACCGCGATCTCTGCTTTTGCTTTGAAGATTAGACTTCCCCAGTTAGGCGCGCTTTCACAATGTGAAGCAAAGGTGACAATATTCAAGTTGAACTGGTTTAGAACAGAAGTAAGCTCTTGAACAATGCCGGTTTTGTCATTGCCCATCACATCAACCGTCAACTTGGTAGTGTTATTGCTGTCATTACTAGCAACCGCTACTGACTGCACTGACAAATCTTTAATGGCGTCTAATGCATCAATTAAGCTTTGTTTGTTGTTATCGGTAACGTGAACTTCAACAAAGCCGGTGAACATACCAGCCATATGCGCAAAACTCGACCCTTGCCAATTGCCTTCATGTTTGTACACACACTTAGCTAGTGCATCTACCAAACCAGGCTTGTCTTTACCCATGATGCTGATAACCAATGATTGCATGCGGTGCTCCTTATTGGGCGTGTAGAGAAAAACTTTGATCGTCTTCCTGTTGGGTAATACCATAGGCGCAGAGTGGGTTGCGCATAGGTAATGCTATAAAATTTCACTTGCTATTAGCATAACAAAACTTACACTGCTCACCAGTGCAATTTAGGGTTATTCTTCTTAAAAATGAAGAATTTCGAGAATAAGAATTACTAAACAGCCCCATGACTTTCGACAGCAACAGCACAAACAAAAAACGCCAGCGAAGCGATAGGTGGTCACGTTATGTCGTGACCGGCTTTGGCGGCCTTGTTTTGTTAACTCTGGTTATTCTTATTACCCACCTTATTAGCCAAGCTCTACCGTTGGCCTATACTCCTAGCTTAAATCATCTGTTGAGCTTGAAAACGTCTGATAATGAAAAAATTATCAGCGCAGGCGACATCATTAACAGTCAGCCAATGTTGGTTAGAAAGTCTGACTGTCGATTGGGGTTAAAGTTGCTTCAAGGCAATGCTTTAGTAAGCAATCACGATTACATTCGTCCTTGCGAGCATAGTTTGTCGAGCTACAGCGTGATGGGAGAGAATTATATTGTTGATGTCTCTCCCAATGCACAAGTAAGGGTTTTACCGGTTAGGTCATTCAATGTGACAGATGGCGGCGCAAAAGTTACCGCTACAAGTACGCCACAAGCTGAATTGTCGAACACTATAACCTTTGCGCTTCCTAAAGAGGAATGGGAAAAACGCACCAGCTGGAGTATGGCACTGTCTTCAAAATGGGCGGTAGTTTCTATCGTACAGGGCAATAATGTATTTATTCGTTGGGTAAATCGGCGTAGTCCTACGCAAGTGGTGGATAAGCGGTTTCATAATATAGACAGGCTCGTATTGTTACCCGGCAGCCAGAGCCTGTTGCTCCAAGTGAATGATACCCTTTTCCTCAATAGGCTCACGGATGAAGGGGCGTCATTACTTCCTGTAGCAGAAGATATCGCCATGTCATTAAATGAAAAGATTGTGTTTCCTCTTGCTAAAGACCGCACATTCTTCTTAATGAACAGTGAAACACAGGCGCTTACTCGCTGGGTTTTGAGCAAGAGCGATAAAGGCCTCACCTTTGAAAAAACCTACCAAGTAGCGCTACCAGGAGAGAAAGTTAGGGATGTGGCAGAACATGCCAGTATGAACTTAGTGGCTGTACTGACCGATAAGGCAAGGGTGTTATTGGTTAACCGTGTGTCTGGCGATGTGGTGGCGTCACAACAGATAGAGCGCTCGGCTGAGAATATTATTTGGTACGGCAATAAGCTGTACGGCTATTCAGAAAGTACCCTATCGGTATGGGAAGGTAAGCACCTAAGTGGCATTACTACATGGGCCTCTTTATTTGAACCTCAGCACTACGAAGGATATGAAAAAGAAGAAACCGTATGGCAAACTACCAGTGCGTCAGATTTTCAAGAAGCCAAATTTAGTTTAACTCCGCTATTGATCGGCAGTATCAAAGCATCACTTTTAGCGCTGCTTATTGCTATTCCGGTTGCTATTGGCGCGGCGATTTACACTGCGTTTTTCGCCAAAAGCCGATTGCGCAATTTCGTTAAACCGGCTATCGAGCTTTTAGAAGCTATACCCAGCGTGCTAATCGGCTTCATTGCTGCCATTTGGTTGTCGCCGAAAGCCGAGCAGTTTTTGTTTTCTTTTGCTTTTTTCCTTATCGTTATTCCTTTTGTGCTTATTCTTGTTGCCTTAGTTCAGCGCCCTGTTGCAGAGTATTTACCAAAGAAGTTACGACATGGTGCAGAGCTACTTTTTGCTATAAGCGGTGTGTTTGTTTTAGGTTTCATAAGTGTGGAATATGCGCCTTCACTCATTTTTTCGGTTATGGGGGTAGACGGATTTACTTTGCTTGCTGCAGAGTCCGATAGCCCCATAGGAAAAACCACAATAGTGGTTGCGTTAGCCTTAGGCGTGGCCATATCACCTAGTATCTATTCCCTCGCTGAGGATGCGATTAACGGCGTTCCAAGTGATTTAAAACACGCCTCTTTTGCTTTAGGCGCCACACGACTACAGACCTTACTTCATGTTGTTCTTCATGTTGCACTACCGGGTATTGTTGCAGCGATTATGCTAGGTTTCGGCCGCGCGTTTGGTGAAACCATGATTGTTCTTATGGTGACGGGAAATACGCCGATCTCCAGCTGGGGACTTATAGAGGGTTTGCGAGCACTTACTGCTAACTTGGCTATAGAACTTCCAGAGGCTGATGTATCATCAGCGCATTATCAAATTCTATTTTTCACCGCGTGTATTTTGTTCCTGTTTACCTTTTTGGTAAACACCATGGCAGAGCTATTGCGACAACGCATAAGACGTAGAGCATACTATGGTTAATCAAACGATGTTTGGATTAAGTGCGGTTCAGCGGCAATCATTAGTCATTAGCTTAACGGCTTTCTTCACCAGCCTGTTGCTTATTGCGCTAGTTAGCGTTCTCATACTTATTAGTTTTCGCGGTACGGCATATTTTTGGCCAGAACCTATCTACACGGTCACAGGCAAGCACCAAGACGGCAGAAAGTTTTCTGTACTCGCTAACGTGTTCGATAACTCGGCAAATGAAGATGTCATCCTTAAGTATTCCGACACACTGCATCCTTATGGTTTTCAAGTTGAGGTCTCCCGAGAGGAGATAGATATCACGCAACTAGCGAGAGAAAGTGCAGAGATTAAGCTATTAGACGGCAGGCGTGTGTTAGCAATTCCTGAATATCTCGTTGTGCCTTCTTCACCACCTCAGCCTCTTAGCAAAATTGATGCGGTGCTAGAGGAAGTGGCTCAAATAAGTGCCCAAATCGAAGATTTAAATACGCGGCATCTTGCACCTATTCACGAAGCGCTATCTCAGTTCGATAAACGCAACGTTGTCGCCGATGCGCCGGCCAGAGAGCGCTTAGTCGCCTCGTTCAAAGAATACCAAAAGCGAGTAGAAGCGCTAGAGGCAACACGGGCCGAATATACTTTATTGGTAAGCTTTGCAGACGGGGCGTCGTTTGTGATCCCTATTTCCAGTATTCAAGATGTCGATTTCGTCAGTCGTTTGAGCACCTTTGAAAAATGGAAAGTGGTGTTTTCAGAGATTGGCGTATTCCTTACCGATTCCCCTAAACAAGCAAACACCTCTGGTGGCGTTTTCCCAGCTTTATTTGGCACCGTGCTTATGGTGTTTTTAATGACAATCATCGTAACGCCATTTGGTGTATTGGCCGCTATTTATTTAAGCGAGTATGCACCTAACACAGCGTTTACAACCATTATTCGCGTTAGTGTAAGCAACATGGCGGGGGTACCTTCTATAGTTTACGGCGTATTTGGACTTGGTTTCTTTGTTTACACCCTAGGCGGCAGTATTGACGAGCTATTATTTAGTGAAACACTGCCAGCGCCAACCATGGGAAGTCCAGGGGTATTCTGGGCTGCGTTGACCATGGCGATTTTAACGCTCCCCGTGGTTATTGTTGCCACTGAAGAGGGCTTGCGCCGAGTGCCAGAAGGGTTAAAAGCCGGCAGTTACGCATTGGGGGCAACCAAAATTGAGACTATAGTGCGCACCGTATTGCCCATAGCGTCACCCGGTATTATGACTGGTGTAATTCTCGCCATTGCGCGGGCAGCAGGTGAAGTTGCGCCACTCATGCTGGTTGGTGCGGTTAAGTTTGCGCCAACGTTGCCAATAGACGGAGAATTTCCTTATCTCCACCTCGATAGGCAGTTTATGCACTTGGGCGTGCTTATATACGACGGTGCGTTTCACAGCCAGACCGATGGAAAAAGTGCAAGTATGATGTTTGCTGCTTGTTTGCTTTTACTCGTTGTGGTGTTTGTACTAAATATTCTGGCAGTTTTACTAAGAACGCGTCTGCGCAAGCGCTACCTTAAAGGATAAGGCAGGTTTTGTAACATGTTGAAGTTGTTTGAACACAATACGTTAAACGTTAACGACATTAGTGAAGCACAAACCGCGGTAGAGGTGAAAAACCTTAACCTATGGTTTGGTAGTAAGCATGTGTTAAATGACATCAGCATGCGAATACCTAAAAACAAAATAACGGCGCTAATCGGGCAAAGTGGCTGCGGCAAATCAACGCTCATCAGCTGTTTCAATCGTCTGAACGATTTGTATGACGGTTGCAAATATAATGGTGAAATTATTATTGATGGCCGAAACATCAATGGCCGCAAAGTAAACGTGTCTCGTCTTAGAACAAATGTGGGTATGGTCTTTCAACGTCCGAATCCCTTTCCTATGAGCATTTATGAAAACGTGTGTTATGGGCTAAAGCTGCAGGGCGTGAAGGTTCGCAGACACTTAGACGATGCTGTTGAAAGCGCATTAAAACAAGCGGCACTTTGGGATGAGGTAAAAGATCGCCTGTTTGAATCTGCCCATGTTTTATCTGGCGGTCAGCAGCAGCGCTTGGTTATTGCAAGAGCACTGGCGTTGAAGCCCGACATTCTGCTTCTTGATGAACCCACCTCAGCCCTTGATCCATTAACCACACTTTTCATCGAAGAGCTTATGGAGGCATTAAAGAAACAATGCACCATTATTATCGTGACGCACAACATGCAGCAAGCGGCTCGGGTAAGCGACTATACCGCCTTTTTCCATCAGGGTAGGCTGATAGAATATGCTGATAGCGACACGCTGTTTACTATGCCAGAGAAGAAACAAACCGAAGACTACATAACGGGGCGTTATGGATAACCAAGCTGTGGACACGTGTCCCAACGTGGACTTACGCCGTAACGCTATAATTTGTTTTGGCGTTGCTGCGTGTTACAAGCGCGTAGCAATGGGCGTTGGCTCCTTGTATTGCCGTTATCCATTCAGCTTGAGCCGTGAGGGGGAATCACTATGCGACAGGTAGCGTTAAATACGCATATCTCGGGTACGTTTAATATCGAGTTGGAAAACTTGCGTAACTCGGTATTAACCATGGGAGGTGAAGTTGAACAGCAGCTGGTCGATACCTTAAAAGCAGTGAAGCACAATCACGCTGCTTTGGCTGAAAAAGTGGTGTTGAACGACCTGAAAATTAACTCCATGGAAATTCAAATTGATGAAGAGTGCTTACGCATTATTGCAAAACGCCATCCCACTGCTAGCGATCTGCGTTTAATTATGACGATTTCCAAAGCCATTACCGATATTGAACGTATGGGCGATGAAATAGAGCGTATCGCCAAGCTGGTAACGCGCAATAAGTTACCTAGCTCAGATACAATCAAAAGCAGTATGCTGCTTATTGGTGAGAGGGTTGCCGCCATGATGCGCGGCACATTTGACGCTTTTGCCCGTCAGGATGAAGCAGCAGCACTAGAGGTGTACGATCAAGACAACCGCATTGACAGTGAATACAAGCGCCTGCTGTCGTATACCACCTCTGAAATGCAAAAAAGTACCGACGATATGCAGGATTGGCTAGATGTATTGTGGGCAATGCGCTCGCTAGAGCGAATCGGTGATAGATGTAAAAACGTGTGTGAGTATGTTGTTTACCTTACTCGCGGTACAGATGTTAGGCACAGGCCCCTGGAAAATATGCAGCAAAAATTGGAAGATTTGACGTAATCCTGTCCAAATGGTCAGTGCGATTTTGCGTATTAATACCCCAACATGGATGTTTGTGAAATTTATTTGTCATAAAACTGAAATATTTGGTGGATTTATCATCGCATTCAAATAATTCCGTATACTTTTATCGTTTTTCAGTGATTTTCGCTATGGCTTCTAACATGATTACGTTATCATGCGCCGCAGCCAAGAACAGATCGTGCAAAATTTAATCGAACCATATGATAAAACACAATTTGTCTTTAACTTCATTCTCTAGCCTAAGTGGTGAAGAGATCATGCTACTTACTCAAGTAGCGTCCAGCCTAAATCGCGTTTAGATCGGGAGCGATTATCCGTGGAATTTTTTGAAAGTTATGGCCTAATTCTTATAATCCTTGCCGCCGGCGTTGGTTTCGTCATGGCATGGGGTATTGGAGCGAATGACGTTGCCAACGCAATGGGTACGTCAGTAGGTTCTAAAGCTTTAACCATTAAACAAGCCATTATCATTGCAATGATATTTGAGTTTGCTGGCGCCTACCTAGCTGGTGGCGAAGTAACATCTACCATTCGAAAAGGGATTATCGACTCAACCTTCTTTATAGATATACCTGAATACTTAGTATTAGGCATGATTTCGTCACTACTCGCGGCTGGAATCTGGCTAGCAGTAGCGTCATGGTTAGGGTGGCCTGTATCTACAACTCACTCAATTATCGGTGCCATTATCGGCTTTACGGCAACTGGCGTCAGTATGGACGCGGTAGCATGGGATAAAGTCGGCGGTATTGTAGGTAGTTGGGTAGTTACCCCTGCTATATCAGGTATTATTGCTTATCTTATCTTTATGAGCGCGCACAAGCTCATCTTCCAAACTGCCTCTCCGTTTGCCAACGCCAAGCGTTACGTACCCTTCTATATGGCATTAGCTGGCTTTGTGATGTCGCTTGTTACTATCAAGAAGGGCCTTAAGCACGTTGGTTTAGAGTTAAGCGCCGTTAACGGATATCTATTGGCTATTGGTATTGCCGTAGCGTTAGGTTTCTTAGGCAAGTGGTTTATCGGCCGTATGAAGTTCAGCGGTTCGGAAGATGCAGACTTACAAGCGGCTAACGTTGAAAAAGTATTCGCATTGCTGATGGTAGTAACAGCCTGTTGTATGGCATTTGCCCATGGTTCAAATGATGTAGCTAATGCGATTGGCCCTCTTGCGGCTGTAGTAAGTGTCGTTACCAGCGGTGGTGAAATTAACTCAAGCACAACACTTGCTTGGTGGATTTTACCATTAGGTGGGTTAGGTATTGTTGCCGGCCTTGCGTTATTTGGACATCGCGTAATTAAAACCATAGGTCAAGGTATTACGCACTTAACGCCAAGTCGCGGTTTTGCAGCAGAGCTTGCTGCAGCTTGTACGGTGGTTATCGCATCGGGTACAGGTTTACCTATTTCGACTACACAAACACTGGTTGGCGCAGTATTAGGTGTTGGTCTGGCACGTGGCGTATCAGCACTTAACCTAGGCATCGTGAGAAATATCGTCGTATCGTGGATTGTTACTTTGCCTGCGGGCGCAATTCTTTCGATCATCTTCTTCTTTATTCTTAAAGCGTCGTTTGGCGTAGCATAGAACATAGCGCTTCCAAACGTTCGTATTAAGCGAAAAGAAATAAAAAAGGCCGTGCTTTAAGTGAAGCACGGCCTTTTTGTTGTCTTTACTCTTTGTTGTGTCAGCTTGATGTAGTATACCTGCGGCAACACGCCGCGATTACGAACATTTTAACTCTGCTTGGTGGGTAACTATCTATGCGGACTGGTATAACAGCCTAATCAATAGAGATAGGTGTTTCAAAGCCACGGGGTTTAACACCGACCACGGCACACTTTAGCTGATGAATCGTTTCTTCAGCCGTATCACCCATGATATAGCCAGGAACACCTAAACGTGCCACAGTACCCATCACAATAATGTCGGTATCAAGCGATGTGGTAGTAGCTGCAATTTCTCTTCTAGGATAACCGTGAACAATGTGTTTCTGAGGCTTTAAGTACTCTAATACGTTGTCATCGAGTTCATTACCCAGTTCTTCAAGCAGCCTGTCTAGTTCAGCTTCACGTTCGGCATGAATTTTAGCAAGATCAGTTTCCATTCTATCGTTATCGACAGTAATAAAACCGTCTCTGGCGATATTTTCAGGAACCGCATCAAAAACGTGAACAATGTGTAGCTGTGCAAACTCTAGCAGAGCTATCTGGCTAGCGTGACGCAAAATGTCGCGGTTAAGGTCGCGTCTAATTGATACTTCATGCTGAGGGTAGTGATAATTCAAATCCAGCGCGGCCACGACGTTTTTGTACTGACTGCGAGGCTTGTGATTAATGATCCAAACCGGGCAGGGGCACTTGCGGAACAAGCGCATATCTAAGCTTCCGAATAACTTATCTAGAAAGCTTTCTTCAGCGCGTTTAATCACTAAGTCGATATTATTCTTCTGTACGTAGCGTACAACATCAATAAGTGGTTGTCCGACCGTTACCGCGGTAGATACAGGATAGTGTTTGCCCCAGCTTTCCGCTTGTTCTTTTAACCAGTGCTGGGCTTGGGTTTCCATGGTTTGCTGAGAATCAACGTAAGAGAAAGACTCCATGACCATACTGGCGTTGGGCGGCAAAGATTCTAGCGAAAGCATAACGGTAAGAGAAGCTTGATGTGCTTTGGCGATATGCAGTGCTTGGGCAACCGTATCATCTTGTCGGTGAGAATCGCTCAATACACACAAAATGTTTTTATAATGTCCTTTCATACTGCCCTCAATGGTTTATCGCTCTATTAGCTAGATCATTCAAAAGCGAGTCTTACTTCGCTGAAAAAATGTGACGGTTATTGCGGTTTAATTTAATCCTAACGCTACTTGTGGGGGCTTTCCAGCAAGAAACACCAATTTCTTAAAAGCTTCTTATAGTTTGTAAAGTAAAAGGCAAGCTCACCTTCTTTTAGAGCCTGCTTGATATATATGGATGCAGATGAAACAAGGTAGTATTGGTTAACTAAGCGCTACAACTCTAGGCGCTATTTAATCTTTATGTTAGATTAATCCAATATTTTTTAATCCCTTTTTAAATAATTGTGAGATGCCCATGAAATGGCCTAATCTTAAGCACCTGCACTATTTAGTGACGCTACATCAAGAGCAACATTTTCACCGTGCTGCCCAGCGCTGTAACGTAAGTCAGTCAACTTTGAGTACGGCCATTCAGAACCTTGAAGAGCACTTCGGAAGCCAACTTCTTGAGCGTGAACATAAAACCTTTGTGTTTACGTCTTTGGGACTAGATATTGTTGAACGCAGTAAAGTGCTGCTACAAGAAGCCAATGAACTGGTGGAGTACGCGCAAAATGCGGGTAACTGGCAACGAGGTACATTAAAGTTAGGTGTTATTCCTACCATCGCGCCGTTTCTTTTTGAAGGCATGATGGGGGCGTTTTCTGCGTTTCTGCCCGAGATCAACTTGGAGATGCAGGAAGACACAACGGAGAAGTTACTACAGCAATTGACCGACGGCAGATTAGATTTACTGATCTTAGCGCTGCCAATGGAAACTCCTGGGTGTAAACAAAGGGTCTTGGGGCACGACCCGTTTCATCTGATAGCTCACGAGGATATAGCCGAAAAATTGCCTAATCCTGTGGATATTTCAACCTTGCCTAAAAAGAGTATCTTTTTACTTCAGCAAGAACACTGTATGACCGGCCACGCAGTGAGTGCGTGTAACCTTCAGCATAGTGACCAAATTAGCAGCGTGGCAGCAAGCAGTCTCCATACATTGGTGCAACTAGCGAACAGTAAAATGGGCTACACCTTCTTACCTGAACTTGCGATAAACCAATCTATTCTTGAACACACTGGCCTTAAGAGCTTCCCCGCTGAAGAGCAGGGGTTTCGTGAGATTGGCTTAGTATGGCGTTCGGGCACTACACGTATGCAGCTGTTTCGTCGTATAGGTGAAATTATCTCGCCCCTGCTGCCCATTCCCACACTAAAATAATCTTGGCGCAGAGCGCGCTACCTTTCGTATTTAGCTAAAGCGGTTGAACTCTTGTGCTCAGCCGCTTTTTTATTGCCGACATCAATTATTGTCTTGGTTGTCCCTAAAAAGAGTTCCCCATCCTCTATCTATGCGGATTGGTATGAAGCACAGTTTCAGCGAACTTACTCCTTAACTGGCAATTTATTTATCAAATAAACAAACTTTTTTGCAAAGCTTATCGACTTAATGGTTAAGTAAAAAACAAAGCGTAAAAACGGGGAATGGCGTGTTTAAAAAACGAGATGAAAAACTCGTGGAACAGGCATTAAAGGGTAATAAAAAAGCGTGGTTTACGCTTATATCTCGCTACGAAACCGCTATGTATCAATACGGTATTCGAATGACAGGGAATAGCCATGATGCAGCAGATTTGATGCAGGAGATTTTTATCTCTGTGTTTCGCAGTCTTGCCTGTTTTAAAGGTAAGGGCAGTTTTAAAAGTTGGCTCTATCGCATTGCCCACTGTCGCTGCGTTGAACTATATCGCAAGCGAAAGCCGCATTCTGACATTGACGATATACAGGCCCCACTTTGCAGTGCGCCATGCCCTGAAATGCAGCTTTATAGCGATAGAGAGAGTAGAGCGTTAACGCAGGCTATGCAGACCTTACCTTTGGGCCAAAAGGCGGTGGTGGAATTGAAATTCTTCGGCCATTTCACGTTCGAAGAAATTGCACAGCAAATGGATATTTCAGTAAATACCGCTAAGTCGCGACTTTACGCAGCCTTAGCAAAGTTGAAGTTGGAGTTGGAATAATGACCTTATATGAAAAAGAAGCCTTATTCTCAGCTTATCTGGACAACTCGCTTGATAGCGAGCAGGAAAAGCAGTTTAACGCGTTGTGTGATTCAGATGCTGAGTTCGCGCAAGCGGTAGAAAATAGCGTTCGTTTGAACAGCGCAAGTTCAAGCTTCGTTGCTCCGGCGCTTCCCCAGTGGGACAAAGAACAGACCTTTTTTAAAAAAGATGAACCACGTTCGCTGTCGTCTTGGTTTAGCTTGCCGTCGTGTGCCATGGCCATGTCGGCGTGTGCGCTATTAGCCGTACTCACCGGTGCAAAGCTGTCGTATAGCGATAACGGTATAGCGCTTACGTTTTCAAACAAAAGCGCCAACACAGTGGATGAAATGGTTGAGCAGCGCGTTACGCAAGAAGTTGCTAAAGCTTTAGGTGAGCAACGTGATTTCTATCAACAAGCAAACCAAACACTGTTCAAAGAATACGCTCAGGCGCTATCTACACAGCAGCAACAAAGTAGTGCAGAGCTTACTAAGTACTTATTAGCGTCGAGTAGAGAAGAACGCAAACACGACTTTGCTGAGCTTATTAAATTTATCAACGAGCAGCGTATTGATGATCAAAGATTCTATGCACGCCAATTTACGCGTCTACAGGATGAAATCGATGACATTGAAATAGGCTACAGCGCGGTAAATTTACCTAACAGCCGCTCTGAAGTGCCATTAACCATGCCGTATGAAACAAACAATCCACAGTCGTCGCTAGATGATTAATGTAATTAGGTGAAATTATGAAACGTTTATTAACTGCTTTACTACTTTGCTCTGCTGCTGGTGGTCTTGCGAACGCACAAAGTGCGCAAAAGTATGACACGCTATCGAATGAATTAGAAATAATGTCAGGGGTACTCAAAACGTCCTTACGACAAAATGCCGCGACAGATTCTTGGAGAGTGAGTCAAATTGAAACTAGCTATCTTGCGGGGCAGGGGGCAGTATTTACTTTTTCGGTGAGAGGGCAAAGTGGTAACTGGGTGCGAGAGATAGAAACACTGGTAGAAGGTTTGGTTGGTGCTGTGCCACCCGCTCCGTCAGCACCACCAGTCCCGTCTGTAAATTCGTTTAGTGATGTAGATGACATAGTGTTTGAAGCAGCCAGAGAGTGGGAAGCTTACGCAGAAGAAACCAGCCATCGTTTTTCTCAGGCGTTTGCTGACAACAACAGTCGCTTACGGGACCTACGTAACATGCAGCGTGAACTTGCTTGGGAAGCAAGAGAAGTAGAACGTGAATTGCGAGATATTACCTTTGAATTGCGTCACGCAGACGAGGCGCGAAAAAAAGAATTACTCGCGCAAAAAGAGCAGTCTGGAGAGCAGCTTAAGCAATTAGAAGCGAAAGAAAAAAGCATGAAGGACGAGCTCAAAGCAATTGAGAAAGAGCAGACTAAACAAATGGAGGCGCGAAAAGCACAGCAGCAGCAAGCTTATAAAACGTTTCTGGCTGGTTTTGAGTCGGGCATGAGCGAGACCCTATGCCGATTTGGCTCAGGCTTACGTGGTCTGCCGGAAAATGAACACATCAGCATGGTGCTAAAAGATTTCGAAATGGGCGAAAGTCGAGAGCGCAAGGATCGGATCTACGTATTCACTCGTGCTGATATAGTGCGCTGTGTGCAAGAAAAAATTGATGCGAATAAACTTCTTACCAACGCTAACATTTATCAATTTTAAACAAAAAGATAGGGCGCTGTAGGTAACAGTTAGCCTAAACGCTTTGATTGATTAAAACATATCGCGCGCCTAGATTGACTAAATTGTTAAGAAGGGTGCGTTTTTTATCGCCTAGATTTTAGGCGCAATATGCCCCAATTCTGCAGCCCATGTGAGCTCGGATCTTACTAAGTTATTCGCCGCGTTTGCGCCAAAGCTATGCAGCGCATTATAGGCGCTATTAGATGGTATTCGACAATAGTGGCAAAGTGCGTAGAACAATAAACTACAGCGATGCTGTGAGCCATCGCAGTGCAAATATATCTTCGCTCCCTCCGTCAGCATTTGAGACAGTTCATGAAGATATTGATGAAGGTGTACATCTTCGGTGGGGGACTCTGACGACGGGTGTAAAAAGGGAACCCATAACCATTCTAACCCAGCCGCATTCGAGCTATCGCGAATAACCGGTGCTTGTTCTTCACTGGTTTGTACCGTTGCAATATGGGTAACGCCCAGTGACTTAAGCCGTTTAAAATCACTTTCTACGGGCTTTTTCCCCAAGCATATTTGACCTGCGCGTAGTGAAAACCACGCGATATTCGGGTTTGCTGTTGTACTGTGCTCTTTTTTCTCAGCGTCTCGCATAGCTGCGTTATCTAAAACCTCTTGTTAAACGACGAAATAATAAATAGAAAAGTAATGGCAACTGCATCCACCAATTACGAATAAGTGCCAGATTGCGTGCGTATATTTTACCTTTTTTGCCACGTAAAAGCACACGCCTACGCTGAAACACAGCCCACCTGCTACCAATAACCATAGTCCAGCACCTGGCAGAGCGATATAGAGTGGGTAAATAAGGCCTAGAGCAATCCAGCCCATTAATAAATAGGTCATTACTGACACCTTTGGAAACCTGTGCTGAGCGATAAGTTTAAATGCGACGCCACCTAGCGCTAAGCTCCAAATAATTGCGGTCATGGTAATGCCTAATATGCCGCCAATTGAAACTAACAGTAAGGGTGTGTAAGTACCTGCTATCAATAAATATATTGCACTATGGTCGAATAACTTAAGCCAGCCCTTAGCCTTTTGATGCGAAATTGCATGGTAAAGCGTAGAACTTAAAAATACGAGAATGAGGGTAGAGCCGTAAATGGCGGCGGTGGTTAATGCGAGCGTATCGTCAGCGCGGTACAACATAAATATTAAACCCACGATGGCCGCAATAAAGCCAATGCCGTGAGTAATACTATTCAGCCACTCTTCTAAAACGGAGTAAGCTTTGGCAGTAATAGCTTTTGTTTGTTCCTTTACGTCTGTCATCACGTCGCCTTTTTTGTAATCAGTAGAAATATGCACACCTCTTGTCTTTCTATTGGCATATCTATTTTGACAATTATAGCGCACACTTGTTCGCTCAATGTGAGAATATTAACAGAAAACGTTAATAGCCTGATGACGATAAGATTACAAAGGGATTTACAAATCTGTACTTTCGAAGCAGCCGCCCAATTTGTCCAGAAGACATTTTAATGTTTGGCTTTCTTCTGTACTCATACCGTTGAACTTGCAAAGCATTTGCGCGGGTACTTCTTCTGCTATGGCTTTCTGCTCCTTACCCATATTTGTTAGTTGAACGCGCTTAACGCGTTTGTCGGCTTTATCTTTAGTGACAACTAAAAAGCCTTTGTCCTCTAATTTTTTAAGAATCAGCGACATAGCACCACCGTCTATGGCCGTTCTCTCTAAAAGCTCGGCAATAGTAATGTCGTCATCTTCCCAAAGCGCCATTAAAGTCACATATTGAGGATAGGTGATATCCAGCGCTTTAAGAAGGGGGCGGTAAGCACGAGTGAATGCATTCGACAGCGTATAAAAACGGTGGCAAAGCTGATTTTCCAACTTTAATAATTCTGACATAACACTTAACCCTTATTGACACTACTTTTTGAATGCGATTTATATTTTGCATACAAAGTACTTGATCCGCAACTTGGTTCGGTGCTAATTTATTTTGCATGCAAAGTAAATGGTCATTTCACAATTAGGAGAGCAATTATGCATAAACTTCAACAAGTCGTTTATACCGGAACAGCAACAGCAACCGGCGGTCGAGAAGGTACAGCAAAATCAAGTGATGGTAAGCTAGACCTTAAACTCTCTACACCCAAAGAGTTGGGCGGTGCAGGTGGAGAAGGGACGAACCCTGAACAAATGTTCGCAGCGGGCTATTCAGCGTGCTTTATCGGTGCGTTAAAGCATGTGGCTGCATCGCAAAAAATTAAGCTGGCCGATGACATTAATGTAACTGGCAACGTTGCAATTGGACCTATTGAACAAGGCTTTGCTATTGCTGTAAAACTGACGGTAGATTTGGGCGATATGGACAAAGCACAAGCACAAAGCTTAGTCGAGACTGCTCATCAGGTATGCCCATATTCAAACGCGACCCGCGGTAACATTGAAGTAGATATTAGTCTTGCTTAATTAAACGGCAAACGAGTCAGCGGTTAACGCAGTTAGTTAATGCCCTCGTCAGACAGCAACGCCTTCGTCAGATGGCGTTGCTGTCCTGTACTTATTCATGTTAACCCTTACTGCTTTTCGAAATATAGCGCAGTTACAACGCAGCTCTTCGAATTAGAGTCGCCAGTCATATAACAGATTGATACACTGAGATCGTATCAATCATCCTTTAGGAAGTTATATGAAAAAATACGGATTACTGGCTACATTCGTATGCGCGCCTGTTTTGTTCGCATGCAGCGACAACAGCAATGTAGACGCAGCCAAGACAGACAAAGATCAAGCCGTCAGCGTAGGCTCGACTTCAGACACCGAAGCACAAAATGTTGCAGTAGCAAACCAATCTGATGCAGCTATTGCCTCTGGCGTAGATTATCATTCTTTCGCGAACCCAAATGAGGTTCGGGTAACCCATCTAAGCCTAAACCTAACTGCAAACTTTGAGACCAAGCAGCTTGTTGGCGACGTAACGCTTGATGTAAAGCGTGAAAAGCCCGACAACAATACCTTGGTGTTAGATACGCGCGCTTTAAATATTCAAAGCGTTACGGTTGATGGTGAAAGCGTGCCCTTTGAAATGGGGGAGATTGACCCTGATTTAGGTACACCGCTTACGATTACACTACCTAGTACCGCAAACGCAGTAACGGTTGCGTATTCAACCTCACCTGAAGCGTCTGGCGTACAATGGTTAACACCAGCGCAAACGGCGGGTAAAAAGCACCCGTTCCTGTTTACCCAAGCGCAAGCGGTTCACGCGCGAAGCTTTATTCCGCTTCAAGACTCACCGCAAGTGCGCGTAACCTATGACGCGACAATAAAAACGCCTAAAGCACTGCTTGCAGTGATGAGTGCGTCAAACGATCCTACCACCGAGCGAGACGGAGAATATGAGTTCACCATGCCACAGCCTATCCCATCGTATCTTATTGCGTTGGCCATAGGTGATTTGGAGTTTAAATCCATGGGCGAGCGAACCGGGGTATATGCTGAGCCAGCGCTACTTGAAAGTGCAGCTAGAGAATTTGAAGACACTGAGGCGATGTTAGAAGTAACAGAAGAAACCTATGGGCCCTACCAGTGGGACCGTTACGATCTTCTCATTCTGCCGCCGTCGTTTCCTTTTGGCGGTATGGAAAACCCTCGTTTGTCGTTTATCACACCTACAGTTATAGCAGGTGATAAAAGCTTAGTGTCGTTAATTGCTCATGAACTTGCGCACAGCTGGTCTGGTAACACAGTAACAAACGCGACATGGCGGGATCTGTGGTTAAACGAGGGCTTCACAACCTACTTAACTTACCGGATTATGGAAATGATCTATGGTCACGACCGTTTCAAAAAAGAAGCTGTGCTGGGTTATCAAGATCTAGAGAATGATATTGCAGCTTTAGATGAGAATGATGAGATCCTTGCTATCGATCTTCGTGGTCGTAATCCGGACGATGTTTTCTCAAACATACCATACGAAAAAGGCGCACTGTTCTTACGTGAAATTGAACAAAAGATTGGTCGAGAGAACTTCGACGCGTTCTTGATGCAATACTTCAAAGACTTTGCCTTTAAGAGCATTACTACCGACACCTTTATCGCCTATTTAGACGACACGTTATTGAAGCAGTACCCAGATAAGCTAGACGCAGAGCGAATTCATACTTGGATCTTTGAACCTGGTATTCCAAAAGGCGCACCGCAGCCAGAATCTGATGCCTTCACTAAAATTGATGAAACACGAAGCGCTTGGCTTTCTGGCGACGTGAAAGCAGCGGATATTGAAACCACGCAGTGGACAGTGCACGAGTGGCTATATTTTCTTAACAACATGCCTGAATCGTTAAGCAAAGCACAGCTGGCAGAGCTAGATTCAGCGTTTTCGCTTACCTCGACGAAAAACAATGAAATTGCTCACAGCTGGTTGATGATTGCAGTAGAGAGTAACTATCAGCCTGCTTTTGATCGTTTGTATAGCTACTTGGTGTCAATAGGTCGTAATAAGCTTGTTAAGCCGCTTTATCGCGAGCTATCAAAAACACCTGAAGGCAAGGCGTTTGCTAAACGCGCATTTGAAGAAGCCAAATCGGGCTACCACCCACTTACGGTGAAAGCGAATGAAGGCTATGTGAATTAATCATCAGTCGTTCTGTTAAGTTAGTAACAATTAAAGCAGCGCATTAGGCGCTGCTTTCTTATTTATAGCAAGAGCAATACTTATACATAAAAAATTGAACGATTGTTCAAAAGGGCGATCTTAAAGTTAGGACAAGCGTACTAACGTTTACCTAGTGTCGTTTACCTAGTGTCGTTTACCTAGTGTAATTCAAGTGTAGCTGAGCAGCTTACTTGCTAGCCGCACGCTGAAGGATTTGAATTAATCGTTAAGGAGTTTTTATGTATACACAAAAGATGCACCCAGCTACTACTTTTCCTGAAGTAAAGGCAACGCTATCAACTGGCGAAACTATATCGCTGGCAGACAAGGGCGACGGATGTGACTGGAAAATGGTGGTGGTATACCGTGGTAAGCACTGCCCGATTTGTACCAAATACTTAAACAAACTTGAAGATTTTACGGGTCGACTACGCGAGCTTAATATTGATGTTGTTGCAGTAAGCGGCGACAGTAAAGCTCAGCTTGAAAAGCATTTGGACGATTTATCGATAAACTTTCCCATTGCGTACGGATTGTCACAAAGTGATATGGAAAAGCTAGGGTTATATATTTCTGAGCCGCGTTCAGAAAAAGAAACGGATCATAACTTTGCTGAGCCTGCCTTGTTTGTGCTTAATGGAGATAATGAAATTCATATTGCTGAAATTGCTAACGCGCCTTTTGTTCGCCCTGATTTAGAGCAGCTTGTATCTGGTCTAGAGTTTATTCGAAACCCAGAGAATAACTACCCTATACGTGGCACGTTTAAAGGTTAGGATTAACGAGTCAATAATATTAATATGCCGTAAAAAGTAAGGCTCTAGTGTTTACTAGAGCCTTTTTTATTTACGTGCTAAAAAAAACTATAGCTACTTATGAAGTTAGTGTTAGCTTCTAATTTTCTAGAGCTCACTCGTTTTTAGCAGATATTGAAAAAGCAATGGGGGCCATTTGCTTTCTAAAGTCACTTAGTGCATCTAAAGGTAGCTCAACATCAATTTGTACACTGCTTCCATAGTTGCAGTTGGCAACCTTACCTTTAGCTTGTTCCACCAAATGACGTACGAACTGTTCGTGTTTGAAATCAATGTCTACACTAAGCGGTTCTAGCTTTACCTCTTGTCTTACTTCAAGAGCATCAATGGCTTGCTGAGCTGCAGCAGAATACGCTCGAACCAGCCCTCCAGCCCCTAATTTAACCCCGCCAAAATACCGCGTAACAATAATCATAATGTCGCCGATATCTTTGTGCTGGAGTACATTTAATATGGGTTTACCGGCAGTGCCGCTAGGCTCGCCGTCATCAGCCATCGCCGCGCTACTTGGCGAGTTAGGGTTGCCAAAAACATAAGCCCAGCAATGGTGTCTGGCGTCGGGATACCGTTGTTTCACACTATCTAAAAGCGCCATTGCACTTTCACGAGAATTTGCAAAGCCGGCACAAGCAATGAATTTGCTTTTCTTAATTTCGTACAGGGTTTCAACCTGTTTAGCTGGAACGGGATAAGTCATCAGCGCATTGTAAGCTAAGACAATTTTTTATTTAAGCCAAATAAGGTAAGCAGTGTGTTTTATCGCTAAATAAAACGAAATTTTCGACGGCGATAGGCTCAGATAGAACGCAGTGGTCAAAAATACTACTATTTGGCGAATTATCTTGAAAGGTCGTATTTTGTTTACCGTTCTAGCGGGTGATTATTTCTGAATTTGAAGTTAAGTTTCTGAATTTAAATAGTTTTGTAAAGTTGGCGCAGTGATTGTAATAGTAAATATGAGTGTGGCCAAGGCGTTACGCCACAACAACGTAACTTCGTCCCAATAAGGAAATCATGCTATGAAATCACGTATTACTGCTATCGCTATTGTTGCTCTTACCTCTGTGTTCACTGGAAGTGCTTTAGCTTCTGTAGAATTTAATACTACCGACGATTCGGTCACCTCTAACCTTTGCGTTGCGGCCGCTACCGGGAACAAGTGGAAGCTACATGAACAAATTAAAGAATCTGCGCTAGATAAAAAGTACGTAGCACAGGACATGACGTGTAACGGGCTATCGGTCGCAGCGTTTGTTGATCAATATGGCAAGAACGGGGACAGCATCAAGAAGTACCTGAATATTCAACAGCAGCAGATTGCTAGCGTGGTGCACACAAAATAACCCCCACAATTAAACGGTGCTAGGCTTGTACGTATGCGTACACGAAAAATCGTTTGTGTGAAAAAAGCGGGTTAAAAAAAGGGCTGTTGATGATACAACAGCCCTTTTTCCTAATTAAACATGACTGCTAGCGTAGAATACCTGATACAGTTTCAGATACATTCAATGCGCCTTTTTGAATTTCATCAATTATGCTTTGAACTTGTGCAATTTGCTGACTGTTTTGGTCTACGCTATCTTTTACGCCTGACATTTTCTTCGTCGACTTGTCAGCAAGCTTCCTGTTCTCTGCCACTACACTTTCAATTTCCACAGTCGAATCGCTGGTACGTTGCGCTAGCTGCCTCACTTCATCGGCTACAACGGCAAATCCTCTACCTTGATCGCCAGCTCGTGCTGCTTCAATGGCAGCGTTTAGTGCTAACAGGTTAGTTTGCTCAGCAATACCACTAATGGTTGTCACAATAGTTTCAATCTTAAGTGACTGTTCACTGAGTTCATGCATTAGCTGGTTGGTTTCTTCAACTTCCAAAAGAGCAGCGTCGAAAGTTTCTACGCTTCGCTGCAAAGAAGAGGCACCATCTGCAGCAATTTGTGAAGTCTCTTCAGCGGTTGACACTGCTAATTCAGCTGCTTGAGCAATGGCATCTTTCTCATTCACTGCGTCGGTTATATTGGATGCAAATTTAATCACTTTCACTACTCGACCAGATGCGTCGAAAACGGGATTGTATGTTGCTTCTAACCACAGTGCATTACCGTTTGAATCTACGCGCTCAAACTGACCCGAAGAGAAATTACCCCGAGCAAGGTTATCCCAAAAATTGGGGTTCTCTTGGTAGAACTTATCGCGGCAGAACATGCGGTGGTGTTTACCTTGAATGTCAGTCAAACTGTATTTGACTGTGGCCGTGAAGTTGTCATTCGCTGTGATAATAGTGCCGTCTGGCTCGAATTCGATAACCGCCATCGATTTGTTTAACGCATCAGTGACTGCTTTACCTTCAAAATACGCCGTTTCGTGTTCAGTAATATCGTGATAGATGGCGTGTATTTCCACGCTACCGTTTCTATTAACAGTAACATAACTTGCCTTAAGCCATTTGGTTTCACCTAGCGCTGATTTTCTTGCAACCGTTCCGCTGAAACTGCCACCATTGACGAGCTGTTGCCAAAACGTTTTGTATTGGGGTTCAGCTTCAACCCCTTCAACTCGCATCGTGGCATGAGAAAACGATGCTACTGTGGAGTTTGGATAATTCAAAATGGAAAGTAATGCTGAAGAGGCATAGGTGCACTGTCCATCAGTATTGTAGATGGCATAAGCCGTATTATTTTTAAACGCATCCAGCGTACCAAGCAAACCTTGACTCTCGTCCCTAAGAGCCGATATGTCATTATTGTATCGAGAGCTTGATACAAACATAATGTCTCCTTAAGTTACATGCATATTTTTGAACGCGCGCAGTATAGATGCTCTTTGTTGAAGAAATATTTCGTTTAAACATTTAGCGGATTTCACGAGCTAGGTATTATCCATTGGGCTTAATTCCGCCAAGAATGGTTGTATTTTTATTACAGTGCAGTAACTATCCGCAGTGAACAAGAATTAATAAAACTGATAAGACCACCTGATGCCATTAGAACGATTTATTCCCTTTCGTAAGCATGATGTCGCTACTTTATGTGAGGGGTTACTTTCTTACGATTCCGAAGGTTTGCGGACTCTCTCTACGCTGTTATTCAGCCGTATACACTACCAGTACCACGAACAACTAGAAGCGCTGAAAAATACCTATAGCCATTTCGATCCAAATAAGGACACTCGTGAATTGCAGCCTTCGGATGAAAGCGTACGTAAGCAGAGCCAAAGAGCCTTTGCCAAGGGTTTTGCTAGCCTCTTAAACGCTGCTAATTTTGAGAAAGTCACAGATGATGATTTGGAAGCTGCGCTGAATGAGGAATCCTTGTTCAAGGTGCGTCTCGCGGTAAGTTTCGATGACTTTGAAGATGTGGTGTTTTATCGACGGGGCGAGTCGGTAAAAACGGAAACCGTACGTACGTTTTTCGCGTTACGAAAAAAGCAGGTGTCGTTTACCAATTACGACAAAGTAGCCGTTTATATTACTTTTAAAGATGAGGCTTACTTCAAAAGTAAGGGCCAAACACCGGTAACCTTTAAACCTGGCTCAACCATAGTAAAGCTTTTTCAAAATGTACCTAAAGCAGACTTGGAAATGCTGTTTCCAAACAGTGAAGTCAAAATGCGTCCGCTAGATAAGTTGATTATTAGTGCGTCGGCTGCAATAGGTGGCACCGTGGTACTAGTGACTAAGTTAGGTGCGTCCTTACTTCTCATGGCGTCTTTTCTGGCCTTTTGGCTGGGCTTTAAAGACGACGAAGTGGAACTGACCAAGCAAAGCCTAATAACTTTTGGTATCGGCATGGGGGTATTCGGTAGTTTTATCTTTAAAGAATGGACGAAGTTTAAAAACCGAAAAATTCGGTTTATGAAAGCCTTGTCTGACAATCTGTATTTTAAGAATTTGGACAATAATGCAGGCGTATTTCATACGTTAATTGACGCGGCAGAGGAAGAAGACTGCAAAGAGGCTTTGTTAGCCTATACGTTCTTGCTTAAATGTAGTGAAGTGTCTGTAGAAGGTGATGCTGCATTCTGCACTCAGCGCACAGAGCGGGAAATTGCCGCGGGCGGGATGACACTAGCAACCCTAGATAGTGTAATAGAAAATTACTTTTCAGAAGAGCTTGATTGTGCGCTCGATTTCGACGTTACTGACGCTATTACTAAGCTGGTGAACATGGAACTAGTCGAACAAAACGGCGATGTTTTTGTAGCGCGTGCGCTTAACGATGCTGTGAAGATACTTGATGACTACTGGGATAATATTTATCAGCCTATTTGATTGTTTCTTGTACCGTCTAGTAGATTGTCCAAGCTAGGTTTTACCGTATGGTATCCTTTGCGAGGCCTTTGATTTTAAATAATCGAGGCTAAGGAGAAAAATAAGACCGGCAACGTAAGTTCCAAGCCATTGTCATAAAACCACAAAATCTCTATAGTTGCTGTACGGTGCGTTGATCAACATCGACACTCCATAACAGCAGCGCTATTTCGCCGAATGCGTTTCTCTATCTCCAATGCAACAAGCCTGGTTCACTTCTACATGAAAATATTGCATACGTCTGACTGGCACTTAGGTCAGAGTTTTTTTACGAAAAGTCGCAAAAACGAACATGCCGCTTTTCTTAAATGGCTTCTTCAACAAGTAGAAGCGCATCAAATAGATGCGATTATTGTCGCAGGTGATGTGTTTGACACGGGCACGCCGCCTAGCTACGCCAGAGAGCTCTACCATGCGTTTATCGGTGAATTGCAAGTCATGCAGTGCTCATTGGTGGTGCTGGGGGGAAATCACGATTCAGTGTCGGTATTGAACGAAAGTAAGGCGCTACTGAAATACTTAAATAGCCACGTAATTGCCAGTACATATGGCGATTTAAGTGAACAAGTCATTACGCTTAACGATCGCAAGGGGCAGCTCAGTGCCGTACTGTGTGCCGTACCCTTTATTCGCCCACGTGATGTACTTGTCAGTGAAGCAGGGCAAAGCGCCACTGACAAACGTCAAGCGCTGGGCTATGCGATAAAACAGCATTACGGGGCACTTTATAATGAAGCCCTGTCACTGCGTGCTTCAATTGAAGAAAAACAAGCAGAGCAGGGCAGTAAAAATAGCGCTGCCATTCCTATTATTGCTACAGGGCACTTAACCGCTTTAGGCGTGAGTCAGTCAGAAAGTGTGCGTGATATCTACATTGGCACCCTTGAAGGCTTTGACGCCAAAGGGTTTCCGCCCGCCGATTACATTGCACTTGGGCATATTCACAGGCCACAGAAAGTCGCAAAGACAGAACACATTCGCTATTCAGGCTCACCCATACCGCTAAGTTTTGATGAACTAAACACACAAAAGCAAGTGGTGTTGGTAACGTTTGAATCTGAAAGCACAACGCCAACTATCTCAACGCTTGCGGTACCGCGCTTTCAGGCCATGGAAGTAATAAAAGGCGATTTACAAGCGATTGAGGCGGCCATTAATAAAAGCGAAGCCGTCACCTTGGCTTCTCAAGCAGATGAAGCCCTTAGCGAGGTTAATAAACCCCTTAGCGATGTGGATAAACCCCTTAGCGCAACGGATAACGCCATTAGCTCTAAAGACCCAGTGTGGTTATGCATTGAAGTTGAAACACAAGACTATCTGACTGATCTACAGCAGCGTATTCAGGGCTTGTTAGAAGGGAAAAACGCTGAAATTCTTCAGCTAAAACGCAAGCGTAGGCGCACAGTAAATAGCTTAACGGAAAAGCAAAACGTCCAGCTTAGCGAATTGTCGGTAAAGGATGTATTTGAAGCGCGCTTGGCACTGGAGAGCATAGAAGATAATCCAACGGGTGAGTCGGCACAAGAAACTCTTCTAGATGACGACCAAAGCACCCGAGCAATGCAAGAAGCCGGTTCAGAGAAAAGTGCTCCACGCATAAACCGGATAAGGCAGCTGTTCAATGAAGCAGTAGAGCAAGTGCACACCAATTATGAAGATGCTGAAGTACCAGTAGAGACCTCATTGGCAAACACAACAGAAAATAAAGGCGAGTAATACAATGAGAATATTGACCTTACGCCTTAAAAATCTAAACGCCTTAAAAGGGGAATGGAAGATAGATTTCACCCAGTCGCCGTTTATCGACAATGGCCTGTTTGCCATAACTGGCCCAACAGGGGCAGGTAAAACCACGCTACTTGATGCCATTTGTTTAGCGCTTTATCACCAAACCCCTCGCTTGGGGCCAATTTCAACGTCTAACAACGACATCATGACCCGCGGCACAGCGGAGTGTTTGGCGGAGGTTGAGTTTGATATTAAGGGGAAAGCATACCGTGCGTTTTGGAGTATGCGTCGGGCCAGAGGGAAAGTTGACGGTAACCTGCAAAGTGCCGATGTTGAGCTGGCCGAAGTTGAAAGTGGCAAGGTATTGGCTACCCAAGTTAGGCCGAAAAGCGAAGAGATTGAAAAGCTGACTGGCCTTAATTTTGCCCGTTTCACCAAGTCTATGATGCTGTCGCAAGGGGATTTTGCTGCGTTTTTAAATGCTAACGAGGCCGACCGAGCCGAGCTGCTTGAAGAATTAACCGGCACCGAAATTTACGGGCAGATATCACAGGCGGTACATCAGCAATTTAGTGACGCTAAACAAAAGAAAAAAGAGTTTGCGATAAAGCTGGAAGGCGTAACCTTACTTAGCGACGAGCAAATCACCCAGCTTGAAGAAGAGCAAGCACACACCAAGAGCCAAGTCGCAACGTCTAACCAAACACTTGTTCAGTTACAAAAGCAACAGCAGTGGCAACAAGCGTTTAACGCCAATGAGCTAACTATAAAAGAGGCCAGTGAAGCGCAGCAGAGCGCGAATAATGCCATCAATGAGGCGAAGCATCAGCTTGAACTTCTAACCCAAAGTGAACCGGCAGAAAAGCTTCGCCTGCCATTTTTACAAAGAAACGGGCTTCAGCAAGAGGTAACCCGTTATCAAGGCAGGCTCGATGAGAAGGTAGCTCAACTTCCGGATTTAAAAACGCAAAAAGAAAAGCTTAGCCTGGAAGTGTCCAACGCTGAACAAGCGCTAGTTCTTACAAAGCAACAAAGCAGTGAGCTTGAAAAGCGCATAAATGAGCAGGTAGTTCCGCTAGATAACCAAATAGCGCAGCTCACTACTGAACAGCAAAAAGCAAACGAAAACGCGGCACGTTTAAGGCAGTCAATAAACGCGTTAACATTGAAGCGCACAGAAATCGAAAACGCCTCGGCAGATAACAAGAACAAGCTAGGTGAACTGGAAACTTACTTACGTGAACACCATTTACTTAGCGGTATAGCGGAGTTTATCAGCGGCTGGAGTGAAACGGCGCGTTATATTGAACAAGATCAGAAGCAATTAGATACACTGACACAAAGCGTAAAGAATGATCGTCAGGCGCTTTCATCCCTAGATGAAGCTATCGCAAAAACCAATGAGACGTTAAACACCTTAACGCAGACCTTCGATGCCAAAAACGCGCTAGTTGCCGAGTGCGAAAAGGCGCTTAATGCCGCGCTATCTGATTCGCCCGCTGAAGCTAATGGTGCTGGCACCACAAGCAAAAATAGTCTTCAGCAAGAGCGCGATACCAGGCTTCATCATTGGGATAACGTATTGCAGATAGGGCATATTCAACAGCAATATTTGGCACTAGAGCAAGACAAAGTATCGCTGAGTGCGCAGAGGGAAGACTTAGCGAAGCAACTAGCGCAGCAGCAATCTGACCGCCAAACCTTGGTTGATGCTTACAAGCAAACTCGTAGTAATTTAAAAGATATAGAAGCGCTTATCGCCCTGGATGCTGAAGTGGCGCACCTGCGCGCACAGTTAAAAAGTGGCGAGCCATGCCCTGTTTGTGGGGCTAACGAACACACCACGTCTAGCGTAGCGATTGATGTACCTGAAACTATCCAAAAGCGAGATAGCTTAAAGCAGCAGTTAGATGATATTGAGCAGCAAGGGGCGCGGGCAAAAGAAAGCGTTACACACACTGAATTCACTCTTGCTCAGGTTAATAAGCAGCTAGATCACGCAAGCGGGCAACGAGATACGCTGTTAGAAAAGTGGCAGCAGATTTCAAGCGTACTTAGCGCTGATATATCGAGCTTTGAAAAGGTCGACATTAATACTTCGCAAAGCGTCGCCCAATTTACCCAGGAGTTTAAAACTCGTCTCGATGATATTAGTGCCCAATTAACTCGTTTAGAAGAGTGCGAGCAAGCTCTAAATGCTGCTTTGCAGGCTAAAAATGAAGCGCAACAGGCATTACAAGGCAAGCAGTCAGAACTTGCAGTTTCTCTGCAGCAGCGCGAAACCTTGGAAAAGCAATTCATCGAACGCAATGTAGAGCTAGAGAGCAAAACACAAGGGGTTAATAATAGTACTTTAGCGCTCAGCGAAACTATGACGGCGCACGGTGCTGACATTCACAACCTGTCTATTGATGGAATTACCACGTGGTTAAATGAAAAAGCCGAAGCGCTTAAAACCTATAAACACAACCATCAGCTACACGCCAAACTTAAAGATGAGTTGCAAGAGGTAAACAGCACCTTGCTTGTGGTTAGTCGTGATATCGAAAGCGCTGAGAATCAGCTAAAGGATGTATCTGAAGAGCTTGTGCAGCTAGATAATAGTTTAAAGGCGCTGCGAGACTCGCGCACAACAGTATTCCCTGAAGGCAATATTGCTGAAACAAGGAATAAGGCAAACGCCGCCCAAGAAATGGCTGAGCGAAATGAAAATGAATGCAAATCTCGCCTACAACAAACGGACACTATTTTGTCTCGTTTAGAAGCCGAAATTGCCCAGCTTGATGAACAAATGCGCGAAAAAGAGCAGGCACTTTCAGAGGCAACAGAGCACTTTAACCGCCAGTTGGCGAGCAGCCCATTTGCCGACGAGCACGCATTCAGCAATGCACTTTTAGACGAAGAGACCCGCAACGCCTTGCTTGAACTGCAAAAGCGATTAACTCAGCAAAAGCAACAAGCGGACTTAAAGCTAGAAAACGCGCTAGCTACCGAACAATCGCTAAAAGCCCATGCTAATGCAGTGCAGTGGCAGAGTGAGTTAGAAGAGCACGGTGCTCAGTGGCTCGATTCGAAAATCACTCAGCAAGCTCAGCAGCGTGACACGCTGTTATCGTCTTTAGGGCAAATTGAACAGCAGCTAAGCGCTAACAACCAAGCCCGCGAAAGGCAGCAGCAGCTTGTGGATGAGATGGCCGCGTACGAGGCCTATTACGACGATATTACTTACCTGCACTCGTTAATTGGTTCGGCAAGCGGCGACAAATTCAGACGTTTTGCTCAAGGGCTTACTTTAGACAATTTAGTGCAGCTTGCTAATCAGCAGCTTGATAAATTACACGGTCGCTATCAGCTAATTCGAAAAGAAAACGAAGGGTTGGGTTTAAGTGTATTAGACACCTGGCAAGGTGATGTAGTGCGAGATACCAAAACCCTGTCTGGCGGAGAAAGTTTCTTAGTAAGCCTAGCGCTGGCATTAGCTTTATCTGACTTGGTCAGTCACAAGACCAGTATTGATTCGCTGTTTTTGGATGAAGGCTTTGGCACCCTAGATGCTGAAACTTTGGATGTGGCGCTTGATGCCCTAGATAACTTAAATGCCAGCGGAAAAATGATTGGTGTGATAAGCCATATTGAAGCCATGAAAGAGCGTATTCCTACTCAGCTTAAAGTGATCAAACGCAACGGTGTGGGGTTAAGTGCACTAGAAAAACCTTATGCGGTGGGGTGAACTCACCGCTTAGGAATTAGTAGTTAAAACGTTTGCTTACAAGTATGTGCTTGGTAAATGATCGCAAGATCATGGTTTTATGATACTTTATCGTTATTAAAAGTAGATATGGACATCATAAACCGTGAAGCGATTTGCAATCCTCCCTCTTCTTGCCTCTTTCAGTACTTTCGGTAGCACCTTTCAGTGTGAAGGTGAGTTTGAGTGGCTAAAAAGCACGTTTGAAAACAACGATGCCGGTTTTCAATATACCGTAGAGAATAAAGGGCTGGACCTTTATTCCGCCCACAGTAGTGCGATTTTGGCGCGAGTACAAAGCGCGAAAAGCGAAGCGCAATGCCACACAGTGCTTAGCGATTGGCTTACGTTTTTTCGCAAAGGGCATATTGGTCTTGCGCTAAACACAAATGGCTCAGAGGAAGCGGTACGCGAATCGGTAGTGCATGATTTCGACTTATCGGCATTTAAACAACATTTGAAAAGTCAACGTGACGAAACTCTTGAGGGGATTTGGCAATTCTCAAACTATACGGTTGCGTTAAAAAAAGAAGGTAATGTCCATAAAGCTTATATCGTTGAAAGTACCAACCCTTCATGGAAGGCGGGACAAGTAAAGTTCATCGTTAACGACCCTGAAGACAACAATACTTCAAAAGTGACGTTTTTTATGGGCGATCACTCCGCCCGACAAATCGATACCATGACGCTCTTAGGTAACAATGAGGTGGTGTTGGGCAATAGCTTTATTGTTATGTCGCGAGAGGAACCGCGACAAGAATCGTCGCCTGAAATAACGCGCTATGTGCACCTGCTAAGTACAAACACTCCGCTATTTGAGAAAATTTCACAAGACACAGTGTTAGTTCGCATACCGGCTTTCGATCATGCCTTCAAAAAAGACATCGACGCGCTTATCGCTAAGCACCTAGACACAATTTTAAAAACTGAAAACCTCATTATCGACATCCGAGGAAACGGTGGTGGTAGTGACGTAAGCTATGCGTCTTTACTCCCTATTTTATACACCAATCCTATTCGCACTGTAGGCATGGAATACCTATCTACCGAGCTTAACAACTCTAGAATGCTTGGCTTTTTGGAAAACCCTCATTTTAGTGAAGAAGAAAAGCAGTGGGCAAAAGACGGGTACGACATTCTTCAGCAACATATCGGCAGCTACATCAATATTGAAGAAGACATAACGGTGGAGACATTCGATAAAATTGAACCCTTGCCGAAGAGTATTGGCGTACTTGTTGATTCAAGTAATGGCAGCACCGCTGAGCAGTTCTTACTGGCGGCTAAACAAAGCAAAAAAGTAAAGTTGTTTGGGCAAACCACCGCAGGTGTACTCGATATTTCTAACATGTATCAAACTGATTCGCCGAGCGGTACTTTTACTTTGTACTACAGCCTGACTAAAAGTTTACGTATTCCGCATATGGCCATTGATGGGGTAGGCATTCAGCCAGACTATTATATTGATGGAGAACTTCCTCTTTACCAGTGGACGTCTTATACGCAAAAGATACTTGAAGGCATGTAAACCCTTATAAACGGCAAGCATACGGTTATTTGCGAGTAACTAAGACCAAACTGGTTCATTTGTGTAACGTTATCCTTTATGGTGCGTCGTCAAAATAATAATGGACCAACATTTATGGATTCATCGTCACGCCCCAGCCTGTTTCAGCGCTACATGAATGGCAGTTTGGTACTGCAAATTATCATTGGTATCGTATGCGGTATTGCGATAGCGAGTTTTTCACCTTCAGCTGCTCAATCAGCAGGGCTATTGGGTAACTTATTTGTAAAAGCCTTAAAAGCAATTGCTCCTTTATTGGTTTTTGTTTTGGTCATGGCATCCATTGCCAACCATAAGCAAAACGAGCAAACCTTTATCAAACCCGTGCTTGTGCTTTATTTGTTGGGCACACTACTGGCCGCAATCACCGCCGTGCTGGCAAGCTTTGCTTTTCCTACAAGCTTAAGCTTAGTGACTTCAGAAGTTAGCCAAACTGCACCGAAAGGTGTATCGGAAGTGCTTACCACCTTGCTTTATAACATGGTGGATAACCCGGTGAATGCATTAGTAAATGGAAACTACATCGGTATTCTTACTTGGGCTGTAGGTCTAGGCTTAGGTTTACGTCATGCTAGCGAGGCAACGAAAGCCCTGCTGCAAAATATGGCAGATAGCGTAACAACGGTAGTGAGTTTTGTTATCAGGCTTGCGCCATTTGGTATTTTCGGTTTGGTAGCCAACACTATTGCTACAACAGGCTTTGAAGCTTTGCTTGGCTATTCCCATTTATTAACGGTACTCATTGGCGCAATGCTATTTATCGCACTTGTGACCAACCCCTTGTTAGTATTTCTGGCAACCAAAAAGAACCCTTATCCTTTGGTGTTTAAATGCCTGAAAGAAAGCGGCATTACGGCATTCTTTACTCGTAGTTCGGCGGCGAATATTCCGGTAAACATGGCGCTGTGTAAACGCTTAAAGCTTGATGAGGACACCTACTCGGTATCCATTCCGTTAGGCGCCACCATTAATATGACTGGGGCTGCGATCACAATTACCGTGTTGACGCTAGCTGCGGTTAATACTTTGGGAATTGCTGTAGATTTCCCTACTGCCGTATTGTTAAGTGTTATCGCTGCGGTGTCAGCATGCGGAAGTTCAGGTGTTGCTGGGGGGTCGTTATTGCTTATTCCGCTTGCCTGTAGTCTGTTTAATATACCCAATGAAGTGGCTATGCAGGTGGTTGCGGTGGGCTTTATTGTTGGCGTACTGCAAGACTCTGCTGAAACAGCATTAAATAGCTCCACCGATGTCTTGTTTACCGCCGCTGCGTGTGAAAGGGCAGGCGGCCAATAAACATAAAAGCGTCATACGTTAAAGCGTTAACTCGTTAAGTGTGCGTGCTTATTGCATCTACTGCTTCAAAAATTAGCCGTGCAGCCAGCTTTGCTGTGCGGCTATCAATATCATAATTGGGGTTCATTTCCGCAACGTCACACAGTCTCCATCGGTATCCATAAGTACTTTGGTGCTGTGCTAAAAAGTGCAGCGTGTTAATAACAAGCGTGGGGGAAATCCCCAACGCACTGGGCGCGCTAACGCCAGGTGCCTGTGCTGCTGGAAATGCATCTAAACATACGGTGACGTAAAGCTCATCGATGTCTTTTAGCATCGGCGATAGTAGCTCATCTATTCGCTGCATACACAGTGATTCATCATTTAACGCCACATCGGTTAAATAGCGCGTGTTGGACGTATTGGCAAAGTTAAACAGCGCTGGTGTATTGGCTGCTTTCGATACGCCCAAACAAGCATAATGAAACGGTGTACCGTGTAACTGGCAGTGATCATACACTTGCCTGAACGGCGTACCAGAGCTGGTGTTTGGTGAAGGCTTTCTTAAATCAAAATGGGCGTCGAAATTAATAATACCAATGCGGGCACTTTTCGACTTAGCATTGAAAACCCCTTGATAGCTACCCCATGCAATTTCATGTCCCCCTCCCAGCCCAATGACCAATCCATCATTTTGCTTGAGCGCATAACAAATGGCGTCGGCATATTGGGTTTGTGCCTGGGCTAAGTTCTCTTTAGCGGTAACATTCCCTAAGTCAGCCAATGCTGCGCTTGGCCAGTGCCAGGGTAAGTTTGAAAGGGCCTGGCGAATAGCGTTTGGACCAGCAGCTGCACCTACGCGGCCTTTGTTAAATGCCACACCTAAATCACTCTCAAAACCAACAAGGGTAACGGAGTTGGCTAATGAATTATCTTCGCCCACTTCAAGTTCGTTAACTTTTTGATGCCAACGCAAACCATCAATTCCGTCTTCACTATCTACTCTGCCTTGCCACTTAAACATGTTTCCCCTCCTTGTACACAGCAATAGGGCGATGGCCATTAATGCAGTAGGCAAGTTCTGCGGGCGTTTCGATATCCCATAAGGTGAGGTCTGCCAGCTTCCCTATGTCGATAATACCTCGGTCGTTTAGCCCGAGTGCGCTAGCCGCGTGCATCGTAGCGCCGCGTAGCGCTTCTTCTGGGGTTAACTGAAACAACACGCAACTCATATTCATCGCGGTAAGGATTGAGGCTAGCGGTGAACTACCTGGGTTAAAGTCAGTGGCTAAGGCCATGGGCACATCGTGTGCCCTAAGGGCGTCTATCGGCGGCTTTTGCACTTCACTTAAATAATAAAATGCGCCCGGTAAAAGCACAGCAACCGTGCCACTTTGAGCAAGTAAGGGAATATCGCTGTCAGCTAAGTATTCGATATGATCTACAGATAGTGCGCCGTACTTTGCTGCTAGCACTGCGCCTTTGCTGTCGCTAAGCTGCTCTACATGAGCTTTAATGGGTAAACCGTGCTGCCGTGCGCAGCTAAACACGCGCTCCGTTTGTGATGTTGAAAAACCAATAGTTTCACAAAATACATCAACGGCATCAGCCAAGTTTTGCGAAGCAATATGAGGAAGTGCCTCGTTGCAAATGAAATCGATATACCCGTCTGAGTCCTCAGCAAATTCATTGGGCAGGGCGTGAGCACCTAAATAAGTGGTTTGAATGCTAACAGGAAGGTGTTGTTCAAGTGATTTAGCCACGCGTAACATGCGCACTTCAGTGTCTAAATCCAGCCCGTAACCTGATTTAACTTCAATGGTAGTAACACCTTCTTCGCACAGTCGCTTTGCTCGCTTTATCGCGGTATTAAGCAAAGCGCGCTCATTAGCACATCGCGTTTTTTCCACTGTACCCTTAATGCCGCCGCCTCGCTGGGCTATGTCAACGTAACTTACGCCCTGCAAACGCATCTCAAATTCTTCGGCGCGGTTACCTCCGTACACCAAATGGGTATGGCAATCGATAAAGCCTGGTAATAGCCATGGGAGCTTGGCTTTTGCATCATCATCTTCTTTTTTTGCAACAAGGGAAGCGGCATCTATTACGTTTTGGGCCTGCTTAAACACTTCGCTCAGTGAGTGGTCGCAAGAAATTAATGCAGCAATTTTGCCGTCTTTTATAGCAATGGCGTGTGAAGGCAATTCGCCATAAGGCAACCCATTGTCTTGCATAGATGCAATGCGAACGTTGTAAATAAGCGTGTCGTACTGATAACCCATATTGCGCTCCACCTTAAGTCACCTATTGCCTAGCTCTTTGCCTACTTCTGCCCAGTGCCTTCACTGAAACAATGTGCAGATTTTAAAAGTCAGTGTACTTGTGCATACTTGTATATACAAGTATGCTGTTAGCATATTATTAACAATTTAGTTGTGAATGGCCACGATATGCAACCTAGATACAGGGTAATTAAAACAGCAATTTTGGATGCCATCGAAAACGGTGTAATGAAGCCAGGTACTCAAGTGCCTTCAGAAAACCAACTTGCCCAGCAGCACGGTGTAAGCCGAATGACTGCTAGAAGAGCGTTAAGTGAAATGGTGGACGAGGGCATTTTAATGCGCAGCCAAGGGATTGGCACGTTTGTGTCAGATAGTCGCCCTATGAGTTCAATGCTTGAAATTAAAAGCATTCGCGATGAAATAGAGCAGCGGGGGCATAGATACACTAACGAGATATTGGTGCTGGAAACTGCGCCTGCCAGTGATGCTATTTCACAACGCCTAGCCGTTGATGTAGGAGAGCTTGTATTTCACAGCATTATTGTGCATTGCGAGAACAACTTGCCTGTTCAGTATGAAGATCGGTGGGTTAACCCAGCTTGGATTGACGACTACCTAGATAAAGACTTTAAAGCGCAAACTGCAAACTTTTATCTAAACCAAGTCGCGCCTCTCTCTCAGGCGGACCATAGTGTTGAAGCTGTAATTGTTGAAAAAGATATTGCACAAGCGTTACTGATAAAGCCTAAAGAGCCCTGCCTAAAGATTACTCGGCGAACATTTTCTCGTGGAGCGGGGAAAGCAACTGATGCAAGTGCTGTGGTTAGCCACGCCGTGCTGCTCCACCCTGGCAGTAGATACCGACTGGGAGGGCACTTGGAGTTTTAAGTGTAAACGCGCCTAAGACGCTAATTCTAAAGGCGCTTTTTATAAAGATACTGATTCTTATAACACTAATATTTCAGTAAAAGAAAAAGATGCCTAGGAGAAGTTTATGAAACGCCTCGACCCTACAAGAGAAATTCGTGCCCCAAGAGGAAATACGTTAAACGCAAAGAGTTGGCAAACCGAAGCGCCGCTTCGCATGTTAATGAATAACCTAGATCCAGAAGTGGCGGAACATCCACAAAACTTGGTAGTTTACGGCGGCATTGGGCGAGCGGCCCGAGACTGGGCGTCATACGACAAAATTGTTGAAGTGCTTAAGCGCTTAAATACTGACGAAACATTGCTTATCCAGTCAGGCAAGCCGGTTGGCGTATTTCCAACCCATGAAAACGCACCTCGCGTGTTAATTGCTAATTCTAACCTTGTTCCGCACTGGGCTAACTGGGAGCACTTTAACGCGCTGGATAAAGAAGGCTTGATGATGTACGGGCAAATGACGGCAGGGTCGTGGATATACATAGGCTCGCAAGGCATTGTGCAAGGCACGTATGAAACCTTTGTGAGCGTGGCAAAAACACATTTTGAAGGAAGCGCTGAAGGACGTTGGATTTTAACAGGCGGCTTAGGCGGTATGGGTGGGGCACAGCCCCTTGCGGCTACTATGGCCGGCTTTTCAATGGTGGCAGTGGAAGTTGATGAAACCCGCATAGATTTCAGAATACGAACGGGCTATCTGAACAAAAAAGCACATTCGTTAGAAGAAGCTATGGGCTTGTTAGATGAGGCTAAGCAAGACGGGAAACCAGTTTCAATAGGCTTGCTCGGCAATGCTGCTGAGGTATTTCCCGATATGCTTGAAAAAGGGATTATTCCTGATGTGGTAACCGATCAAACCAGTGCCCACGACCCGCTTAATGGCTATTTGCCTGTAGGTTGGACATTGGATCAAGCCGAAGCACAACGCAAGAAAGATGAAGCTTGCGTGATTAAAAAAGCGAAGCAGTCGATGGCGCTGCAAGTTAAAGCCATGCTGGGTTTTCAAAAAGCCGGCGCGGCAACGCTCGACTATGGCAACAATATTAGGCAGATGGCGCTGGAAGAAGGCATTGAACATGCTTTTGATTTTCCAGGGTTTGTCCCCGCTTATATTCGACCGCTTTTCTGTCAAGGTATTGGTCCCTTTAGATGGGCTGCTTTATCTGGCGACCCAGAAGATATCTATAAAACGGACGCTAAAGTTAAAGAGCTTATACCCGATAACCCGCATCTACATAACTGGCTAGATATGGCCAAGGAACGCATTCAGTTTCAGGGCCTGCCTGCGCGTATTTGCTGGGTTGGACTAGGTGAAAGACAAAAGCTTGGGCTTGCCTTTAACGAAATGGTGCGCAGTGGTGAGCTAAGCGCACCAGTAGTGATTGGTCGAGATCATCTAGACTCTGGCTCGGTCGCTTCCCCAAATAGAGAAACCGAGGCCATGCTGGATGGTTCTGATGCGGTTTCGGACTGGCCTTTACTAAACGCGTTATTAAACACTGCGGGTGGCGCAACCTGGGTGAGCCTTCATCATGGTGGCGGTGTAGGAATGGGCTTCAGCCAGCATTCGGGTGTAGTGATTGTTTGTGACGGCACGGACGAAGCGGCTGAGCGTATTGCTCGGGTTCTTCATAACGACCCTGCAACGGGCGTAATGCGTCATGCAGATGCAGGCTACGACACTGCAAAAGACTGTGCTACCAAGCACAACTTGGATCTTCCCATGGTCAATAACGCGACTAATAACCAAATCCCCGGTGGAACAAGCACACATTCAAGCTCGAACAAAAGCTTTGGGGGGGAGAAATAGTCATGTCGCATTCGTCTTTTTTTACTGAAAACGGTGGTGTTAAGCAGCTGAATCTTGTGCCAGGTACATTGACGTTAGATCAGTTACGGGAAATACATCGAAGTCACGTTCATTTATCGTTAGATGAAAGCGCAATACCCGCTATAAACGCTGCGGAGCAAGCAGTGCTTAATGTCATTAAAGAAAACCGTACTGTTTATGGTATCAATACCGGCTTTGGATTATTGGCTAATACACGTATTAACGTTGATGAATTAGAGTTATTACAGCGCAGTATTGTGCTATCGCATGCGGCCGGCACGGGCGATTTTATGCAAGAAGACACTGTGCGCCTACTTATGCTGTTAAAAATTAACTCGCTGGCCCGCGGTTATTCGGGAATCCGTTTAAGCGTAATAGAAGCGCTCATTACCTTGTTTAACGCACAGGTTTACCCCGCTATTCCTGAAAAAGGGTCGGTAGGGGCTAGTGGAGACTTAGCGCCTTTAGCACATATGAGTGTAGTGCTTTTAGGAGAAGGGGAAGCTTTCTACAAAGGTGAACGTATAAGTGCGGCTAAAGCATTAGAAATAGCGGGCATGGAGCCAATTGCGCTGGCACCTAAAGAAGGCTTAGCACTATTAAACGGTACACAGGCATCAACAGCGTTTGCACTTCAGGGGCTATTTTACACTGAAAATGCGCTTCACAGTGCTATCGGTATTGGCGCGCTCACGGTTGAAGCAGCGTTAGGTTCTCGCGTGCCCTTCGACGCGCGCATTCACGAGGTGCGCGGCCATAAAAGCCAATGCGATGTAGCCTCGGCTTTTAGAGCATTGCTAGATACTTCAGAGATTGGCAACTCACATCAACGATGTGAAAAAGTACAAGATCCGTATTCGCTGCGCTGCCAGCCACAGGTAATGGGCGCTTGTTTACAGCAAATGCGCTACGCCCAAGACATTTTAGTGACGGAAGCTAATGGCGTTAGCGATAACCCGTTAGTTTTTGTAGAAAGCGGCGATAGTTCAAGTGCTGGCGAAGCGACCGATGGCGATATTTTATCTGGCGGAAACTTCCATGCAGAAACGGTGGCGATGGCCTCAGACATGTTGGCTATCGCGCTGTCTGAGATTGGTGCGTTGTCAGAGCGCAGAATGTCGCTAATGATAGATACTCACTTAAGCGGTCTACCGCCATTTCTAGTTGAAAACGGTGGGGTAAACTCAGGGTTTATGATCGCACAGGTTACCTGTGCGGCACTTGCTAGTGAAAATAAAACCCTTGCGCACCCTGCTTCTATTGATTCTTTGCCAACGTCTGCAAACCAAGAAGACCATGTTTCTATGGCTACCTTCGCAGCCAGACGTTTAAGAGATATTTTCGATAACGTGGCAGGTATATTGGCCATTGAGTGGTTAGCGGCCTGCCAAGGTTTAGATTTTAGAAAGCCGCTTGCAACAAGCGAAAAGCTGCAGGTGCTGATGCAGCTATTAAGAGAGCAAGTGCCGTTTTACGATAAAGACCGCTATTTTGCCCCAGACATAGAAAAAGCCAAGCAACTGATTAAGCGATGCGACCTTATGGATAAAACGCAGTTAAACCTGTTAGGCTAGTATGATCCAGGCTTGGTGTTTCGAGTAAACACTTGTAGATCATAAATAGAGTAGAGGTGGGAATGATATGCAAACAAATGGACGTTGGTTAATTTCAAATGAGGCTCGTACTTCTATGAATCGTACTTCGATGAAACGCGCTGTGAAGAAGGGCACTTTTGTAAAAAGCACTGTGCTGGGTTTATTCGCCGCGTTGGTGTTTACGTTGGCAGGCTGTAGCGACAGCGAAGTGGGCGATGTGTCTCTTGGTCTTTTCACCACAAAAGACATTAAAATTGATGCGCTTCAAGACCCTGTTGTCACTGGCGTCACTTGTCATATTTCAAGTATAGAAGCGAACTTAGATTTGTCAGACCCGTCAGACAGTTCTATTGCGTGCAGGCAAACCGGCCCCATCACTGCCGAGATGCTAGACGTTATCGATAAGTCAGATTCTGGTGAAGTGATTTTTAAAAAATCAAAGAGCGTGTTTTTTAAGAATATGAAGCTTCGACGAATTTATGATGCTGACTCAAAAACGCTGATTTACTTGTCGTACAGCACGAAAGAAACATCGGGCAGTTACAAGCATAGCTTATCTACCGTTCCCCTGTGGGAAACACTAGCGTTTAAGAAGTCCGCGTAGGCGCGCAAGCTCACGCAGATGCTAAACCAGAAAATCAAAAATGCCCTCTAATTCGAGGGCATTTTTTGTGCTTTTTACCAGTATTGGTCCCAATTGGTTTCCGCCACTTTTGCGCACGATATGTTTAACGGCAAAGCTTCGCTTTTGCGAGTTTGGGCATATCTTTCACTTAAACTATTAGAAAAAGCGCGTATAAACCAGCATGGCACTCAGTGCTGTATCATCGTCTGTCAGCGGGCTATCGCTAATGCTATCGTCAAAGAATGTGGCGCCAACCTCTAAGCGGGTCATGCCACCCAAAAATTGGCGGGTGGAAACAGCAACGTGAACCTCAGTGTTAAGTGCGCTATCGCCATTATATGCGCTTCGCAACGCTGTGGCTTCCTCGGGGCGTACACCGTAATAATAGTCGACATAGTTGGCGTCTTGGTAGTTAACGCCTACCGATGGCTCTATCATGAAGTTATTTACTCTAAACTGTTTGCCTATTCGAGCAGATGCCTGGTAGCCATCGAACTTACCAAGAATGTCCGCGTTGGTTGACAATGAATACACCCAGCTTCCGGTATTATAATTGAGGCCAACGCCAGCCGCGTAACTAAAGTCTCTGTCTTCCATACCAGTAAACACAGCGCTGTCATCTTCTTCGTAACCTGCAAATACCGGCACAAGCTGGGCATCAAGGGTAAAGCCCTTTTCTCTAAATAGTTCGTAGCCTATGAATGGCCCGTAAACCCGAAGCTTTTCACCGGTGTAGCCAACAATAGGAATAGGCACAATGCGGTTATCAAAATTGGTATACACATCTTGGGATGCGGCGACACCAAAACCCCACATCCAGCCTTGGGGCTGTTGTGATCCCGTTGGTTGTTGTGCAGTGACAGTGGAAGAGAATGCGAGTAATGTTGATAGGCTAGCTACGCCTAAACGCTTTAGTAGAGTCATCAATAAATTTCCTTTTTTATCACAATACAGCCTAAGCTTCCGGTTCGATCATTATTGCTCGTGCTCTTTACGCTTACCTATTCAAATGTGTAATTTAAAAGGGCGATATCTTTCTCAAAGTGGGTGGAGACTAGATCAATTAACGCACTATTATAGTAACGGCGGTAATCATCTCTGTTGTTTGCTTTTCGTCTGTGAGGCAGCGCTATATTGGGTAGTGCCAACTTATTGCAAATGTGCTCAAAATCGCGGTCTAATTGCTCATAACGCCCGATAAAATCAGTAAGCAACTGCCCATGAAGGTCGATAAGGTAATCCGTTTGCAGCTGAAGCGATGTGTCTATGTGGTACTGATAAGGGCGCGAATTATCAAATTTCCATTTCATAAAGCTTTCAAAATCATCATAACCTTGCATGACAGCAGGACGCTCTCGTTTAATGTGATGATAAGAGCTTACCTGTAAATCCCAAGGGTTTCGTACCACTGCAAATTTAAATAGCTGATTAAAGTACGCTTCGGGCAACATTTCTTTTGCAGCAATAATGCGTGAGTGTCTAGGAAAACGGCTTCCGATTTTGTGTTCGGTCAATTGGCTCATTTTACTACAAATAAACTGAGGTACAGAATAACGATGGCCCCACCGATATTTACTGAGGGCGGCGCGAACACTGGTTCCACCGGTTTTGGCAATATGTACAAACAAGAATTGCTTACTATGAGATAACAGCACTGACTTCCCCGATTCGTAAAATGATATGCAGGTGATTTACGCGATGAAAATTTTCCTAACCTCAACTCAGTATGAGGAATGTTTATTACAGTGAGATTTAACGCAATATTGAAAGTTTAATAGTAAGTGATATTGCAGCTCTCATAGAAATCGAGCGTGATATAGTTAGCCTCGACCACTTGTAGAGAAGGGAAGTAAGGTTGTATTACCTTTAGCGCCATTTTATGCAAAACCAGAAGAGTATAAATTTAGTATTAAGCTTGATAGCTTTTAAATAAGGAAGTGATATGAAATTCGTGACAAGGCTTGGTGCGCTGGTTGCTGTATCAATGCTTGCAGCAGGATGTGTAACACAAAAAGGTATGGACTCAACTGATAGTATGCCTACCGAATCGAATGTCGAAACAACAAGTTCAGTTGCTAAAACAGACAGCGAAGCGTTGAAGCAAGGCGTTAATACTTCAGGGCAAGAAAGCGAAAACGCAGCCGAAACTGCTAAAAAAGCGACAGAATTACCCAAGCAGAAAGTAGGGATTTTCATTAATGCTAATGAGTCTCCCTCGCACACTCATATTGGTACTACCAAGTTTAATAACTTCACGAAAGAGTATGCATACGACTGGCAACTAGCCTCTACGTTTTTTACCAAACTAAAGACAGCGATCGAACAATCAAATCGCTTTGAAGTGGTTGACGTAACGCCAAAAGTAAAAGGTGCGTGGCAGCTAGACTTCGTGGTGAAGCAGAATGATAACTGGTCTTTTAACGAAAACCAAAACGCCCTTAGAAAGTCGCTGCTAGCTGACGGTGTTTCAAGGATCATTGTCGTCCAAGAGGCACCTACGGTAGCCATTACCGAATGCGGTACATATGGCTGCTCAGAACATGAAAGCAAAGGCGTTGGTTTATTTACACGAAGTTTTTTAGGAACCGATCATTACGTCGCGTCTGCTAGTTTTGATATAAGCTTTGAGCGCTTAGATAAACCTGTAGACATTGCAGCGCAACCCGAATTTAGCGAATTACAAGATGACGCTACGAAGAACGCGCGCATTGAAGAATTTGTTACACCTGAAAACTTCGATGAGTTTACAGAAAACGAGTTAGCGCCTATCAAAAAATCAATTATTAGTTACTTCGACCGTGTAGCTGAAACGGTGGCCAACTACTTATCAAATCAGTAAACCTAGCAAAATGTAAACTGGGCACTAAATCAAGTGCCCTTTTTTATGGTTTCCAATAAACCTAAAGGGGACGAAGGTAACGATTTTTGTATTTCTGCCTATCTGCAATTGCCTGATGAAGGTTCATTTCACCGATGGTCAAAAGGCGATATTTTAGAGTTTTTTTGTGAAAGAGGCTTATGGCAAGTTATTGGGCGATAGCTCGTCAATTCTGGCTCGTGAAGTACTGAAAATGGAAGTACAAAACACATTGTTTTTGAAGAAAACTTATGCGATTTTATCGTGATTCCTATCCATACGTTGAGAGTTAATAGAACTGAATTGGGATAGGGTGAGCTAACTGGGTTTAAAAATATAATAAAAAAGATGCAAAGGAATAAAGATGAAATTGCCGTTTAAGTTGTTTTCAATAGTTCTTATGGCCATTGTTGTGGCTGGGTGTGCGTCAACGTACGTGCCACCTACAACAGGTTATAAAGCCCCTGAAAAAAGTAAGATTGGAGTTTTGGTTGTCGCTAAAGAGAACCCTAGCCATACCCATGTTGGTACGACGATATTTAATAATTTCAGCAAAGAGTATGAATACGATTGGCAGCTTAAAAAAAGCATTTTCAAAATTTTTGAGGATAAAATTGAGAGCGGAACGACATATGATGTTGTAGACATATCAAACCTTGTTTCTGAGAGCGATACGCTTACCTTTGTTGATGTAGTGAATAAAGAATGGGTATTTAACGAAAAGAGCGCGAGCACTAGAGAAAAGCTTTTAGCTCAAGGCATAACAGCAGTTGTTATAATTAAAGAGACATCCACTTTAGCAGCAATGGAGTGTGGCATGTATGGCTGCTCAGAACATTACAGCCAAGGTTATGGACTCTTTACTAGAAGCTTTTTGGGCCTAGATAACTACATGGCCTCAGCTAGCTTTGCCATTTCCATAGAAACCATTGATAAGCCAGTGGATATCACGCGATTAGAGCATGTAAAAGAAACTCAAACATATTTGGCGAAACACAAGCCATTAGAAGATTTTGCCGATCCCGCTGACTTTGAGAATATGACTGAAGAAGAGTTAGCCCCAGTGAAAGCTGCTCTTATTGAGTATTTCGATAACCTAGCGGGTATGACTCGACAGTTTTTAGTAGGAAACGAAGAAGTTTAAGGTCAATAAAGCATTAACCTAAATGCGATAAAAAATACGTAAATATTAAGGTAGAAAAAAAGGGGCGTTGAACGCCCCTTTTAACATTACTTAAGCGTTTTCTTTATGCGCCAAAAACTCTTCGTAGTTTCCATCGAAGTGATTCAGTTTCTTGTCTTTAATTTCGATGATTTGCGTCGCCAGTGACGAAACGAATTCACGGTCGTGACTAACGAAAATAACCGTACCGTCAAACTTGTACAGTGCATTGTTCAAGGCTTCAATCGACTCCATGTCCATGTGGTTAGTGGGTTCATCCATTACTAAAACGTTGATGTCTTGAAGCATTAGCTTTCCGAACAGCAAACGGTTTTTCTCACCACCAGAACATACCTGCACGCGCTTGTTGAAATCGTCAGATGTAAATAGCAAACGTCCTAACATACCTTTTATTTGCAGGTCATCGTGTTTGGGGCTACGCCATTGGCTCATCCACTCAAACATAGTGATATCTTCGGCAAAGTATTTAGCGTTATCCTGCGGAATGTAACCAATCGCAGCGTTTTCAGCCCACTTATAGCTACCTGCGGTAGGTTCAATGTCATTAACCAAACACTTCAAAAGTGTGGTTTTGCCAGCGCCGTTCTCACCAATAATCGCCAAGCGCTGACCTGCTTCTAATAGCAAGTTCGCATTGTCGAATAACGGAAGATCTGGGTAGCTATGGCCTAAGTCTTCAAGTGTAATAGCAAGTCGGTGAAGTTTCTTATGCTGGTTAAACACAATATAAGGCTTACGACGGCTAGACGCTTTTACCTCAGCCAATTCAATTTTCTCAAGACGGCGGGCACGCGAAGTGGCTTGTTTCGCTTTCGATGCATTGGCAGAGAATCGCGCTACGAAGCTCTGTAGTTCTTCAATTTCCGCTGACTTCTTGGCATTCTCTGCATGAAGCTGTTCTTGAACTAGCATGGCAGCTTGAATGTAGTCGTCGTAGTTACCCGGATAAACGCGCAGTTCACCGTAGTCGATATCGGCCATGTGGGTGCATACAGAATTTAGGAAGTGTCTGTCGTGCGAAATAATAAGCATGGTCGACTTACGTTTGTTAAGCTCTTCAGCAAGCCAACTGATAGTGTAAATATCCAAGTTGTTAGTTGGTTCGTCTAGAAGCAGAATATCAGGCTCGGCAAATAGGGCTTGGGCTAAAAGTACACGTACTTTTTTACCTGGGGCCACTTCCTTCATCAAACCGAAGTGATAGTCTTCATCAATGCCTGCAGATGTAAGTATTTCGCCAGCGCGTGCTTCAGCTGTATAGCCATCCATTTCGGCAAACTGGGTTTCTAAGTCTGCTACGCGCATACCATCTTCTTCGCTCATTTCAGCCTTGCTGTAAATAGCGTCGCGTTCTTGCTTAACTTCCCATAGTTCTCGGTCACCCATGATCACGGTATCAACCACACTGTATTCTTCGAAGGCAAATTGATCCTGACTTAAGATACCTAGCTTTGTGCCAGGCGCCATAGAAACGTTGCCCGACGAAGGGGTAAGTTTACCGCTTAGAATTTTCATAAAGGTAGACTTGCCACAACCGTTTGCGCCAATCAGGCCGTATCGGTTGCCGTTGCCGAATTTTGCGGAAATATTTTCAAATAATGGCTTAGAGCCAAACTGCATTGTGATATTTGCGGTGGTAATCAAAACAGGTATCCAGGGGTAAAACGATGAGAAGAGATAATAGTGAAAGCGGTTGTCACTTCACTAATATATAAAAGCGCGCGCACTATAAGGAATTGAGGGCTACATGTCGAGGGAATTTTGAACAGTTTTGGCGCTGATGTGCTTTTGGCTAAGCTTATCAAGTATAAACTCGATTGCCTGAGGGCTTTTGAATGAGTTATGTGACGAGTTAACAATTGCTGTGTCTTTTGCCTCAGGTAAATATGCGCTGCTATAACTGACGACAGAGTCAGTTATAGCAGCGCATTTTGTTTCTGACTGGCAATACAAGGTACTGGTTGAGCCAATAATAGAATAGCTCTCGCCTTCTACAGGAATGTCGGCTAACGCTGTCATCAGCGGGTGGTTGGGGCGCAACACTTGGACGCTATCTGGCCCGTAGTTTTGCAAGAAAGGAAGCATAGCAGCGGTTAATCTGCTCACGCCTACTTTTTCGATAAAGTTTTTAAATAGCGCTTTAAAACTAAAAGGGAGTGTGATGAGTGAAGAGCCTAACGATCCTATAAGGCTATTAGCTATTTCTGAGCCTCGGTGTGGAGTGTCGAGAAAAAACACCGTATTCTCTTTATACACAGGATTAAATATAAATATATCTCGCAACATTTCATCGCCTTCAGCAAGTAGCGCTTCTGGAGGCTCTGTGAAAGTAGTATCCCATAACGTGTTATTTGAATGCGTTGAAATCAGCTTTGCGATTACGCCGCCCATACTATGCCCTATCAATACCGCAGATGAAGAAGCGCCTTCCGATGACTCTATCCGCTGGTTTAGCTTGTACAGTAAATTGCGAACTCGCATGGCGTTATAGAAAGGAGGAGGGCCTGATGGGTAGTACACGTGCAATATCTGATAGTGTTGAGATAATTCTTCGTCATTGAAAATAGCCATTGTGAGATACCGCCAAATTAGCGGGTCTGAATTGAGGCCATGAATCATAATAATCGGGGTTTTGACTGAAGAAAGCTCTCCAATACTAAAGACTCCCATTCTCTTTTCAGCGTCTTGTGCATTAATAAATCCTAGCCAGCTGAAATTATGGATGTCGGCATTTTGTAATAGGGAAAGGTAAGCGGCAGCAGGGGAGTACCGCTGTGTGTATGTGTTGTTTCCAACAAGCATTTCGGTAGGCACATCGACATGTTGGGCTTGCAAGGATATGTGAATTCTAAGCCCTTTCAATGCAACCGACTCAACTTGAAGGGAGTAAGGCGAGTAGATACCTTCTAGTGGATAGTTTAGGTCAAGGCTACGGCCATTCTGTGCTTGGTTGCTAATTCGAGCCACTGCAGCACCGCCAAGTTCACCAAATACCTTAGGAGAGAGGCGATCGTCTAAGGCTTCTATTTCTGAAACTAAATCGAGCTCGCTTGGGCCCGAGTAGTTAACCTGAATTAAGTTGTCAGATGTGTGTCTAAGACGGAATAACTTGTTTACTGCGAGGTTATACCCGTCGATCCCTATAGCACGATGCGCATCGGAAAGACTGTCTCTTTTTAACAAGGTAATGTAGCAATCGAGCGCAAGCGCGATATCTAATGTAGTACTTTGCTCGTACGACGTGCACCGAGCAGCCAGTTTTATGTTGTCGAAGTGGCTTAAGTCGGGCAAATAGCCATATCCGTATGCACCGGCCAAATACAAAGGGGATACTTTTTTACGCATAAACTTATCTGAACTGCATGCACTAATACAGCAGACAGTCGCTACCAATACCCAATAAATGAGATTCTGCTTGATGCGCATTTCACCCAAACGCTAAAAAAAGTATTAACCTTTTATAGCGTGTTTTTGTCAAAAATTGCACCTGAAACTTAACTCCATATGGTATGAGGCGTGAAACAAGCGTTTCGAATCCCCCGCTCATTCTACAGATTGCACCTTATTGTTTGTTGCTTCTTTTATATTAGCGGCAAGCAAATAATTCCAGCATAAAGAAAATGTTACATAAAAGTCAGCGCGCGGTGATGCATCGATGCAGAGTTAACGAACAAAGCTTTAATCACCATTTTTCGCATAAAGGTCACTTAAATCGTTATTTTAAAGAGAAAAAATGAAACCTTGTCTATTATGAAAAAAAGGCCTTTTTAGTTGGTCTTAATCTTGCTGTACTTTTCTACTGAAAATAAACCGCAGAGCGCAAATGCGTCTGCTGAATCAGTGCGAAGTTTTATTTCATTCTAGTTTATCGTGAGTTAGGTAACGCAAAAGAAGAATAAAACTGGGCATTTTAAAGAGGGAAACATCATGAAATTTTTGAAAAAAATTGCGATTGGTTGCTTTTCGGCAACGGTTTTAATGTCTGGCAGCGTGCATGCAGAAGCAATTAGCTCAGATTCCGTAATGCAAACTCAAGCCGCTCACTACAATAAGCAGCAGCTAATTGACATGGTTAACCGTTCAGACGTACAGAGCAAATTGGTAAGCTTAGGTGTAGATAGCAACCAAGCTATCGCCAGAATCAACGGCATGACCGACAGCGAAATTGCCCAATTAAATGATGAAATTAATCAAGCGCCAGCGGGTGGCGTTGTGGGCGCAGTGCTTACCGTACTTGCTATTATCGCAATTCTAGACCTAATTGGTGTAACTGACGTTTATCCATTTATTCGTCCAGTGAACAGCTAATTAATGATCAATTCAGTTAAAAAGGCCTGCGCGTTAGCAGGCCTTTCGCTTCTATTTTTGCTTTCAGGCTGTCAGTCCACACCTCAAGCTGACAAGCTGAGGCAAGAGGGACTTGCCTCTTTACCTGAATCTCACACTATTCAATCTGTACCGTTTTTTCCCCAAGAACAGTTTTATTGTGGGCCTACCACACTATCTGAAGTGTTTGGTTACTATGGTGAAAGCACCTCTCCAAATGACATTGCGCCTAAGTTATTCATTCCCAATAAAGAAGGAAGTTTACAACTAGAAATGGTGAGCGCTACCCGACAATTTGGTTTCTTGCCATATACTGAGCGAGGGACACTACTGTCAATAATGTCGTTAGTGAAACACGATATCCCAGTGATTGTTTTTCAAAATCTATCCATTCAACTAATACCCCAGTGGCACTACGCCGTTGTTATCGGGTTCGATAGTGATAAAGGTACGGTTACTTTGCATACGGGCCTTACGCCCAATCACGAAATGTCGCTTGAGCTTTTTGAAAGAACGTGGGGAAGAGGAAATTACTGGTATTTGGCACCAGTCCCTCCTAATGTAACTTCGTCTGAGATGACACCTTTCACTTATGTAAGTGCGGCTTACGACATGCTTAAAGTGGGAGATAAAGTGCGCTCATTGGCGTTTTTGGAAACCGCGTCGCAAACTTGGCCAACGTACTGGTTAAGTTATTTCTTGATTGCTAATCATTACTTAGAGAAAAACGACAGTCAAGCAGTGGCTTGGTTTAAGAAAGGCTATGAAGTGGGGCAGAATCAACATGTTTATGTTAACAACTACGTATTAGCTTTGCGACAAAATAATCTGCAAGTAGAAGCAAATGCTATTTTAAAGCAAGGGCTTGAGCGATTTCCTAACAATGAAGCACTTTTGAAATTGACTGATAAGTAATTTTAAATATCGAGCGAGTTCGCATTTTCTACAATTTATCGGCTACTATTAATTTAGGAAGTAACCGTGAAGGTAGGCAATGTCGAAAAAACTAAGCTCATCAACAATCTCATATCAAAATGGAATAATCTTCAGTCGACTCCATGGCGCTTTCAATGAAAAAAGTGCCGAAGAATATAGTGAAAGTCTGTTTAAATTAGTCGTAGGGCTTAATAAAAAGCCCTTTTCCCTTTTGGCGGACATCAGCCAAGTCGAGGGGGCGACTCCTGAGGCCTTCGACATACTCAAGCGTATTATAAAACGCCTCCCTGAAATGGGGTTAATAGCGAAAGCTTATGTCTATCGAGGACCTGTTATACGCGGAATAATGTTTCAGAGGATCCCCGAACTCAAAAATATGGATTATCTGTTTTTTACGGATATTGAAGATGCTTCTTCATGGTTGTCTTGCGAACATGAACGCAAATCAACTCTTCTTTCTGATGCGTACTAAGCCAGAAATAAGCTAATTGCACGCTCAACTATCTCATTTCTCAAATCTGGTTGGTGCAGTTAACCACTAACGGTAACTAAGCGCTTTGCTAAAGACGTTTAAAACAAAGCCCTAAGTTGTGAGAATTGCACTTTTTGCTAGCGTTAGTTTAATTGCTGGCAGATTGAATAAACATTGTGAGTAAATAACTGGTGTGCCTTTTGCGTCTTCTTTCCCGTATTAACGTATAGCTTATGTTAAAGCGCCATACTTTTTTACGCAGGAGCACCGTCAGTCGTGGATAGCACCCAACTTCTTGAAAATAAGCAAGTACTAGCAATAGCCGGATTAGTCGGTGTTGTTATTGTGCTTTTCATCATCAAGCGCCTTATATTGGTGCGCTTGAAAGCCAAGGCGCGTTCTGAAAGCAGCAGCATGTCTGATATTTACCGCGTGCTAGTTCTATCACTGAATGCCCCGCTGAACTTGCTTATTTGGGTTATCTTCCTGCAATTAGTTAAAAGCATTATTTCAGTTTTTCAGATAGAAGATGAGAGGGCTATTGAGGCGTTAACTATTGTTATTGAGGCAGGTCTTATAATTACCCTGTTTCTTTTTTTCGAGCGCTTTGTTACCTATTCCTTAAGTCGTTATCGCGACCAATCAACCATTGTGAAAAACACCAGCGCTATTGCTGGCGGTGCAGTAAGGGCTGTGTTTGCCGTACTCGCCATTTTAATTATCTTAAGCACAATGGGCGTATCCATAACGCCTATCGTCGCTTCTTTGGGTATTACTTCGCTTGCAGTCGCGCTAGCGCTTCAGCCCACGCTTGAAAATTTCTTTTCTGGCATTCAGTTAGTAATGGATAAGCCCATTCGTATTGGCGACTTTATTGAACTGGATTCGGGGGAGCAAGGGTTTGTTGAGAAAATAGGGTGGCGCTCTACGTGGGTTAGAATGCTGCCTAATAACATTGTAATCATGCCAAACAGTAAGCTTTCAAATTCCAAACTAATTAACTACTACTATCCCGAGCGCGAACTGTCGGTGCCCGTAGAAGTTGGCGTGCACTATAACTCTGATTTAGAGCACGTTGAAAAGGTTTGTTTAGACGTGGCCAATACTATTTTAAAAGAGCACGAGTACGGTGTTAAAACCTATCAACCCTTCGTCATTTTTCACACCTTTGATAATTCCAGCATTAACCTGACCATAATGCTGAGAACCCGTGAATACTTTAATCGCTTCTTCATTAAAAGTGCGTTTATAAAAATGCTGAAAAAGCGGTTTGATGAAGAGGGGATCGTAATACCCTTCCCAATTACCGCGCTCAATGTGGAGCAAGAAGGCGCGGCAAGTGTCTTGTCGTCAGCGCATGTGCACGAAAGGCAAAAAAACTGAAAAAAAGAGATGGCGTCAACGTGACGTTTTGTGAATTGCAAATTCGTTCCGTGTCATTTATCGGTGAGTATTAATAACTGCTGGGCATAAAAAAGCCACGTTTAAAAACGTGGCTTTAAAGCGGTTATGTCTTCTTACTGCTAGAGTATTAGAAAGTGTAGCGCGCTGATACACCTAGTAGGTCTACATCATCAGCGATGACATAAGTAGCGCCAAATGAAAACTGTGGCGTAAAGAAGTAGTCTGCGCCAACTTCAAAGGCAGTATCATCTTCTTCGATATCGATATAGCGAATTGCACCGCGAAGCTCAAATTGTTCTGAAAGCATTGAACGAATACCAGCAGTAATGCCATAGCCATTGTCGTCAGCTGCTGCAGAAGCGAAACCTGCATCCACATCAATATCTACATATTCGTAGGTTAACTCACCAAAGAAATCAGTTGTTGCAGTTAAACCATAGCGGTATCCAACACCTGCAGAAATGTAGTCTAGTTCGCCGTCAACGCCATATTCGTCTTCACTTAGCTGGCCATAGCGTCCTGTAAGGTACACGTTTTCGTTAAGCGATTTAAAACCTTGAATCTGAAAGCCTGTTGGCTCGAAGTCGCCTGCGTCTTCGATATCTGCTTGTACATACCCAGCTTTGATAAAGTCATAAGAAGGCGAAGCTGCGAAAGCATTTAAAGAAAGTGCGCCAAAGATACTGGCGAGAATAGTACGTTTCATTGTATCTAATATCCTTTTAACAATAATCACTTCCAACCACTTTGGAAGTTTCAACATTATGGGGATAGTTTTTAAAAATCAAATGGGAAAGGTGTCTAAGATTGCGAAGAGAGTATCATTTGGTCCAATTAACGGTGACTAAATACTGTTGTTGCATACGTGATTAGTGCTTTTTTAACGTTACGCAAATAATGATACTCGCTAAGCTCAATACGCAAGTCGCTAAGCTAAAAGCGACGGTAGGTTCTAACGTAAGTAGTGTTACCGCGTAAGCACCTATTGCCGCCCCTGTTAAATGGAAAAAACCAGTGAGGGCAGCTAAAAATCCCGCAGATGTTTTTGAGAAACCAAGCATAATTGTAACGCTGCAAGGCATGGCGATTCCGATAAAAAAGAACACCATGTAGCAATAAGCAAGAATGATGGGTAAATCATTGGCGAAACCACAGAAAACGATTAACCCAAAAAGTACGGAGAGCGCGGCAATAAACAAACTTGATTGCTTGAACTTTTGCAGAGGGGACAAAGACACCAAACGAATATTAAGTAAGCTCCCAACAACAAATGACAGCGTAGCCATCAGAGAGTATATGGAGAACAGCGTTTTAGTAAGCCCAAACTGCTGCATAACCATTGATGGCGCGCTTGTAATAAAGCAAAAGACCATGCCATATAAAAGCCCGCTTGCCATGCCTATAGAGACGATTTTTATTATTGTGCTTTTAATAAGAGCTAACGTATCGCTTAAGACATTCTCTGTGGCCGGCAGCATGTATTGAACTAGTTTATGATAAACGGAAGAAAGCAAAATTAAAGCTAAAAGGCCCAACACTAAAACGAAATAAAAAATAGCGGAAATACCGAAGTGCTCTCCAATTAACGTACCGACCAAAGGCGCGATTGATGGCGCGATAGCAAAGGCAATATTGATGAGGGAAAGTGAAGTGTTTAGTTCTTTTTCGTTAAAGATTTGACGCGATAAGCCTCGCGATACCGACACACCAACCCCACCACCTAGGCCTTGAACGACTCTGCCTATTAGAAAAGTCGCTTGATCGCTTGCGAGCGCCACCATAAGCGTACCTGCAATAAATACCAATATTCCAAAGAATAAGAATGTTTGCTTGTTTACATAGTCACACACTATGCCCGATGCTAACTGTGAAAGTGAGAACGCAACTAAAAACACCGCTACGCTTTGTTCGATTATGCTCACCAGACTGCCGTACACAATTGCTAAATCAAAAAAGAAGGGGCTATAGATGCTGGTAGAAACCTGACCTAGAATGGACAAAATAGTGAAGGTAACCGTTAGCGAGTAAAACGCATGGCGCGACATGGTGTGCTTCATCTAATAAGAAACCGCTAAATGGCTAAAGTAATAATAGCCAAAGACTACAGGTGAGGTATTACAGTTTTAATAAAGGGGCTTTTTGGGTTTGAGCAGAAGTGCACAGCAATTGGTATTAATTGGGGGGGGGGGATCAGTTGATGATGCTGGAGAAAGAATGGTGGCCCCACCCTGACTTGAACAGGGGACCTGCCGATTATGAGTCGGATGCTCTAACCAACTGAGCTATGGGGCCATATTAGATGCGCTGCGTCGATTTCATTGCAAATTGCTTTGCATAACAACCACAAGCGAGCGCAAGTATAAGCAGTTTTATTTGCCTTGTCACGTCTCGCTTGTGGCTTTGTGATTTGTTTGCTTTATTTTTGTTCACTCACCTATGAGTTGTGTATTGCTTTCTGCTGTCGAGCACGGCGTAACCGAACTCCAAAAGCAAGTACCAACATGCTCAATAAAGTGGTTGAACCACCCCCGCCAGAACTATTTGAACTATCCTCAACAGGTACACTTGCTACGCTCTCATTTACATTTACTGTAACGGTGTCTTCGGTACTAATGCCAAATTCGTCGGTTGCACTCAATGCAAACGTCAAATTACTTGCAGTAGCTGGGGCTGTGAAAGACATAGTCAGCGTGTCTGAATTTCTGATAGTGACCGTTTCGCCTGCGGTTTGTGTCCATTCTAGGCTTGTAAGTGCACCTTCAGGGTCTTGCGCGCTACCTGTTAGCTCAACGCTTGCTCTTACATCGGTTTCAACATCTGTTCCTGCGTTCACAACGGGGGCTTCGTTGCTCTCATCGTCTTTTATTGTAATGAGAGTTTCAACAACGCCGCCTAATATGTTGGCATCTTGTGCGGTAAGCACTAAACGGAACTGTTCATTTTCTTCTTCCACGCTGTCGTTAATCAGCGTTACTGTCACCGTCTTATCGGCAACATCGCCATCACTCCAAGTCAGCGTGCCGGTTGCAGTCGCGAAATCTTCATCGTTTATTGCAGTGTCGCTTTCCAGTGAATAATTTACGCTAACGCTGCCTTCACTTCCGCCTTGACGAACAATATTTAGGGTAAGCTCAGGATCGGTTTCCAGTACAGCACGTTCAGATACGCTCAATTCAACTTTTCCTTGTTGCGCTGTACCCAGTATTGTTACTTGCGTATAGCCGTTGCCTGAGGCGATACCGCCGCCTTGAGGGTTAAAAAGCCTGACAAAAAACAATTCGTCACTTTCTGTATCAGTATTAGTGCTAACACTTAATGCAATGTTCTTTGTTTCAGAATCATTTGCGCCCCAGGTAAGCTCGCCAGAAGTAAACAAAACATCATCGCTAAGGGCCGAGCCAGCTAATACCTCATAGGCCACCGACATGGCACTGTCGCCGCTTTTATTAACAGGAAGGTTGAATGTTGTACCGGCTTCTGTCTCATAATTATTCTGTGAAAACGCCGCAACAGTCGCCGCGGTAAGCGTATTGTCTTTTAAAACAAACAAACCACGCTGAATATCGCTAACTAAAATATTACCGCTAGGTAAAAATGGATAAACTCCCCAAGCACCATTGAAGTTTGTGCTGTTAAAAGCAGGGTAGGTGTCGAAGAAACCTACTTCTTCAGCTGCGGTAGGGTCGGAAATGTCTAGTACGGTTAAGCCACGTTCGTAATTCGACATGTAATAGCGGTTCCCTCTTACGTAGCCGTTGTGATCGATAGTGCCGTTGTCACTAGTCCAAATACCGGCCAGTACAGGCGCAGTCAGTGATGAAATATCAAAAATCATGACCCGGGTATTTAAGCTAAAGTTGCGCTCGTCCAGTTCATCGTGGACAAACGCGTATTGTTTATCTTCACTAAACCAGCCGCTGTGCGTATAGGCAACCTCGTTGTAGCTAGTATTACTTAGTTCTGACGTACTGTTAGTATTAGTATGGTCCCAAAGGCGCATTGAGTTTTCGTTGAAGTCGAGCATTACGGTACATCCTGATGCGTTGGCATTTACGCAATCAGTTTGAGCTCGTGCATCTGTGATATGCATTGAAGATGCGTCATGTGTGTAGTCTGCTCGGTCAAGTCCATTGGGTATATAAGAAGGTGTGGGTGCTTGAGGCGCGCTTAGCGCATAGGAGCGAAAAGCACCGCCATTACTATCTTGGCCCACCAAATGAAGTTGAGATGTCGCGCCTGTCAGTGGAGTATTTAGCGTGTAGTCTACGTTTGATATATAGATATTGTGTGCACGGTTGTCGTCGGTATTACGTCTAACTAGGCTAACGCGTTCAGGTAAGTTATTTAGGTCTATTATGCTAAACCCTTCAGTTACGCTGTCTGCACTGGCGTAGGCATAGGCCTTAAATCTGCCTGATGTACTATCAAAATACTGATAGACCTTGATGTCGCGCCACGTTGTGCTTTGCCCTGTGATTTCGCCTACTACTTTTGGAGACGTTGGCTCAGTTACATCCACTATAGCGATACTGGCCTGCATGCCAACAATGGCATACTCTCTTCGATTGTTTAAATCTACATGCCCCCAAATATCATTTGCGCCATTAGAAACTGACGAAAGCGCGGCAACTGGGACGTGAGAAAGTAAATCAATATTGCTACATGGATAATTTCCAGCCATTCCATTGTTACAGCTTTCATTTGCGCTTACCGTGGTGTTCAGCTCCATATGTTGTGCGGCTAATGAAGTAAGTGGGGAAGCGGCTTTACCGTCAACAATTGTGTCGAACCCTTTATCATAAAGAGGTTTTGATAAAAAGGCAGGTACGTTAAAAAGTAAGGTTTTGTGTAAAGCGGGTTTTTGCGCTTGAAAGTGATCGTTACGAGAAAACCCGCCAAGCACGGGTAGAAGACTGTCGTTTAGCACTTGTGCTTGCTGCGTGTTGTCGAAATAATACTGACCTTCAGCGACGAGAATTTTATCGCCTTTATTGGCCTGCCTCGCTGCGTATGTCAAGGTTTTGCAGGGTCTGAAACGGTTGTCACACTTTCCTGTGTCAATGCCGCTTTCGGCAACAAAGCGCGCTTTGTCGTGGTCGGTATGAGCGTGCACAGCTTGACTCACAATCGCTAAAAGCAGCACTATTGGCGTAATTTGCAATGCATTCATCTTGTCGTCCGAGCAAGTGTTAAAAATCGCTGGTTTGTTTAAAAAACTACCAGATAATTAAAGGAAGTACATAAATAAATGAAAATGCCTTTTCGCATGTGTGTCATGCCTTCGTTACTCTTGGCGGTTTTGGTATCGATAACTGGGTGTGATGTAGTAAGTTTCAAAGGACGGGAGCCCGGTGAGATCCCGTTTAAATTGGTTGGGGTAGATACTGGGGCTTGTCCCATGATTATGAGTATTGGGCAGCAGCGCTGGAATGTTGATTATTTTGGCTTTTACCTCAGTAAGCCTGAAGTACGTATTGATGGAAAGTGGCAGCGGGTAAAGTTTAAACAAACCCAATGGCAAACGCCGAATGAAGCGTTGTTAAAATTTCATAACAAGTGCAGCAACCCCGATGATGCTAATAGCAAAATTGTGCTGGATGTGTCTGAGGAGTTATTGAAATTATCAACGAATTTGCGTTTTACCATGGGACTTCCCTTCGACGTTAATCATGCTAATCCACTTACACAGCCTTCGCCATTAAATGACAGTTCAATGTTTTGGAGTTGGCAAAATGGGCATAAATTCTTGAGACTAGATGTGTCTAAAAGTGGCGAAGAAGCGCGAAAATGGTCTTATCATTTAGGCAGTGTTGGCTGTAACTCCGAATCTGCTGTTAGATCACCGGAAAAATCCTGTGCCTTCACCAATCGCGTCGAGTTTATTTTGCCGATGACCCAGCTTGATACGGATTTAGATTTAGAAGTCTCGGTGTCTAACATAGTAGCGCAAGTTGATTTAAACGAAGCAGCAAGCTGCATGTTTGAGTCTCCGGAAACAGAACCTTGTAAAAAACTTATTCAAAATCTTGTACATAGGCCTTGGATTAAGTGGCAGTAAAAGTGCTCCCTCGGCGTTTTAAAACGCGAGCCCCTAATACACGGGAAATGGTGTGTTCACTTTGCATTGTGGTAGGGGGAAGTGCGTGTTCGAAAGCACCCACCCCGTACGAGTGGAATCTGCCAAAGCATATACCTGCGCCAACGGTTCCTGCCGACAACCCAATGACAGTGGAAAGCGTTAAATTGGGGGGCAAGCTGTTTTTTGATACGGCATTAAGCTCGAACAACACGACATCATGTAGTAGCTGCCATGATCCTGAAAATGCCTTCGCAGAATCTAGAAAAGTGTCTGTAGGCGCACATGGCGAAGAACTCAACCGTAACGCGCTGGCGCTTATTAATGTGGCTTACAATGCTTCATTTACGTGGGCGCACAACAACTTAGACAGTATTGAAAAACAACTACTGATCCCGCTCTTTAACGAACACCCCGTGGAAATGGGCGTAACTGGCAATGAAGATGTCATTTTAACGCGCCTTGAGCAAGGCGATTACCCTGCACTATTTAAAGCCGCGTATGGTGACGCAACCCCTAGTGTGAACAACATTGTAAAAGCATTAGCGAGTTATGTAAGAAGCCTAGTGTCTTTTAATAGTGCGTTTGATGCTTATGCTTATCGACAAGAAGACAGCGCACTAACAGCGCAACAACTTGAGGGCCTAAACCTCTTTTTTTCTGAACGCACGGAGTGTTTTCACTGCCATGGAGGCGTGAACTTTACGCAGTCGTCTAAACATAGTTTTCAACCATTTGGTGCGCAACCATTCCATAATACAGGTTTGTACAACGAAGATGGTGCGGGCAGTTACCCGAAGACAGATATGGGGCTGTATAGTGTGACCTTTAACAAGCAGGACATGGGTAAGTTTAGAGCGCCTACCTTGCGAAATATTGCGCTCACGGCACCGTATATGCACGATGGGAGTATAGCCACCCTTGAAGACGTTATTGCGTTTTATGCCCGAGGTGGCAATGAAGCTGAAAGCCCCAACCCCTATCGTAGCCCATTTATTAAAGGCTTCAGTATTTCTGAAAAAGAAAGAGCAGCACTGGTGGCATTTTTACAAAGTTTAACTGACGAAGAGTTTATTGAAAAACACGATTCACGCAAAAATAAGTGATTTATTGCTCATTTTGTGTGTTTTATGTTTATACTTTGCACACAAATATCAACCAAATGCTTATGTGCTGTTTGTTAACATCGTGATAGACTCGACTATTACATTCTTTGTTAATAATTAAAAAAGCAGGTATGCGGTCGCGGAGATGAGAATGACTGAAAAACCGTTTATTACAAGTGGTCGAAACACCATCATTCATAAAATTAGAAAGTTAGATCTTTTGGTTATTAATGGCGATGAAAACCCGCCTATTATTGTAACCTATAAAGGCATTAAGCAATACGAAGGTAAAGTACCTGAGAATAAGCGCGATGCAAAAATGATGGATATGGAACTAGTCGATGTAACGACTAGCGATGTTTTCGGTGACGAAAAAACCTTAGTGTTCATTCAAACGCTAAATGGGAAAGAATATAAGATTGACTACTCGAAAATTGGTACGGGTATGTTTATCAAAATTCACCAAGATAGTATTTTCTAAAAATTCACTTACCTACCACAGGCAGTGATGTTTTTAGGTATCGGGGCTAGGCAATCTGGCCCCAGTTATCTGGTTTTAGCGAGTTAAAGCCGCCAATTAACCGTCCTTCACCTTTAATCTGTACATAACGTTTTTTAAAGATGTTGAACCGACAGATGTCAATTGGGGTTACCTCGGACGCGTTCACACCTCTAATGATCCCTGCTGTTTCTAGTCCTTCTGCGATAAGCTCCGAACAGAACCAACTACTGAAATCCTCTTGATTGTAACTAATGCTGCCAAAAAGCGGGTGCTCATCGATAGCGTCTACCGCAGAGCCGAAAAGCTGCAGAGCGTCGTAGGGCTTGCCTTCTTGCTCTTGCATAAAAGTAAAAAAATCACCTCTGTTTTGTTCGAATATGCTGCGCGATGTACGAGAGAGTGGTAGCCACCAAATATCCCCATCATAAGACGCCACGCGTTCACTCAGGCGATTCGTCATCACGCCTCGTTTGCCCTTATAATACGTAGCTTCCATAACTTGGTTATAGTAAAGAGCTGTTTTACTGTCTTGCATTTTGGTTTGCATGACAACTGCTACATGGGTAACGGCAGAGCGAGTAGTAAGTTTTGTCCAGCGGGAGAATAAGCTGTTTCCGCCAAACGCAATGATATCGCCGGGTTGCATATTCTCTCTTACAAGGTGATACCGTTGCTGCTCTAACATAGTTCTTCCTTGAATTGATGTTAATGGTGTACCGTGTTGTCACGTTTTTAATTTAGGCTAGCCTATACTTTAGCGGCTCTTTGCAATGTGGAACACCCCTGCTTTTCAAGAATGTTGCAAAGTATGTATTAAGCACGACTAATAACCGTTCAGACCGATAGTTAAACCTCGCCTTTTGTGTACTTATCGCAACGTCTCAAATAACCGTACTTTAACGTTTCTGTAGCGTAAATATCATAAACCTAACTTAGCTTATTGGTGCGGCGGCATGTAGAGGTCGTCACCGCGTTGCCTAATATTATCAGAGGAAATTGTTATGTTTACGTTACGCCGTGTTACCCAATTTGCTTTACTAGGAATGACCCTTTCTTTAACCGCTACAAACGCAAACGCTGGTTCTTACCCAAAAGAGCTAGAAGGTAGTTTAATTGCTGTATGCAAAGCAGTTAAAAGCGATAGCCGCTTAAAGTTGCACCGCGCTGTAAAGGCAACGGGTTTAAATATGAGAGATCTTCACGAAGGTCTGGTATGTAACGGACAAGATATGCTGACTTTTGCGACTACTCACAATGCGTCTGAAACCGCTCAGCATATTGCGCGTCGTATCAATGCAAGCCCGAGCATATTGACCGCTAAACGCTAATTTGAGTTTTTGCCCTGGACTTAGGGCTATGTGATGCATAGCCCCTTTTTTTCACCTTTCTTCAGCTATTTCTTTAAACCTCAGCGCAATTCGGCCTAGAAAGTTATAGCACCAAGTAAATTGCAAAGGGAGCGCAGATGATTTCATTAGTATTCTTACAATCTGCATCTAAGCAACAATCACTTTGCAAAATACTGAAGCAGCTAAACGTTTTTAGCCATGTTTTTGGAGCAGAGTCGGTCGGCCATTGTTTAGCTTTGGCTGAAAAGTACCCTCAAGCCATCGGTTTCTATTCGGTTTCAAAGTCGTGCCGTAATCTTGCTTCAAAGTACTGGATGGCGGTAGGCTGCAAGGATGAAGAAGCACTTCTCGCTTTTTCGTACAACGCCTCTGGTTTTATCACACCGCCTTTTAAAGAAGATCAGCTAATACGTGCAATCGGATACGTTAAAAGCCAATTCGACTGTTTTGAGCGTGATTTTCAATTCAACACAATGGTAGAAGGACTATGCAAACAGTACGGTGTATCTAAGCCCGCGTTATTGGCGACACTACGTCAACAGTTAAACAAAACCACTAAGCCTAATATGGTTGGTATTAGAACTGAGAACGGGTGGTGCTGCTTAAATCCCGCAGACATTAAATGGATAGAAGCTGCCGGCGATTATATGTGTGTCTACACGCTGTCTGAAAGCTATGTAGTTCGAACAACACTATGTGAACTGTTGAAACGACTTGGAGAGCAGCACTTTAAGCGCTGTAATCGTTCAGTTGCGGTAAATGCGAAATACGTTACACATTTAGAGCAAAGGCTTAATCAGCAAAGGGTCGTCATACAAGGTGGTGAGTCTTTCAAAATTACTCACAAATATTACTATCAGTTCTGGCAAGTCGAGCAACGCTAAGTACAAATAACACCACAAAATACCCATTTACAGCTCTATACGACCATGGTCCTGCTGGTGGTTGAACTTTCAAATCGCTACACTTGGTGTTTTATATCGTGTAATAAGGACAGATAGTGCGAGATGTAAGCAAGGCGATAGTGGGGGCTATAGTAGTTTTCGCTGCGTATTATCTTGGACTTTTCGCCGTCAGCGCTATGGACTTACCTATACCTGGCGCGCTTGTGGGGCTTTTTCTTCTGCTTGGTATACTTCTTACATTTCCAAAACTTGAAGCACAGACAGCGCGATTTGTTTCCTTCCCTTTAAAGCATATGTCTTTGTTTTTCGTTCCAGCTGTACTGGGCGTATCCATTTATTGGAACGATATTCAGGCTAATGCTTTAGCAATCTTTATTGCTATTTTTGTTACCACATCACTCAGTCTAGGTTTTACTGCTTGGTTTGCCCAGAAGCTATTTTCTAGCAAACTGGATAACAGCTCCGACGCTTCACAAAAAGGCGGGGGTTTTGAATGATTAATGCACTAAATCAGTCGCTTACCTTCAGCGGGGTATTATGGCTTTGCGTTTCTATTATGGGCTATATTATTGCGCTGTGGGTTAATAAAAAATGTAATGGTCATCCGGTTGCACACCCGATTATTTTTACCGCTGCTTTTGTTTCCTTAGGCCTTTATTTTTCCAATACCAGTGTTGTTGCGTATCAGCATGCTGCATCATTATTGCATTGGCTTTTAGGGCCTATAACGGTGGCGCTAGCATTGCCGATTTATCGACAATGGCAGAGATTGAAGCACTATGGGTGGAGGTTAATAGTCAGTATCGGCTTTGGGGGAATCATTGCGCCTATCACTGCATGGTTCACGCTGTTCGCGTTAGATGCACCTATGGCGCTACAAATGACGATGTTAGCCAAGTCAATCACCACACCTCTTGCAATGGAAGCAAGCACCCACATTGGCGGAATACCAGCTCTAGCAGCAGTTTTTGTTATAAGTACTGGCATAGTGGGAGCTATTGTAGCTACAGGTGTTTTCTCAGTATTTAATGTGTGGGAGCGACAGGCCCAAGGCATTGCGTTGGGTACCGTTGCACATGCAGTAGGAACGGCTAAGTCCATTCACATGGGAGAGGACGTCGCAGCTATGGCTACGCTTGGATTGTGCGTAAACGGCATATTCACAGCCCTGGCACTACCGGTATTTTTTAGTATTTTTGTTTGAACTTCGTGCTTTTAAGTTATCCACATATCACCGCTAAATAAGCGATAAGTTAATTGCCAAACACGCTGGCAATATTCCCCAAAAGTGCTATTTCTTAGTGAGGTGTTTCGTATCACCATATACAGGTTATCTGTTTAAAAAAGTCGATAAAGCAATACCGCTGGTTATATCCGAAGAAAAATCAATACTTCAGTTCACAGCGGTTGTGCCGATACAATTGAAATTGCTAGAAATTATCAGCGTTGGCTGGTTGTAAAAGCTAGGTGGTAAAAGAACTTAATGTTTTCAGTACTCGTATGTGACGACTCGTTAGTTGCACGCAAGCAAGTGGCTAAATGCCTCCCACAAGACTGGGACGTGGCCGTACACTTTGCAAAAAATGGCCAAGATGCTCTGACTGCGCTTGCCGATGGCAAAGGCGATCTTTTACTTTTAGATTTGAATATGCCAGTGCTTGACGGGTACGGCACTTTAGAGGCTATTCAACAGCGTGGTCTTAAAACAAAGGTTATTGTTGTGTCTGGTGATATTCAGCCGGAAGCGCATGAGAGAGTAACGTCACTTGGTGCGTTAGACTTTATCCGAAAGCCTGTTGACCCGGCTAAACTTGCCGAGGTTCTTGATAAATACAATATTCTTCACGTCGAAGAAGAAGCGCAAGAGGAGGTGACACCGCTTCACCCTGATATTCGCGATTGTTACCAAGAAATAACCAATATTGCCATGGGGCAAGCGGGCGACCATCTTGCCCGCACCATGGATGTTTTTGTAGAACTCCCCATTCCTAACGTAAACCTTATTGAAGTCTCTGAACTCCACATGATGCTTTCTGACATTGAAAGTCATGAACAAGTCACCGCCGTTTGCCAAGGTTTTTTAGGGCCAGGTGTTAGCGGTGAAGCTCTGTGTATTTTGAGCGATTCAAGCTTTGACGATGTGGCCAAAATTCTCAATGTGGAAGGCGAAGTTGACGACCAATTACAGTTAGAGCTTCTCATGGATGCGGCAAGTATTCTGATTGGAACCTGTTTAACAGGGTTAGCTAACCAAATGGATATTAACTTTAGTCAGGGGCATCCCATTGTGCTTGGTCAGCACCGTGCCATCACTGAAATTATCAGTATGAACCAAATTAAATGGAAGCGTACGCTGGCGATAGAGCTTAGCTATGGTCTTGAAGGTTACAATGTTCAGTGTGATTTAGTTTTGTTGTTTACGGAAGAGTCTATGAAAATGATGAATTCCAAGCTCGCACACTTGTTGGAGGATTTCTGATGAGCCAGCATTTAGATGAGTTACAAGAATTTCATTGGATGATGGACATGTTACAAACGGTAGATGTAGGTATTGTGGTTTTAGATCGCAATTTCACAGTGCAAGTGTGGAATGGCTTTATGGAAAGCCACAGTGGCCTTCTGCCAAGTGAAGTGAGAGACAAAACCTTATTTTCACTGTTTCCCACAATCAAACAAGACTGGTTTATGAAAAAAGCTAAACCTGTCTTCGACCTAAAAACGCGTGCTTTCATGACGTGGGAGCAGCGCCCTTATTTGTTCAAGTTTCCTAATTACCGGCCGATTACAGGTAGTGAGCCGTACATGTATCAAAATATCACGCTATCTCCACTTACGTCAGCAACGGGTAAGGTAGATTTTATAAGCATGATGATTTACGACATGACGGATGTTGCGGTTGGAAAAAAGCAGCTTGAGGCACTCCAGGTTACGATGTCCGAAGAGCAAGAGGCGCGATTAGTCGCTAATAGCGTGAAACGCACCTACTCATAACCGCTATATGTAAAGCAGCCTTTTTGTTAGGCACTTTGCGATTCTATCTACATCAAGTTTTTCTCGCACGGCGTCTTAAATACACGCTAGTAGTGCGACTGGAGTATGTATGCAAATAAGTATGCCCTCATTTTCAAGCTATCTCTCACACACCTTATTGCGCGGGTTAGTCATTCTTTGCGGCGCATTTGTTTTAGCTGCCTGTGGTGGCGGCGGAGGCGGCGATGGTGACGCAAGCGGTGGGGGATCGGGCAACGGTAACTTAGTTATAAATGCAGGCCTAGACGCCACTGTTACCGAAGGGGTAACCTATTCGCTGACTGCTGAGGTGAGTGGCGGCGATGGCACTTATACTTATAACTGGAGTGCGTCTCCTTCGTTAACCATTACTCATGACGACACGAGTTCTTCAGCAGCAAGTTTTGTGGCGCCGCTGGTTAATAGTGCCACTGAATATACGCTTACTGTTTCAGTTAACGACCAAAGCGGCAATACGGCAAGTGATTTTACTGTAATTACGGTCGCACCTGTGAACATTGCCCCGGAAGCGAGTATAGAAGTGCCTGCATGGGACGATTTGCCGGCCAATACATTCCCCGGGGGAGTCGAAATTGTTTTCGACGGAACCGGAAGCAGTGACGCTGATTCAACGTCAACAGCTGGGGAAATAGCTGATTACGTGTGGACTCAAACCAGCGGCACCAACGTGATAACTGGCGTGGAGACAAACCTTTCTACTTTGACTATCGTAACGCCCATTGCCAATGATGCACAGCAGCTTACGTTTCAGTTGGAAGTAACCGACAGTGAAGGGGCAACTGATACAGATTCCGTTACCATCTCTGTGCAATCGGAGACTGAAACACTGCCAGTTGTTGATGCTGGGTTTTCGCAGGGTGTTTTTAGTGGCGAAGTGGTTATTTTAGATGGCGAGGCCACGACGAGTATACCCAGTGCTCTACCACTTACCTACTCTTGGGAGCGCAGTAACAACGTTACGTCCAATAGTGGGGCAAACACAGGAGCCGCAGTTCGCCCAGTAGATGACAGCGATGCACTATCCACATTTGCCATAGCACCTTCGGTACCTTCTTCTACTGTTGTGGCCTATACCCTCACTGTGACTGATGCCAACGGCAACAGCGTTGAAGACACAATCAATGTACGAATACGTCCAATGCCCACGCCACTGTTGAACGATACCGGCTTTTTACAACAAGCTACCAATAACGCGTTAACCGAGGCGCAGCAAAACGACTTTCCTGGGCAGGACGGGCAGCGTGGCGCTGATATTATTGAGCAAAATGGCTTAATAGAAAAGGCTGGACGTGGTAAAGCTGGCTTCGACTTTACCCGTTTAAATGCCAATGGTGACGAACAAGATGCCAGCGCAGATACGTGGTCGTGCGTTCGTGATAATGTGACCGGATTGGTGTGGGAAGTTAAAACTGACGATGGTGCATTTCAAGATAAAGACTACACCTATTCTTGGTACAGCGAAGAGGTAAATGGTGGTTTTGAGGGCGACCAGACAGGCGTGAATGCAACGTGCTTACTGACCAACTGTAATACGTCAGCCTATGTTGAAGCAGTCAATACCCAAGGCTTGTGCGGCTTTTACGATTGGCGGTTACCCACTCACCATGAACTCTTTTCGTTAATGCATTTAGGCATTGCCGACGATGTAGCCATTGATGAAGATTATTTCCCTAACACAGGTGCAGTTTCTACCGAGCCACTATGGTATTGGACATCGGTACCGAGTGCCGATGGGGTTAACAGTGATGATGCACAAAATGCATGGGCGTTGGATTTCGATTCAGGTGTCGATAACTTTCTTAATAAGTCGACAGCTGCGCGTGTTCGTCTTGTAAGAGCGGGGAGATAGTCATGAACAATACAGTTAATAAACCTGTTCTAAACGCCTTGAAAAATGCAGTACTCATTTCACTTAAAATGGTTGCGGCCTCAGCGTTGTTCGCAAGTGCATCGTTTTCAGCTTACGCTCAAGAGTGCTTGTCTGATGGACTAGAAACCACGCCCAACGATAATTTTGAAGCAGTGACTACCAGTACTTTGTTGGATACCACTACAGATTTAGTCTGGAGACGATGTTCCGAAGGACAAACCTGGGATGGCTCGACGTGTAGCGGTGAAGCGGTGAAATATACATGGCAGCAGGCGCTACAACTTGCACAGCAGGCGAGTAACGAAGACCTGCTAGGATGGCGCTTGCCCAACGTTAAAGAGTTGGCCACCTTAGCGGAACGCGACTGCGTACGCCCGGCGATTAATAGCTCGCTTTTCCCAGCTACGCCTCCGGATGATTTTTGGACCTCTACCCCTTCAGCGGACGATCCAGACCGAGCATGGGTTGTTGCGTTCTTTAACGCTAGCCATTCCATTAAAGAAAAAGACCGATTCATATATGTACGTTTGGTGCGCACTTATACCGATGAATAGGTGTAGGTAAAAATTCACATCCTTTCTAATTAGCCTTTCGTCTAATATCCGACGCTTAGACTTTTTATCACCAAAGCACGCTCTATAATGCGTGCTTTGTTGTTTTAGGTCTGAACGTTAAAGATACAGATATTTATCGTTCTCATTAATGATCCATTTACGTGTTGCATAAATTGATCATCTCGACATGTTCAACCTGATTTTTAGCACGTTAGACTCATGATGGCTTTTTATTTCTTAGTAAGCTAGCCACAATGATGGTATGAAAATGATATCGCGCCTTAAGGCTTTTCTCTTCACAATTTGTTTATTCGCTGGACTTTGTACATCGGCGCAAGCTGAATATACGTGCAACATCGATTTTGCCTACGGTATTGCCGTAAATAATGCGCAGCTTCGTGTAATGGATAAAACCCGCACCGTAGTTCAGATTAACGACCAAAACCAGCTGTTTGTAGGCGGACGTTGGCAAACCTTAAGCGAACAAGAACGGCAGTGGCTAAAAGAGTATTCTTCAGGGTTGCACTATGTAGTACCAAAAATGATTATTTTGGCTACCGAAGGTGTCGACTTGGCGATTGGCACTATTGAACACGTGTATTTAGGTTTAGTTGGCAGCGACCACGACAGCTATGAGCGTTTGAATGCTGCTATGAAGCGTGTTCAAAACCGCGTGAAAGATAAATTCAGGCACGCCAGTAACCACTATTTCATTGGCCCCGGATCGCTGGAAAGCGTTGATGAATTCGTTGATAGCGAAATTGAAGCGCAGCTTGAAGAAGCTATTTCGACCTCTGTTGGCGGCATACTATCGGCGATAAGTGGCATAAACACTGGAAGCGGCGAGGTAAACCAAGAGAAAGTAGCAGAAATTACTCGTCAGCTAAATAACGTGGGCGAGGGGTTAGATGTGGGAGACAAGGCCACAACTTTGCGTAAAAAAGCAGAGTGGTTTTGTGAAAAGCTTAAACGTTTAGACGTAGCAGAAGAAAATCTTCGAGCAAATGTACCTGCTTTTGAACCATACAATATTATTACGCTTCACGATAAAAGCGATGATTAAGTATTGATGAAGAAGGGTTGACGTAAGGTCGATTACAGACTGAGTAAAATAAAAAGCCTGCGAGAGCAGGCTTTTTCGATCTAGCTTTTTGGTTGACTCAAAACGGCGAGATTATACGAAACACGACAGCAGAGAGTTAAGATATCTACGTCCTTTAGCGGTTACCTGCCAGTGACTCTCTGAAATAGACAGCAGCCCTTGGTGATGAGCATCAGACAGTGCGCGTTTAACGTCATCCGTTAACTCAGTACCTGTGAAGTCACTAAAATCACTCATCGGGCAAGGCTCAACTAAACGAAACCTGTTCATAAAGAATTCAAAGGGCAGGTCGTCTTTACTTACCAGCGTTTGCGTATCTAAATACGGGCGGCTCATTTCCATGTAGCCTCGAGGATGCTTCACTTTAACGGTACGATGAATAGTGCCATTAGCGGCATCGGTAATCTTTCCGTGGGCACCACAGCCAATGCCTAAGTAGTCGCCAAAGCGCCAGTAGTTCAGGTTATGGCGGCATTGGTGTCCTGCTTTGGCGTAACCTGAAATCTCGTACTGGTGATAGCCTGCACGCTCTAATAGGTTGTGGCCTTTTTCCTGTATTTCCCACAGAATGTCGTCGTCTGGCAGCGCTGGAGGCTTTGAATAAAAAGGCGTGTTTGGCTCGATAGTAAGCTGGTACCACGACAGGTGATAGGGAGCGAGCTCAATACCTTGCTTCAAATCTGCCATGGCATTCTCTACGCTCTGCTCAGGTAGACCATGCATGAGATCTAAATTAAACGTGGGTAGCCCCGCGCTGTGCGCTTGTTTCACCGCATTTTCGGCTTGGCTTTCATTATGAATACGGCCTAGCACCTTTAAATGCTTAGGCTGAAAGCTTTGAATACCTACCGATATTCGGTTTATGCCTGCCTGATAAAAGCCAGCGAACTTACCTGCCTCAACGGTACCTGGGTTGGCTTCCATGGTTATTTCAGCAGTGTCGCTTAAGTTAACCCGCTGTTTAACGCCGTTTAAAATGCCAGCCATGGCCTCGCTTGAAAACAAACTGGGCGTGCCACCGCCTATAAAGATTGTCTCGACAGGGCGGTCGCCAATGCGTTTGGCATCAATGGCTAAATCGTCCAGCAGATGCGCCACATACTCTTTTTCGGGCAAGTCAGACTTAAGCCCGTGAGAGTTAAAATCACAGTACGGACACTTTTGAACACACCAAGGAATGTGGATATAAAGGCTAAGCGGAGGATTACGCAAAAGTCGCTCTCATATTATCAAGCAAAATCGCTAGGGCGTTGCCGCGATGGCTAATGCGGTTCTTTTCGGCTTTCTCCAATTCTGCCGCAGTGCATCCATGAGTTGGCACGTGAAAAACGGGGTCGTAACCAAAACCGTCGTTACCAGAACGAGCAGTTAAAATTTCGCCTTGCCATTTACCTTGGCTAACTAATGGCACTGGGTCTTCCACATGGCGCATAAATACTAGAGTACAGAAGAAATGCGCTTTACGCTGGGTTTCGCCATCTAGGGCAGCTAATAGCTTGTCGATATTGGTATCGTCAGTTGCATCAGCGCCAGCATAGCGGGCTGAATAAATACCGGGTGCACCGCCAAGGGCGTCGACTACTAAGCCTGAGTCGTCAGCAATAGCAGGAAGGCCTGTTACTTGTGCCGCATGACGCGCTTTAATAATGGCATTTTCAACGAATGTTGTGCCTGTTTCAGGCACATCAGATACACCTAATTCTTTTTGCGCCACAACGTCTACACCGTAATCTGCAAACAAAGATGCGAACTCACGCACCTTACCTTGATTACCTGTGGCTAAAACAATTTTTTCTGGGAATTTCATTGTGTACTCTTTTGAACTGACGGTGAGCTAGAGCGGTGGGCTGCGGCTGCGGCCGAAACATTGCCTCCACAAACACGCGGTAAACACATCCATGTGCGCTCCGCTGAGAGGGTTTGTGTCGGCAATGTTCCACCTACATCCTGGCCCACCGCATTAACTCACTTGAATGTTACTGATCGACTATTTTCGCACTCTTTACTTTTTCTTTTTAGGCTTAGCTTTTGCCTTGGCTTTGTCTTTGGCCTTTACTTTTTTCTTTTTAGGGCCAATCTTAGGCGTTTTGTTTTTAGGGCGTAGCTCGTCAATAACGCGAGCTTTAAGTGGTTCGCCCATGTAACGTGCGGTTTTGGCTACCATGTCAAAATCGTGGGCCTCAACCAAAGATATTGCAGTACCCTTGGCACCAGCACGACCGGTTCTGCCAATGCGGTGCACATAAACGTCGGCTTTGCGCGGCATGTCGAAGTTAATAACATGGCTTACGTTGGGTACGTCGATACCACGAGCTGCAACGTCAGTTGCCAATAAGATTGGTACCTCACCACTTTTAAAGCGAGCCATGGCTGCATTACGTTTGTCTTGTGGCATTTCACCCTGTAGCCAGCACACTGGAATGTCTTTCGAGGCTAAGAAGTCCTTAAGCATTTGCAGGCGTTCGCGGGTTTTCACAAACACAACCGTTGACGTCGTCGTTTCTTGCTTCAAAATATTCACCAGCAACGCTTGCTTGTGATTCATGTCGTCAGCAAGGTGATACCACTGATGAATTTTGTTCTTTTCTTTGCGCGACGGATTCGCTTCCACAACTTCAGGGTTGTTAAGAATGTCGTGGGCGAAGGTCTTAACGCCTTTGCCTTCAAGCGTGGCAGAGAACAATAGGTTTTGCTTGCGCCAGCGCGCTTCGGCAGCAATTTGGTTAACTACCGTTGAGAAACCCATATCCAACATGCGGTCAGCTTCATCAAGAATTAAACACTCGATATCTCGGCAATCTGCGGCTTCTTTTTCGATATGCTCAAGCAAGCGACCTGGTGTAGCCACAAGAATATCAAGATTCTTGCTTAAGGTTTCTTTATCGGTACCGTAGTTAATACCACCGGTTATTACGCCGCACACAATTTGTGTGTGCTTTGTTATGGCTAAGGCTTGTTCGTAAACCTGTAGCGCTAACTCGCGGGTAGGTGTTAGGATCAAAATGCGTGTAGCACCAGGCTGTCTGCGCGGGTAATCAAGTAAAAATTGGCACGCAGGCAATAAGAATGCGGCTGTTTTACCGGTACCTGTAGGAGCAGAGGCCAAGATATCTCGTCCATCTAACGCATGCGGGATAACCAGTTCTTGAATGCTAGTTGGAGTTTCAAACCCCATATCGGCAGCTGCGTGACACAGTGCTTCGTCTAATTCGAGTTCTTCGAAAGTCATAGTATAAAAAACGCTCTAAATGAATGGGGCGTATTGTAGCATTGCTATACCAAAACATTGAGAAAAACTGGCGTTAAATTCGCACACCGTAGGTAAATACACATTCTGACGCTAACGGGTTGGTACAGTTGGCGTTAAGTAAGTGCAAGTGCGTTAAATCGAGCTTACTCACTTTATCCTCACTTTCAACCCGTGAAATTTCGAAGTAGTAGTTGGCGTACGGTGAATTGGGTTCTTGAAGCTCTAGGTAAGGAAACTGGCGATACTTCCATTTACCCTTTACGTCTTCTGAAGATATGGGCGTTTGAAGTGTGAGGGTATACGTACCGTCTCTATACAGTGTGAGGCGCTGGCCGTTCCCACATCCATTGGCGATATAGCTATGGATAAGATCTTGGGCAAGGAGGGTTCCGTGGGGGCGATTGCCGTCAGGGAACACGAACAGCGCCAAAGAGTTTTTAGTATACCAATGATTGCCTTGAGTGAGCGATTGGACACGGTTTATAGAGTAACCCGCATGCTCTGCGATGCTAGTGGTATTGTCGATTGCTTCTGGTGATTGTAGCAGCAATGAATAGAGCAACGTATTAGTAGACACGGATGTAGGAAAATCAAAGTCGTTCACTTCAACATTCAAGCCTTGATCCGTTAACTGTTCAGATAGGGCTTGAACTTTGGACGGCTCAAGATATTTGCCATAAAGGTAGACGGTTGGGGGGCTTGCACATCCACTAACTACAAGGGTAAAAGCTAAAGTTATAAGGTACGTTATTATTGTTTTTTTCACTTAAGAATCTCCAAGCCGATGCCAGATTTTTTCATTTAAAAGGGCGAATCGTTTGTTTAAAGCGAAGCGCGCTTTGAAGTTGTTATTTAACGAGCTGCGAACAAGCAACGAATAACTAGCGAGAAACTGTTGCACAAGAACGCACAAATATAGTTGAGGATTACATTTGTAATCTAAATTCGATAATAGCGACATGCTTAAGTTGTGTAAACGAAAACTTGTTAGCAAGAAGGTGGGGCAAAGGCTGTGAGGGACGGTATAAGCATTAGGTATATCACAGTGATGTAACCAGTGCGCGGTAATCCCAGCTTTGAAGCACGCCATTAGAGGAGAGGGTAACAACATCACCATCCTCATTAAGTGTAATAGCGTGAGTGGTGGCTTCGCTTGAGTAGCGCTTAATTTCCCATGAGGCTATCTCCTCGCAGTGTTAGCGTGTCATAGCGTCACCACTGATTTGGGTGATGTTGCTAAGTAGTTTTCTTTCGATCATTGCTTTAGCACAATTATGTATTAATAGAGGCAATAGCGGATAGCTTTGCCCGGTTAAGCGCGTCTTTTATTTCAGGGCCTTTAACGCCCGTGGCAATGATATCTTGCACGTTCACTTGGTTGGCGGCTGATAATGCATTTTCGATGCGCTTTTGTTGATGTTGCCAATCTATGCCCTTGTTATGAGCATAAGGCGCAAAAGCGCTAAGTAATAATGTGAAACGTTCCTCTCTACGCCATGCATCACAGCCATTGAATAAGGCAAGTAAATCGACGGGCGAGTTCTGCGTATTTAATAGAAGATCTTTAAACTTACAGGCAAGGCTGACGATTTCACTAACTTGGTTTTGCACTTTGAGCAGACTGCATAACTGTTTCGCTTCTTCCTCACTGAGGTGAGTGAGCAGGGCAGTAAACCTTGTTATCAGCCTAGCAGTTTCTGAATCGCTGCTTTCAGGTAATGGGGTTTCTAAACCCGTGTCTTTAACAACGCTTTCGTTTTCAGCCTTTTCTAGGTCTACCGCCGTTTTTAACGTTTCCAGAGCAGTATCTATGTTTCTTTCAAGCTCAGTAAACCAGTCATTGAGGCCATGGGCTTGGTTTAATACAGTGAAAAAAACATGCGGTGTTTTCTCTAAAAGACTACGCTTTGTTTCTTGCCATACCCGCTCAGCACTTAGCGTGCTTAACTCGCCGCTTTCGGCCATGGATTGCATAAGTGCCATGGTTTCAGTGGCGATGGTAAACCCTAAATAAGCATAGCGGGTTGCAAACCGAGCAACGCGAAATACGCGTAGAGGATCTTCACTAAAGGCTTCAGATACGTGGCGAAGTACGCGGTTTTCTAAATCTTTTTTACCACCATAGGGGTCGATAAGGTTTCCAAGGTTGTCTTGCGCTATCGCGTTAACGGTAAGGTCCCTGCGTAACAAATCTTCTTCTAACGTCACCGAGCTTGACGCATCGCATACAAAACCGGTGTAACCTTTTCCTGACTTACGTTCTGTACGTGCAAGTGCGTATTCTTCCTGTGTTTTAGGGTGTAAAAAAACAGGGAAGTCTTTGCCTACTTGGGTAAAACCCTGGCTGAGCATTTCTTCTGGCGTGGCGCCCACCACGACATAGTCGCGTTCAACAACTTTTCTGTTCAACAGTGCGTCACGCACTGCGCCACCAACGAGATATATTTGCATGCTCTTCCAACGATTTTTTAGTCAGTAATACTTTTTAGATTGGGAATGCATCGACTTTTGACGTGTAACGAAAATCAACCTTCCCAAGGTAACAGAGGCGCAGTATAGCAATGTTACAAATAAAATTCGTCGCCACATCGTTATGCGCTTTCACTTCAAGGTTGCGTCTGGTAGTTTAATCGTCGTTAAAAATTAAAACAGATAGGCGCTTCAGCAACCATGTATTTGAACTACTTCGGGTTAAATGACAATCCTTTTTCGATTGCGCCTAACCCCGATTATTTGTATATGAGCCCAAGGCACAAAGAGGCTTTGGCCCATTTGACCTTTGGCCTCAGAGAAAGCGGTGGTTTTGTAATGCTCACCGGAGAAGTGGGCACGGGAAAAACAACGGTATCGAGAAAACTGTTGCAGCAGCTACCCGATAATACGCAGGTAGCCATGATTTTGAATCCTACCTTATCCGCCCTTGAACTATTAGCAACGGTATGTGATGAGTTAGGCTTGGCTTATACACCTGAAAAAGTAAGCCTTAAGTACTTCACCGATTTGATTTTGTCTAAGTTAGCAGAGAATCATCAGTCAGGCATGAATACGGTACTAATGGTTGATGAAGCTCAGCATCTGTTGCCTGAAGTGCTAGAACAACTTCGTTTATTGACCAACCTTGAAACAAACCGTGAAAAGCTGTTGAAGGTCGTACTGATTGGTCAGCCTGAATTACAGCAGTTGTTAAAGCGTAACGAATTACGCCAGCTGGCCCAACGCATTACCGCTCGTTATCATCTGCTGCCCTTAACTGCGCCAGAAGTTAGTGCTTACATAGCACATCGCTTAAGCGTGGCCGAAGGTGATATCAGTATTTTTAGTAAGTCTACATTGCGCGCGGTGCATCAAATTACCGGTGGGATTCCAAGGGTAATTAATTTGCTGTGTGACCGAGCGCTAACCTTATCTTTTACTAAGCAGCATGCGGTTGTGCAAAAGCCTATATTCTTGGCTGCGGCCGAGCAAATTCTAGGTGCAGATGTTGTCAGTCAGCGCGTGCAAAGCCAGCGTAAATGGTATCTCGCATCGGCGTTTGTTTTGGCCATCCTATTCGGCTACGGGTTAGGGAGTTTGTATGTCTAATATCGTTGCCATTGAAAATTTAATGCCCGGTATGGTGATTGTTCAAATTACCAAGCAAAATGGGCCGGTTAAAATTAGAAAGTCGGGTTTAGTGACAAGCGACGCCATGGTGCAGGGCTTGTCTGAAATGGGCGTACAAGAGGTAGAAATAGACCCTGAGCAAACCGTGGAAATAGCGCCGGCAGTTCATCATAGAACACAAACCCAAGCTTTGCTTCGGGGCGAGCACGATACAAGCGCCACGTTTGATAAATCCCTTAATGAGCAGTTTAATCGAAGCTTGTTTTTACCCACAGTGGAAGGACTTCCGTCAGCATGGAAGCTTTACACCAAGCAAGCTGCCCTTTTTGCGGTCGTTATTCTTGGCGGTTTATGCATTGGCTTTTCCGCCGCTACGGCAAAACGCTGGTGGCCAATGCTAACTGCACCCGCTGCTGTACCGGTGGCAGACTCTGAAAGCTCAGTTTCACAGGTTGAAGCAAGCGGAGGCGCTTCAGCGCTTACGACCACGCAAAGTAGTAATGAAGCACCAGGCACTTCAAGCAACGAAAGTGAACAGGTATCTTCTAACATTCAGGGAAGTGGGCAAAGCGCAGGTTTAAATGAAACTGCTAACACGGCGGTAAATGCAAACATGAGTAACGGCAATGCAGCTCAGCAAGGCACGCAAGCGAACGCTATGGTAAATAACCAGTCTGTTGGCAACTTAGCTGCAACGCAAAATACTGATTTAGGTGCAGTTCCAAATACAAACCCAATCACAAATACAAACCCAAACACAACAGGTACTCAGAATCGCTACAATAACGATGTGTCCCAACGTTCTGGCGCCGAGCCAAGTAGTGGATATGAGCGTAGCTCTTCAATGGATACAAGACAAACTGAGACTTCAGGGAATTATGAAGGGAAAGTATTAAATGAAGCTGCGTCTCAATCTGACGTATCCGTGTCACCAGAGCTCATGGCCCGTTTTAATGCTGCCGTTGAAGCGCTAGACTCAAAGGCACAAGATAATACACCCGCTGAAGAGCAAACAAGGGTGACGGTTAAAGACGAACTACCCCGTGTAGATCAGCTACCAGTTCGCTTGTTAACACGACTTCCTACCATGAACTTTAGCGCGCATATGTATGCGTCTCGGCCTGCCGATAGATGGGTGAGAGTCAATGGCCGTCAAATAGGAGAGGGCGACTGGATTGCCGATAGAGTGCAGATCGTCAATATTGAAGCACAGCGTGTGGTACTGTCTTTTGAGGATGAACTCTTTACCATGGCGGCATTAACTGACTGGTAGTTGTTTTCATCGCACTCACAGAAAATAGCCACAAATAAGTTAGTGTATGAGACCCGTAAAAAAAGGCCCTGAATCAAGGGCCTCTGTGCAGTGCTTTTCGTTACCGATAATGGAGCAGTAAGGGGCTATAGCGGCATTTGGTTCACAAATACTTCTTTAAAGAATTTAGGTAAGTTCAAACTAAACTCTTCGGGGCGAACGCCTGACACAATCTCATCGTCGTACTGACTTAAATCAACGCGCTTAACTTCATTGAAATGCTGCGACGTAACGCTGTAAAAGGTCATAACGTGAGGGCTTACGGGGTCTTTAGGGTTGATCTTGCTCACAATACCTAATTTGCCGCTCTTTAATCTAACTAAAGACCCAACAGGGTGCACGCCAATACACTGGATAAATTGTTTTACCAATTCTTGGTCTAAGTTATCTGTCGCAGTTAGTCGCTTTAGCGCCTGAGTAGGCGTGATACTGTTTTTGTGAGTACGGTTAGATGTCATGGCATCGTATGCGTCCACAATGGCAGCAATACGCGCGAATTCTGAAATTTCGTCACCAACCAATCCTCTCGGATAGCCGCTTCCGTCAACGCGCTCGTGATGCTCTTCAATGATACGTAGCGATAGGTCAGAAATATCGCCACACTGTTCAACTAGGTCTGCACCAATTTCAACGTGGGTTTTCATCACTTCCCAATCATCACTGGAAAATTCGCCTGTGTTATTGCGAATTTCGTCTGGCAGGGAAGACATCCCGATATCCATCAACAGGGCACCTAAACTCACTTGCTCTGTGGTATCTCTGTCATAGCCAAGAAACTCACAAAAAATACCGCTTAGTACGCTGCAATTAATACTGTGCTCAAGAAGATACTGGTCGGTATCTTTAATCATAGTCAGGCAGCTCAGCGCATCTTTATTGTCGAATACACTTTCGATGAGGCTGTGCGACAGCGACTCCATCGGCGATAAATCTTTCACCGCCCCGTTTTTAAGCGACTTCAAAAAGCTACTTTGTATGGAAAGCGCACTGTCATATAGCTCGCTGGCTTCGGTAATTGAATCACGACCGACAGGTTTAACAACCGGTTTAGTCACTTCAGCCTCTTTTTCTTTATCTGGCTCGGGTGGCACAGCTGTCTCGGGCAGCTTTGACTTCGCAAGGTCTACCTCAACAATGATAATGCCTTTGGACTTAAGACTATTAATAATGGCTTGGGTTTTCACAATGCCTTTAGAACGCATTTTAAGTGAACCTGTTTGTTCAAGTACTTGATTGACGTACATTCCGGGCTGCAAATCATCAATGGGTACCTGTTCTAGCATTATCTCTCCTGTGAGGCACAACGTTGCCATAGCCTTTAATTACAATAGAAACGAATAGTACGATATTCCAGTGAAAAAAGTGAGGAGTTTATTAGCCTTTAGTATAGCTAGAGTCTGCGAGTATTCGATTAATGAATTCGTGAGAGAACGTGTGACGTGTAAATGTGCCGAAAATTAACTGATAGTTCAAATCAGGCGAACGGATATTCTCTATACCCAACGGTAATAGGTATCTTGATGCGGAGTTAGGTTCGAGGTATGGAGGAGAGAATTAAACAGGGTACCATCTCGCGACAGTACCCATGTGTCATATTAGGGCTTTGTTAAGCGCTAAAGCCCCACGCTTTTACAACCACGCAGGCTGTTTATCCTCGAAGGCTTCTATAGCACTTGTGAGTTCAAGCGTTTGACCGATAGCATCTAAGCCTTTAATAAGGTTGTTTTTGTGATGCTCAGCAATATCGAAGCTGAAGCTTGTATCGTTAAAACTTACCGTTTGCGCTGGAAGATCAACGGTGATCTTAGTTGCTGGGTCTGCCTTCACTGCAGCAAACAAAGCGTCCATTTGCTCGCTTGATAATGCCACAGGCACTAGCTGATTATTAATGCAGTTGCCGTAAAAAATATCAGCAAAGCTGGTGGCAATAACCGTTTTAAATCCAAAGTCGGCAAGTGCCCACGGCGCGTGTTCTCGGCTTGAACCACAGCCAAAGTTTTCGCGAGCCAGCAACAGACTTGCACCTTTGTGCTCAGGCTTATTCAGCGCGAACGCTGGGTTTGGCTCTTTCTCTTCTAAATCCAAATAACGCCAGTCGTGAAACAAATGTTTGCCGTAGCCAGCACGCGTTACGCCAGTTAGAAACTGTTTTGGAATAATTTGGTCGGTATCGACATTGGCCTGATCAAGCGGCGCAGCAATGCCTGTGTGTTGTGTAAAACCTTGTTCAGACATAACTTACTCCTGATAATCTCTAACGTCAGCAAAGCGACCGGTAATTGCAGCTGCGGCAGCCATTGCTGGGCTTACTAAGTGAGTACGCGCACCACGGCCTTGACGGCCTTCAAAGTTACGGTTACTGGTAGAGGCACATCTATCGCCTGCCACTAGCTTGTCGTCATTCATACCAAGGCACATAGAGCAACCTGGCAAACGCCACTCAAAGCCAGCATCGATAAAGATTTTATCTAAGCCTTCTGCTTCAGCCTGGCGTTTAACATTGCCTGACCCTGGAACGACAATCGCGGTAATTGAATCGGCGACTTTACCGCGCTTGGCGATTTGTGCCGCTGCGCGCATATCTTCAATACGACCGTTGGTACATGAGCCGATAAATACGTGGTTTACTGCAACGTCGGCAAGCTTTTCACCGGGTTTTAATCCCATATATTCAAGCGCTTTTACTGCGCTCTCTTTTTCAATCGGATCACTGAAGTCTTCAGGGGCAGGTACCGGTGTGTTTACGCCAATAACCTGGCCTGGGTTGGTGCCCCACGTAACCTGAGGAGCGATATCTGCCGCTTCAAGTTCAACCACAGTGTCAAAGGTTGCGCCTTCTTCGGTATAAAGGGTTTTCCAATAAGCGACAGCGTCTTCCCAGTCCTGTCCCTTAGGTGCGTATTCGCGGCCTTCAAGGTAGGCAAATGTTGTTTCATCAGGTGCTACAAGGCCAGCTTTCGCGCCAGCTTCAATACTCATGTTACACACCGTCATGCGCTCTTCCATGCTCAAACCGCGAATAGCTTCACCTGCGTATTCGATGACATGGCCAGTGGCGCCAGCGTGGCCAATTTTGCCGATAATGGCAAGAATGATGTCTTTTGCGGTGATACCGACAGGAAGCTTGCCATTTACGTTGATAAGCATACTTTTCGCGCGGCTTTGCTTTAGCGTTTGCGTTGCCAATACATGCTCTACCTGAGAGGTACCAATACCAAATGCCAGCGCACCAAATGCACCGTGGGTTGCAGTGTGTGAGTCACCACACACCACCGTCATACCAGGCTGAATTAGACCTAATTCCGGGCCCATAACGTGCACAATACCTTGCTTTTGGTGACCCACGGGAAATAGCTGAATGCCGTGTTCTTCACAGTTTTTTGCTAAGGTTTGTAGCTGAAGCGCATTCGCCGGACCACAGGCATCGATTGCCAATGAACGGGTTGAAATGCTGTGATCCATAGTGCCAACAGTGCGATCAGGGCGTCGAACTTTTCGGCCTTTTTCATTAAGGCCTGCAAATGCCTGCGGTGACGTCACTTCATGAATTAGGTGACGGTCGATATAAATTAAGCTGTCTTCACCGATTTGGTCAATAATGTGGGCTTGCCACACTTTGTCATATAAGGTCTTGGCCATGAGGTTGTTTTACTCCTGCGCCATTAATTGTTTAACGATTTCATCGCCTACTTGCGACGTGCTTGCCGCTTGGCTGCGTTTATCGGCAGGTAATAACTCGCCTGTAAGTACACCTGCTTCTAGTGTTGCCACTACCGCCTTTTCAATTGCGTCGGCAGCGTCATTCAAGTTCATGCTGAAACGCAGCATCATGGCGGCCGATAAAATTTGTGCGATAGGGTTAGCAATGCCTTGCCCTGCAATATCTGGGGCCGAACCGCCTGCTGGCTCATAAAGGCCAAAGCCTTCTTCGTTCATGCTTGCCGATGGCAACAAGCCCATAGAGCCCGTCATCATAGCGCATTCATCAGAAACGATATCGCCAAAAAGGTTTGAACACAGCATCACATCGAACTGCGCTGGATTCTTCATTATTTGCATAGTGGCGTTGTCTATATAGATGTGGTCTAGCTCTACATCTGGATAATCTTTTGCTACTTCTTCAGCAATTTCACGCCATAGGCGGCTAGTAACCAGTACATTAGCTTTATCGACTGAGGTAACTTTGCCACGGCGCTTTTGCGCTGCTTCAAATGCTGCAATAGCAATACGGCGAATTTCGCGTTTACTGTAGCGCATAGTGTCATACGCGAATTCTTCTTCGCCTTCACCTTCTCGGCCCTTCGGCTGACCAAAGTAGATACCGCTGGTTAGCTCACGCACAACCAAAACATCTACGCCTGATTTAGCAATGTCTTCGCGAAGGGGAGATAGGCTTTCAAGGCCCGGGTAAATACGAGCAGGGCGTAAGTTGCTGAACAGATCAAAATGGCTGCGAAGGGTAAGCAATGCTGCACGCTCTGGGCGTTGTTCTAGCGGCAAGGTGTCCCACTTAGGGCCACCGATACTGCCAAACAAAATTGCATCGGCTTGCTCGCAGCCCAATAGCGTTTTTGAGGGTAGCGCTTCGCCTTCAGTATCAATGGCGTAGCCACCCACAGGATATGCAGTTCGGTTTAGGGTCACGTTAAACTTCTTTTCAACAGCATCTAAAACCTTATTGGCTTCCTGCATAACTTCTGGGCCGATACCGTCTCCGGCTAATACGGCAATTGAATACTGGCTCATTTATACTCCTGCAACGCGTTCTTGTTGATTTTTTTGCTGATCAATTTGATCGGCTAAATAAGTGTTGTTTAATACGAAGATAAGGGCTTTTACGCCGGCTTCTACAATGTCTGTAGCCAAGCCGATTCCGTGGAAACGACGACCTTTGTAGGTAGCGATTACGCTCACCTGTGCTAGAGCGTCGGCACCTTCACCTTTTGAATCTAATTTGAAGTCGACAACTTCTAAATCTTCGTGACCTAGTATAGACATTATGGCTTTATACGCCGCATCTACAGGGCCATTACCAATGCTTGATTGAGTAATTTCTTCGTCGCCCACTTTCATTTTGACCGTAGCGCTTGGGATTATTTCACGGCCTGAGTTTGCTTGAAGGTAAAGCAACTGGAAGTGTGCTTGGTCGTGCTTTTGCTTATCGAAGAATAATAATGCTTCAAGGTCGTAGTCGTATACTTGACCTTTCTTGTCCGCTAACTTCAAGAAAGCGTCGTAAACGGCCTCTAGGTCGTAGTCTTCCGCTTTATAGCCAAGTTCAGTTAAGCGGTGCTTAATCACATGACGGCCAGAGCGAGACGTTAGGTTTAAATTGTTTTTATTAATACCCACACTTTCAGGGGTCATAATTTCATAGGTATTTTGCGCTTTTAAGACACCGTCTTGGTGAATGCCTGATGAGTGACTAAACGCATTCGCACCTACAATAGCTTTGTTGGCCTGAACCGGCATATTACAAAGCTGGCTAACTAATTTAGAGGTGCGAGAAATTTCGGTTGAGTTGATATTGGTATCAATGCCCAACATGCTCTTACGGGTTTGCAAGATCATCGCGATTTCTTCAAGCGATGCATTACCAGCACGCTCACCAATTCCGTTTATAGTACATTCAACCTGTCTAGCCCCTTGCTCAACAGCTGCTAATGAATTTGCTACCGCTAAGCCCAAGTCGTTGTGACAGTGAACTGAGATTGTCGCTTTGTCGATATTAGGAACACGGTTAAACAATTGCTGGATAATACCGCCGAATTCTGTAGGTGTGGTGTAGCCCACTGTATCCGGGATATTAACGGTAGTTGCACCAGCATTAATCGCAGCTTCTACCATGCGGCATAGATAGTCGATGTGCGTACGACCGGCGTCTTCACAGGAAAATTCAACGTCATCTGTGTATTGACGTGCATGCTTAACCGCCTTCACCGCCATTTCAACAATTTCATCTTGTGACTTGCGAAGCTTGGCACCTACGTGAATCTCTGATGTTGCGATGAAAGTATGAATACGGAATTGTTCTGCGACGCTTAGCGCTTGACCACAGGCATCAATATCGCCTGGCAAAGCACGAGATAGGCCACAAACAACAGAGTTTTTAACCTCTTTCGCAATCATTTGCACAGAGCGGAAGTCACCAGGAGAAGATACGGGGAAACCCGCTTCAATAATATCTACGCCCAAGCGTTCGAGCGCCAGCGCGATCTGTAATTTCTCTTTGGCACTTAGGCTTGCAGGTAAGGCCTGCTCACCGTCTCGCAATGTGGTATCAAAGATCTTCACTTGATTTGTCATGACGCTCTCTCAGTTTAATAGTTAAAAAAAAACCCGTGCTTGGCACGGGTTTTTGTGAAATTAAATCGCTGGTCGCAATCTACCCGTGCAGTCTGGCTGCCATAAGGAGTAGAGATAGAAGAAGGAAACGAATACGCATTTGTTGTTTCTTTGCTGACCAAGTTGATAGCGACAATGTACCCATGTGGCATGAAGAGGTCAACCATTGTTTACAATAATGAGTATATTTTTAGTGTATAAGAGGGTGATTTTAATTATTTAGGATAGTTATCCTAACTTTTATTTGAGGAAAGTTGTTTTTGTCATTTTAATTGCTTTTAAATAGACATTTAAGCGGGTGATTTTTGGTTTTTAGGACAGGAATACTAAATTTTAAGTTTTTCGGGTAGGGTTGATTTTGGTTTTTTATTCATTATTTATGATTTTATATTTTCGTAACGTTATATGTTTGCTCCTCAAACGATAGGGCGGGTTCTGTTTGACTGCGAAAAGATGAGTTATCTACCGAAGCTTTAATTATAACTTTTTTGAATTTTGTCTTGAACATATTGCGAGAGTGCTTAATTTTTGTGTAGCTTCTGGGCTAGACTTTTTTTGAAGTGATAAGCTGTATCAGCTCGTAGTGGCTTGCAGAAAATACTTGGATGTTTTTTCACCAAGATACTTTATTGAAACAGAACGGATGACTGGGTTATTCATGAATTTGATTGATTATAAAAAAACAGTATGGAAATACATTACTATAATGATTTTTTTGATACTGTCTTCCTCTACTAGCGCAAATGAAGACATTACTTGTGTGGAAGTGCTAAGTACGATTCAAGGTTACAGTTTAGGGCACAGTGCGTGTTATAACGCTGATGCATGCTTCCACGCTGGAGTGCTGTTCTCGGATAGCAAATGTGAATTGTATGACCCTACAAAAGCTGTCAGTTTCTTACAAAAAGCCGCAGACATGAATCATGTAAATGCGCAAGATTACCTAGCAAGTTTACTTTCTTCCAACGAAATCCCTCCGGATTATGAACGTGCAGTAGCGCTTTATGAAAAAGCCGCCAATCAAAATCACTTAAGATCTCAATTTGTGTTGGGAGGAATTTATTTAGTTGGCGACTGGGTAGAAAAAGATCTAATAAGATCGGCTTACTGGTATCAAAAGGCCGCAGAACAGGGCCATGCTTCTGCCCAATATTATCTTGGTTTTTTCTATATTCAAGGTGTTGGAGTAGCCAAAGATAATGATAAAGGTATAGCATTATTGCAAAAATCAGCAGCCCAAGGGCATCAAGGAGCAGCAGAACTACTGAATAAATTGGGTATGTAGCAATGGCTTCTTTCGTGGTTTATAAGAAATATGTTTGTCGCAATGAGTGCTAGATTACATGCGCATTTTTCGTAGAATTTTTAATTTTTCAAAAAAACTAACTGTTACGTCCAATTCCGAAGTATTGGTAGAGGATATAAGGGCGACTCTTGCTGAGGTAATGGAACAAAACCAAAATATTGTAGGGCAGAGTTATACGACTTCAGGCTTCAACAATCATGAGTTAGTAAGTGATGCAGTATACTTTGTTTATGATTGCCTCGAAGGTATTAAATTTGAGTATTCAGACGCTGAACTGGTGGCAGCAGTACTCGCTGAAATTCGAAGTAAAAAGCATGTCTTTGAGAGTAGAATCTACGACCCAGATGGCATCATTTCTGGGACGCTAGTAGACATCGAAAATGCCTTGAAGCAAAAATTTAGTCCTAAAGCGTTAGATTAGAAGTGACTACACCAGTATGTGCATATTGACCTTACAAGAGCAGACAGCTGAAACATTTGCCAATGACATGAAAAGCCTTGGCTTTGAATGCAACTTTTCGTTGCATAGCCTTTTGAATGATATTGATGGGATGCTTAATTCTTCTAGGATATCATTGGATGATAAGAGCCCTTCTGGTTATACGTATCTAGCGGGCATTCAGGCATATATTGGCGAGACATTGAAAAGGCTCTATAGCGGTGAGTGGCAAGGTAAATTTATTATTGATACACCCGAGTCCAATTTTTACACGGCCTACTTGAGTTTTGGAGAGTTTAATTTCTATCCTGCGCGTTTTCTCTCTTATCGTTTAGGAAATGGAGAGGCTCTCGAAGGAACATTTAAGGATTATCTCGAGCGAGTTTTACCTAGCATCATCGGCGAAAAAAATCCCCAAATTTCTAGTCCACAAATAAAAGAGATAAAACTAAAACGTATTGCACCTATGGTGCTAGTCGTTCTCTCTTTGTTCGGCGTGTTGACTGCAGCATTCAATGATGTGGGTAAGCAGCAGGCAATTATCAATTGGCCAGAAATTGATGCCTTTAAAGCTGAAATGAATATTTTGTCGGTGCACCCTGATGACGGCTATGTATACAATCGCTTCGTTGTCATGTCTGAAAGAATACCTGAAATTTTAAGTCTACATAGAAAAAGTTCCAATTATGATCCGGATTTTGTAGCTACGCTGAGTACATGGAAAGCGAGTGTCGATACTGCAAGAGCGTTTAATTCTCAGGTGCCTAAAGATTGCGAAACATGGGAGGCAGTATTTAAATTGACTTGGGGGGAAGACGAGGTTTTATGGGATGATGACACAAATAGCCTTTGGGCGTTGGTTTTGCAGTTTTGTGAGGTGTCGCCACCTTTGATAGAGAGATAGACGCATTCTAGCCATTAACACTACTCGATAGGAAGCTCATTATGTCATCGATAACTCTTCATTTTGACTTGACTTACCAAAAGGAAGAGCACGCCCGATTAGTATTTGAAGCATTCAGCCAATGGCCAACTTTGACAATCAGGAAAAAGAAGCCTGATGTAAGGCGGCTTACTATCATAGAACGCAGTATGACATGGATTGGTTATGAGTTTAATCATATATATCGGGAAGTATTTGAAAAACAAAATGTGATTCTAGAAAGGCCACCAAGGAGGGAGCAAAATACTATCTCACTCTTGTTTTATTGTAGCAAAATAAACGGATATCACTTTTTCCATTTATTCTTTGAAGAACTTTCTATGTTACCGGTCACGATAGCTGGATATTTACATAATGATATGGACGGATACACAGAGTCGAAAATCATCACAGTGCTGTAATAATTTTAGGTAAAAAACTTTAGTGCAACTCTAATCTCAACCTAACACCTACCGCTATTGCCACCTTGTTGTCGTACCGAAGTATCTCATTTTCTCAATAAAGTAAACTGTTTCCAGTTTACTTGCGTCGACAAGCGCATTTCTCTGAGCGTGAGCGAACGCGGTGAACGCTTGGATTTAAAACTCCATGCGTGGCCACAGCATGCGGTGGTCATTATCGCTTTTGAAGGCCGCAGCAGTATTTTATTTTGAACTGAAAGTGACGTGGCCTCTTCAAATTCATCGCGCTGTGTAGTTGAAGAAATGCACGCCCCTGTATTAGTAAACCATCCATTTTTGTTCAAATGGAGCTGGGTGTTGTCTTGATTTACCATATCAATGGAATCAAGCTCGATGTGAGAGCCTTCCATATTTAAGACTAAAACCGGTACAACAAGGCCGTACTTAGCGTTCTTTGTATACCATTCTTCTCGTTTTTCTACATCGTCTAGATGATTAATGCCCGGACACTTCGCAGATTGCTTGGCATACCAACTTCCATTATGAGTGTCTGTTTTTAAGGGAGATGGATTAATTGTGTTGCCGTTATCTACCATATATCGAGCAATGGCTTTTACGTGGTACGGAAGGCCGCCCATTCGGCGTCTGAGTAATGACAAGTTTTTTATCTCACTATGAGCGAGAGAGATAATTTCTCTTTCATACAGAGCAGTACATATTTCATTGAATTGAGGGTGGCTTCCGCCGAGTTCACCAGCTTCACTGAAAAAGCCAACTTGGGAGTTGGGTGCAGAGTGGGAAAGTTTGTCGCCTGAAGCCATCGGGATTATCAAATACCTGTCTAAAGTCTTTTAACCCTAGCAAGATTAAGCGCTTGTTGCTACACGGTTTCGTTAAACAATGCGAATAATAGACACAAAAAAGCCGCTATATAAAGCGGCTTTTCATCATTTTCTTAGGCGTAAATTATTGACCTTTGATTTCGCTGCGGCCTTTGTAAGTTGCAGCGTCACCAAGTGCCTCTTCAATGCGCAGAAGTTGGTTGTACTTAGCAACACGGTCAGAACGACATAGTGAGCCCGTCTTAATTTGGCCCGCCGCTGTACCTACTGCTAGGTCAGCAATGGTCGCATCTTCAGTTTCGCCAGAACGGTGAGAGATAACTGCTGTAAAGCCAGCGTCTTTCGCCATCTTAATTGCGTTAAGGGTTTCAGTTAATGAACCAATTTGGTTGAACTTGATAAGGATTGAGTTACCAATACCGTTATCGATACCGCGCTTAAGAATTTTAGTGTTAGTTACAAATAAGTCGTCGCCAACTAGCTGTACTTTGTCACCAATTTTCTTAGTTAGGCTTGCCCAACCGTCCCAGTCGCTTTCGTCTAGTCCATCTTCAATTGATACAATTGGGTACTGTGAAGAAAGGTCTGCAAGATAATCGCCAAACGCTTCTGAATCGAAGCTCTTGTCTTCGCCAGAAAGTACGTATTTGCCTTCTTTGTAGAATTCAGACGCTGCACAGTCTAGTGCTAGCGTAATGTCTTCATTCATCTTGTAGCCGGCATTTTCAACGGCTTCAACGATAACTGCTAGTGCTTCAGCGTTTGAGCTAAGGTTAGGTGCAAAACCACCTTCGTCGCCAACTGCTGTATTAAGGCCTTTAGCAGAAAGTACTTTCTTAAGTGCGTGGAAGATTTCAGCACCCATACGTAGTGCTTCTTTGAAGCTCTTCGCGCCAACTGGCTGTACCATGAACTCTTGAATGTCTACGTTGTTGTCAGCGTGCTCACCACCGTTGATGATGTTCATCATAGGTACTGGCATAGAGTATTGGCCAGATGTACCGTTTAGGTCTGCAATGTGCTCGTAAAGCGCTACGCCTTTTTCCGCCGCAGCCGCTTTAGCTACAGCAAGAGAAACTGCAAGAATTGCGTTTGCGCCAAGGGTCTCTTTGTTTTCTGTGCCATCAAGGTCAATCATGATGCCGTCGATATCAGCTTGTGCTAGTGCATCTTTGCCGATAAGTGCTGGCGCGATGGTATCGTTAACTGCTGCAACTGCCTTTGTTACACCTTTACCTAGGTAACGAGACTTGTCGCCGTCGCGTAGTTCTAGTGCTTCGCGGCTACCAGTAGAGGCACCAGATGGTGCTGCAGCTCGGCCCATTACGCCCGATTCTAAATATACGTCTGCTTCTACAGTAGGGTTTCCGCGTGAATCTAAGATTTCGCGTCCGATAATGCGACTAATTTTCGCCATGTTTTTTCCTCAACAATTGAATGGGGTGCAACGGGAGAGAGCACCCCTTTTATTAGAAATTAGTGATTTTCTTTCTGGTATTTTCCTGCCGCAGCAACGAAACCAGTAAATAGTGGGTGTCCATCCCGAGGAGTTGATGTGAACTCAGGGTGGAATTGGCCCGCAATGAACCATGGATGATCAGGGATTTCCACCACTTCTACAAGTCGCTTGTCAGTGGACAAACCACTTACTTTCAATCCCGCCGCTTCAATTTGGTCGCGCAAGTTGTTGTTCACTTCGTAACGGTGACGGTGACGCTCGTAAATCTCGGCATTGCCGTACATCTCGTGAACTTTCGTGCCTTCGATAAGGTGGCAAAGCTGGCTACCTAAGCGCATAGTGCCGCCCAAGTCAGACGTTTCGGTACGTACTTCAGTGGTACCCGCGGCGTCTAACCACTCGGTAATAAGACCTACAACCGGATAAGGTGTGTCTGGATTAAATTCAGTACTGTTCGCGTTTTCCATGCCGGCAACATTACGTGCGTATTCGATTAGCGCGACTTGCATACCTAAGCAAATACCTAAATAAGGCACTTGGTTTTCACGGGCATAACGGGCAGCAGCAATTTTACCTTCAATACCGCGTTCACCAAAACCGCCAGGTACTAAGATAGCGTCTAACTGCTCTAGAATTTGTGTGCCTTTGCTTTCCACATCTTGCGAGTCGATGTGATGAATGTTCACGGTAAGACGGTTTTTAAGACCGGCATGCTTAAGCGCTTCATTAACCGACTTATAGGCATCAGGCAATTCAACGTACTTGCCAATCATACCGATGTTTACTTCAGCCGTCGGGTTAGACTCTGCGTAAAGTACTTGCTCCCACTCAGATAGGTCTGCTTCGTTGCACTCTAAACCAAAGCGGTCTACAACCAGTTGGTCCATACCTTGCGCTTTAAGTGCAGCAGGAATACGGTAAATGCTGTCTACGTCTTTAAGTGAAATAACAGCTTTATCAGCAACGTTAGTGAACAGCGCGATTTTCGAGCGCTCACTAGCCGGCAATGCACCCACTGAACGGCATACAAGAATATCTGGCTGAATACCAATAGAGCGCAGTTCTTTTACCGAGTGCTGTGTAGGCTTAGTTTTTACTTCGCCTGACGCTGGCATATAAGGTACAAGAGTTAGGTGCATGAACATAGCGCGTTCACGGCCTACTTCGGTACCTAGCTGACGAATTGCTTCCAAGAAAGGTTGTGACTCGATGTCACCTACGGTTCCGCCCACTTCAACAATAGCTACATCATGACCTTCAGCACCTTCAATTACGCGGCGCTTAATTTCATTGGTGATATGAGGGATAACCTGAATAGTTGCACCTAAGTAATCACCGCGACGTTCACGCTTAAGTACTTCCTCATACACACGACCAGTAGTAAAGTTGTTGCGCTTTGTCATGCGGGTGCGAATAAAACGCTCGTAGTGACCAAGATCGAGGTCGGTCTCAGCGCCGTCATCAGTAACAAATACTTCACCATGCTGGATAGGGCTCATAGTGCCCGGGTCGACATTGATGTAAGGGTCGAGTTTTAACATGGTTACGGTGAGACCGCGAGCTTCCAGAATTGCGGCCAGCGATGCTGCAGCAATACCTTTACCTAGCGATGAAACTACACCACCTGTGACGAAAATATAATTTGTCATGCGAAACCTAGAACGTTTGGGTTGTATGGTAAATATAGGCTGAGTTTAGAACAAAACCAGCTACACTTTGGACGGGGCGATAGTATACGCAAAATCATGTGGGCAGACAATCAATTTGCCCACGTGATGCGCAATTTATACGCGCTTAAGCTTAGTTCAAGATTGGCTTAGGCGCTTGAGTGTGTAGATAAGGTCTAGCGCTTGGCGCGGTGATAACTCATCGGGTGATAAGTTTTCAAGAGTTTCTACAACCGGGTGTGGCTTATCAGGGAACAGCATTTCAGCTTGGCCTTTGGTATTTGATGTGTCTTTACCTGGTGCGCTCGGTTGATTTCCGCTTTGCTGTGAACTCTCTGATTCAGATGGCTTTTCACTTAGTTCGCCTTCATCGCTGGTCATAAGGTGTGATGATTCCAACACCGCAAGCTTTTGTTGGGCCGCTTTTATTACCACCTTGGGCACGCCTGCAAGTTGCGCAACCTGTAAACCAAAGCTTTTGCTCGCCGCGCCTTCTGATACGGTATGCATGAAGCGTATGGTATCTTCAAACTCCATCGCGTCTAAGTGCACGTTCACCACGCCACTTTGTGTTTCAGGAAGTTCAGTCAGTTCGAAGTAATGGGTAGCAAAAAGCGTATAAGCATTCAGCTGCTTTGCTAAGTAACTTGCACAGGCCCAAGCTAGTGATAAACCATCATAGGTACTAGTACCACGGCCTATTTCATCCATTAATACCAGCGAGTTTTCTGTGGCATTATTTAGAATGTTCGCCGTTTCTGTCATCTCAACCATAAAGGTTGAGCGACCTGAGGCTAAATCATCTGATGCACCAATACGGGTAAAGATGCGGTCAAGCTTTCCTATATGGGCATTTTCAGCAGGCACAAAGCTACCGATACAAGCTAGTAACGCAATCAGCGCGGTTTGGCGCATATAGGTTGATTTACCGCCCATGTTGGGGCCGGTAATGATTAACATGCGGCGTTCGGTATCTAGCTGAAGTGGGTTAGCAATGAAAGGGTCTTTCATTACGTTTTCAACCACTGGGTGGCGACCAGCGTCATAGGTAAGTGCGCATTCTTGGCTTAGGTTTGGGCGATACCAATCAAGGGAGACTGCACGTTCGGCAAAACAGCACAGCACGTCGAGCTTGGCAAGCGCTGCGGCGGTCTCAATTAAGTTATTTAAGTGTGGAGCAAAGTTGTCGAACAAGGCTTCATAAAGCTGCTTTTCAAGAGCAAGGGCAGCGCCTTGACTGCTTAACACTTTATCTTCGTGCTCTTTAAGTTCTGGCGTTATATAACGTTCAGTGTTTTTAAGGGTTTGTCTTCGAATATATTCAGCAGGCGCTAATGCACTGTTCGCTCGGCTAATTTCAATAAAGAACCCGTGAACCTTGTTGTAGCCCACTTTTAGCGTAGATATACCCGTGCGCTCGCGCTCGCGTTGCTCCATAGCATCTAGGTAGTCGGTAGCACCTTGTGATAGCTTGCGCAACTCATCAAGTTCGGCGTTATATCCCTCGGCAATTACGCCGCCATCCCGTATTACCACTGGCGGGTTATCGATAATAGCATCGTTTAACAGGGCTTGAAGATCAGGGTAAGTGCCAATGGTCTCGCTAATACTTCTGACTTGGCCTGTATCGAATCGAGCTAGAGCATCTTGTAAGTCAGGCAGCGCATTAAATGCATTTTTTAGGCGAGCAAAGTCACGTGGTCTGGCTGAACGAAGGGCTAAGCGCGCCATAATACGTTCTATATCACCAATGTGTTTTAGCGCTAGTCGAATATCTTCAGGGTCATCATTAATAAACGTTTCAACAGCATCTAAGCGGCTGTGCAGTTCATGCTGGTCGGTTAAAGGCGAGTGAATAACGCGCTGTAGCATACGACTACCCATGGCCGTAGTGGTGGTATCCATCACGCTGAATAGGGTATTTTCCTGTCCACCCGACAAATTGTGGGTAAGTTCTAGGTTCCTGCGGGTGGCCGCATCAAGCTGCACACGACTGTCTTGCTGTTCGGTTTGAATGCGTCGAATATGCGGCAGAGCAGTGCGCTGGGTATCCTTTACATATTGTAAAACGCACCCGGCTGCGCCTAAGCCTTTAGTGACGCCCTTAATTCCAAAGCCATCTAACGTTTTGGTTTCAAACTGTGCGTTTAATTGCTCTGTGGCGGTATCAATGTCGTATTCCCATTCAGGACGGCGTCTAAGCCCTTTACGATTTTCAACCAGAGCCAAACTTTCAAACCCTTCAGGGTAGAGGAGTTCTGCTGGGTTAATGCGCTGAATTTCAGCAAGTAAGCTTTCATCGCTGTCGCATTCAAATACAACAAAACGACCGCTAGTGACATCTAGGGTTGCCAGACCATAATGCATACTATGACCGAAAACAGCGGCTAGGATATTGTCGCGGCGTTCTTCTAACAGCGCTTCATCGGTCACTGTACCAGGCGTAACAATACGTTGTACTGCACGTTCAACAGGGCCTTTACTGGTGGCCGGATCGCCAACCTGTTCACAAATGGCAACCGACTCGCCCATCTTGACTAAGCGTGAGAGGTAGCTCTCCACTGCATGATAGGGCACACCCGCCATTGGGATAGGCTCGCCGCCAGATTTCCCTCTTGCTGTTAGTGAGATATCCAGTAATTCCGCAGCTTTTTTGGCATCGTCGTAAAACAACTCATAAAAGTCGCCCATGCGATAAAACAGTAATATATTTGGATGCTGCGCCTTAATAGTCAGGTACTGGCGCATCATAGGAGTATGTGATTCCAAAAAATGCCTCTGCGAATTTGTTGCTGGGTTTAATGCCTGTTAAGGGGAATAAATGATAAACTCACGCCCACTAAGATCAAGCGAAGATCTGATAAAGCACAACAGGTGTAATTAGGTATATTCAAATGAGCACAACATTTTCAACTGATTTGAAAGCAAACGCCACCCCTTTAACGCTTGATAGCGCATTATCTGCGCAAGTTCAGGTGTTAGGCGACGCACTTAGAGCAAAAGGTTGGACTTTGTCTAGCGCAGAATCCTGTACAGGTGGGGGAATTGCTTATGCTTTAACCAGTGTTTCAGGAAGCTCTGACTGGTTTAATCAATCTTGGGTGACGTACTCAAATGATGCGAAAAAAAGCGCTCTGGACGTAACAGAACAGACGTTAAAAGAGTACGGTGCAGTGTCGAAGCAAACGGTAAAAGAAATGGCAGAAGGCGTGCGACGTAATAGCGGTGCGCAGCTAGTTGTGACCGTAAGCGGTATCGCTGGGCCTGGCGGAGGCAGCGAAGCAAAACCGGTGGGCACTGTGTGGTTTGGTTTTTTGTGTGGAGAGCAAGAAGCGCAAATCAAACAGGTTTTCAGCGGCAATCGCGACGAAGTTCGTCAACACGCTATTAGCTTTGCTATTACTCAGTTAATAAAAATGTTGAGTGAAAATTAAAAACACTGGTTGAAACTGTATGCTTGTACAGTATAGAATGTGATCATTATTTGGTAACTTCATACAAAATATGGAAAGTACCAAAACAGAATTTAACCGCAAATCCTAGAGGATACATACGTGGACGATAACAAATCAAAAGCTTTAACCGCCGCAGTTGGCCAAATTGAAAAGCAATTTGGTAAAGGCGCTATCATGCGCTTAGGCGATAACCAAGCCATGGACATTGAAGCGATTTCTACTGGCTCACTTACCATTGATATCGCTCTAGGTATAGGCGGTTTGCCATGTGGACGTGTAGTAGAAATTTACGGTCCTGAATCGTCTGGTAAAACAACGCTTACGCTTCAAGTTATTGCTGAAGCGCAGAAGAAGGGTAAAACCTGTGCGTTCGTAGATGCTGAGCACGCTCTAGACCCAGTTTACGCTGAAAAGCTTGGCGTAAACATCGACGAACTATTGGTATCTCAGCCTGATACTGGTGAGCAAGCGCTAGAAATTTGCGACATGCTAGTACGTTCAGGTGCGGTAGATGTTGTTATCGTTGACTCGGTAGCAGCGCTTACACCTAAAGCTGAAATTGAAGGCGACATGGGTGATTCTCACGTTGGTCTTCAGGCCCGTCTAATGTCACAAGCGTTGCGTAAGCTTACTGCTAACATTAAACGCTCTAATACGCTGTGTATCTTCATTAACCAGATTCGTATGAAGATTGGTGTAATGTTCGGTAACCCAGAAACTACTACTGGTGGTAACGCGCTTAAGTTCTACTCTTCTGTTCGTTTAGACATCCGCCGTATCGGCGCAGTGAAAGAAGGTGACGAGGTAGTAGGTAACGAAACCCGTGTGAAAGTAGTTAAGAACAAAGTCGCGCCTCCGTTTAAGCAGGCCGAGTTTATGATCCGCTACGGTGAAGGTATTAGTAAAGAAGCTGAACTTATCGACCTTGGTGTTAAGCAGAAGCTTGTTGATAAAGCCGGCGCTTGGTACAGCTACAAAGGCGATCGCATTGGTCAAGGTAAAGCAAACGTTATGAAGTTCTTGAAAGAGAACCCTGAGATCGCAAACGAAATTGAAACCAATATCCGCCAAGAACTTTTGCTTTCTAAAACGATGAAAGCGGAGGAAGGGATACCTCAGCAAGAAGACGATGTGCTTCCTGAGTAAAATTAGCGTTTAACCGAATATTAAGAACCCACCGCTTGGTGGGTTTTTTTATGGCTTAGTTAAAGGGTATATTAAGAAATATTTACTAACACTTAATGTACGGCTGAAACTTGTACAACAAATAAAAACAAGGAATGCTGTAATAATTATTTGTAAGTACAGACTACTACGTTGCAATGGCCATCACTGCCAAAGCTAGTTAATACGCTAAAACGACTTTAAACAAATAGAACGGCATAATTTGCGGTTACAGCAAAGCAAGCCTACAACAATAATGAACGGTGCTACTGTTCACACGTGAGAAGAGGGAAGGGAAATGATTGAAATATCAGGCCTTGCTAAGCGTTTTGAGGTGGAGAACCCGAAAAAGCTTAGTGAACAGGAAAAAAAGGACCCGCGACTAAAAGGACGCTATTTCCAATCGGTAAGGGATGTGTCGTTCACTTGCGAAAAAGGACAAGTACTTGGGCTGTTAGGGCCAAATGGAGCAGGCAAAACAACTACACTTCGCATGCTTTCAACAGCACTAAAACCTGATAGCGGACAAGTTATTATTGGTGGTGAAGATGTGCTGTCTAACCCTAATATTGCGCGTAAAAAAATTGGCTTTTTATCTAGTTCCACTGGCCTTTACGGCCGTTTGAGTGGCCGGGAGAATATTAGCTACTTCGGTGAGTTGCACGGTATTCCAAAAAATGTCATTAACGCGCGTATTGAAGAGTTAGCTGACTTACTCGATATGCAAACTTTCCTTGATAGAAGAGCCGAGAATTTCTCGTCAGGGATGAAGCAAAAAGTCTCTATTGCTCGCGCTGTTATACACGAACCTGAACTAGTGGTACTTGATGAACCCACTACCGGCCTTGATATTATGGCAACCAGTACCGTGATGGAATTCATTCAACGCCTTAAGGATAAAGGTACCCCGGTTATTTTCTCTACTCACCATCTTGATGAGGTGCAAACCCTTTGCGACAAGGTGACAGTGATTAACCAAGGTGAAACGGTATTTAACGACTCGCTTGCTGCCTTCAGTGCGCTTTCTGGTGGGCAAATGCATAAGAGCTTCCTACAAACATTATCAATGGATTCTGAGGAGATGGGCAATGTGGTTAATCTTTAAAAAGGAATTCAAAGAGCTATTACGGGATAAGAAAACCATCATATTTATGATTGGTTTACCGCTTTTGCTATTCCCAGCTATTTTTGGTGTCGCGTTCTTCTTCATGAGTTCAGCGGCGGATAAAGCGGAAAATAAAGTACTGAAATACGCGATAGTTGGTGAAGCGTATGCACCAGCAATTGTTCAGTCTTTTAACGGCGCATTAGATAAATTCGAATCGGTTGCGATTGGCGGTGAGACTGACTACGCCAAACTCATCAAAAACGAAACATTAGATTTTGTTTTGGTTATTCCCGAAACCTTTGATAGCGACGTTTTGCGTTCAGGTCAGCATAAAATTGAGCTTTACCTCAACGATGCTGGTTTAAATAAGGTGATGGGGCGTGTGTCCAACATCATTGATGAATATACTGATGCTTTCCAACAAACCGCTTTTGCGCAGCTTAATTTAGATGAAACTCAGCAGGAGGCCTTGCTGAAACCAATCAAAATAGAAAAGCAAAACGTCGCCGACGATCGTGAAGTGTGGGGTGAACGCTTAGGCGGTATGCTACCGTACTTTATCTTTATATTATGCCTTCAAGGTGCTATGGCCCCTGCGGCTGACTTAGGTGCTGGTGAAAAGGAGCGTGGTACATTAGAAACGCTACTTATATCGCCGATGGACCGTCATAAACTGGTACTGGGCAAATTCTTTACTATCGCAACTGCGGGCATAATCACCGCGCTGATTACCGTTTCTTCCATGGCCATATGGGGGCTGGTGTTATCGCAAGGCATGGCCGTTGAGTTTGTGGTTAAGATCATGTCGATGATTGGCCTTGTAGACTTCTTACTGATCTTCCTAATGTTAGTGCCGGTGGTGGCAGTGTTCGCCGCTATTCTGCTATCACTTTCAATTTATGCTCGCTCGTTTAAAGAAGCGCAAAGCTATATGGGGTCACTGATTATGGTGGTTATTTTCCCTGTAATTATAGCCATGATGCCGGGTGTAGAGCTTAAAGGGGGCTGGGTTTGGGTACCGCTGACTAACGTTGCTTTGGCGATGAAAGAGCTGTTCAAAGGTACCATGGATTACTTTGCACTCTTTGGCATATTTACGTCTACCGCAGTGATTGCAACCGGATTGATTTTCTTCTGTATCCATTGGTTTAACAAAGAGAAGGTTCTGTTTAGATAACAAAACTGCTTACCTAGCACCATGAAAATGTTTAGCATCTTTGTAATATGCCCGCTAAAAGCGGGCTTATTCTTTATGGCAGCGAGGTTTTTTATAAGGTGGACAATTTAACACTTGAAGCACAGGTTCAATACGCTTTAGTTTTGTGTTTACTACACTTCAAAGTCGATACGCTTGATAATTCCCTCCCAACCAGGAGGGATTTTTCCTTGAAGGACATAAGAATAGGCGAGTAACTCGGCAATTACATAATACAGCGATTCAGGGATATCTTGCCCCACATCAAGGGTAGCGAGGACTTCGCTTAAGTAAGGGTCTTCGTGAATTAATATCCCGGTTTCTTCAGCCATGGCTATAATGGCTTCCGCCAAATCTCCATAGCCTTTCGCAACCACTTTAGGTGCGTTTTTCTTATCGCCCCCGTCATACTTTAGGCCGATGGCGCGTTTTGTCTTTTGTGAATCAGTCATAAACGCTTTACCTAAACCCTAGTTTCAAAGATTTGATGAGGGCGCGAATTTAATGTGTCCGGCATGTGGCCTCGCTGGTAGCTGGTATTTTCAACAACCAGGCCGAGGGAAGTAAGGCGTTTATGTAAATACGGTAGGGTATCGCCAATACGCTTGAGTACTTCATCGTTCGATGCATATAAGTCTAAAGTAATGGTGCTTTTATCAATTTTTGATTTTGCCAACACTTGTCCGCTGTCACCAATATCCAGTTTCATCGTGATATTCCAAAGAGAACGCTGGCCTGTTTGTGCGTGCTTGTTGCTCTGCCCACCTTGCTCTCGTTTTATCAAGAGTTCTGGCGGACTGTGGTGCTGTGAAAGCGATGGCAAAATGTAATAAAAACTATCTTGTCCTTGAATACGGCTGTCTACATTAGCAATTTTGTTTTGCTGGTGACTACTTAACAGCGTTTTAAGTTGAGAAAGAACCTGTTGTCGGCTGTCTAGCTGGTGGATGTCTTGGCTAAGACGACTTGGTTGAGCGGTTACCCCCATATTCGCCAACGTTTTTGAAACAATAGAGTCGGGCGCGTCTATTTGCGCTTTTAAGTTAGGCTGGCGCTGCAAGGCGCGACCCGCCATTGCCAATTGAACTAAGGCGACTAGCCCTTGAACAAAGCTGGAAGCGTTTACAGGCGAGGTTAAGTTTATAGGTGTGGTAACTAGTGCCTGCGTGGATATCAGCTGCTGTAAGCGTTGCGACAAGCCTTGTTCATTCATATCTAGCGCGAGTTTCTTTGTTCCGCTTTTTACCCCCTCGATAGCAGGTTCGCTCTCGCCAGTTACGCTCTCATTTGTTTTTGCCCCTGCTAAACTGGCGTGACTATCTAAAACCACTGATGGTATCTCTGCGCCTTTACCATGTGCAGCAGCCAGCTGAGCAGCGATGTTGCTCAGTAAGCTATTTGATAAGCCTTTGGCCTGTGAGCTTAACGCTTGTGCGAGAGAGGCAAGTGATACAAGAGAGGATTTACTCCCACCGTCTTTTCCTTGCATGCCATTATTCTCTGCTGAAGCGGTATCTTTCTCTTCAGTCAATATAGCTTTTGCTGTTGTAAGCAGTTGTTCATTAGATGGCTTGGGCGGGCCAATAAACTCGCCGTTGGATACCTTGGTTTGAGAAGGCTTTGCGTTGAGTGCATCAAGGCCTTTTAGGTGCTGCAAAATTTTATCAAAGTGGTGGGCTTCATGTGTCTTGGGCGCACCCTGGCTGGGCAATAATTTTTCATTCTCCACAATAGCTATGAGCTGATTTAGTGCTTGGTTGGTACTGCCTGTTTGACTCAGTAATACTCGAGAAAGTGCAGTGATTGCATTGTGAACATCTGTCCCTTTAAGCGATGTTGGAATTTCAGTTTTAACGTTTGGTGGGGAATACGAGGGTAAGCTAGCACTATTGCCAACGATGGCTTCTAGCCCTTTCGCTGCCGCTTTTGGTAAAGTCGAAAGGTTAAGTTTATTTACCTGTTCCTTTGTCAGAGTCGGGGCTGCAAGGGAAGGGCTCTTGCTCTGAGGTAGATCAATTTGTAATACCGCGCCTTGTTGTGATGTACGAATCGAAAGCTTGTTGTCGGTTAAGGTCAACGCAGAGAGCACTTTTAACGCGTTAGTGTCGGCACCAGAACCTTTTAGCAGCGCGTTAAGTTGAGGCGGGTTACTCAAGTTATGTTCAACGGCTACGCCACCTTGCTTGAGCGAGCTTGAAATAAGCTGTTGTTGTAAGTTGGTACTTACATTTTTATGGGTTATGGCGATCAACTGATTGTGGTTGGCTCGTGGATCTGTGCTTTGATTGGACAAACCTTGAGAAATTTGCAGAGCGATTCCACCGTTGTTTGCTCGGCTTAGCCCTATTACAACCTGTTGTCCAACTAGCTTTTGAAGCGCTGCTTTAGCCGTGCTATCCAGCTTTTCAGTGTTTATGTCTGTTAGGGGAACAACCTCGTTTTTAACCGTGGTGAGCAAGAGTTGCCCGAAGTTTTCACTCTTTGTAGAAATAGACAGCTGACCTTTAAGCGTAACGGCGGCGTTATTTGCAGCAAGCGCTTGTGCCACGGCTTTCAGTAGTTCAGCTTTATCGGGCGCTGACAATGACGCGCTTTGTTGAGACAAACTTGTAGAAAGGAGCATTGCAGACTGAGCGCCTAACAGACTCTGAGAAGCATTTTGAACACTTTTCGCTTCTGGGTTTGAGACCTGGTCAGAGGTATTAGGCAAAAGTGCAAGCTGTGCATTATTAATCGCTTGGTTGGAAAGCTTGGCGCTGACATCTGCGGGCAAGACAGCGTTCAATACTTGCGCCGCCGACGGCGCTAAATTTGACGATGCATTACTCGATGTTATTGATATCGACAGCACTCGTTCAGGCAAGCGTTCAACTATCACTTTCGCGGCATTGTCTAACGCAGCAGCCTGCGACAACGCGGTATTGCCTAGAACAGGCATTGCTCCTCGACTCGCACCTTGAGTAGTGGAATCTGAAGATGATAAAGCGGATGCCAATAGAGATGATAGTGGTGTTGTCATAATTGAGATATCGGCAATGTCGCGCTTTTCCTTACTTATTTGAGTATAGCAAAGCTCTGTTTGGAAGTTTCGTTATTGGGCCTGTCGATGAGATGAAGCAAAAGAATTCATCTTTTAGGCAGCTGGGCAACGCTTACTCACGACGGATGGCTGCCAGGAAAAATGCCTTTGTCATTGAAGTAAATCATATTTAATTGGAATTCGCGACTGCGAAAAAGCGTTCATGTGGTAGACTAGCGCCATTTTTTAGAACCTCTTTTTAAGGTTGGAGTAGCCAAGTAGTGTTAGAGGCGCGCGGATTAACCTGCAGCAAACGAGATAGAACCCTTTTTGAAGGGCTTTCACTGGTTGTCGAACCCGGTGAGTTGCTGTATTTACGCGGTCCTAACGGTGCTGGGAAAACCAGCTTACTTCGCATATTAACTGGGTTGAGTGCACCTGAGTCGGGCGCCGTTTTATATAACGGTGTAAACATTTCCGAAGACAAAACCGGCTATTATCGCGATCTTTTCTATTTGGGGCACAAGAGCGGTACTAACGGCAGCCTTTCAGCCTTGGATAACTTATCGTTTTGGTTAGCCCAACACAGTATATCGATGCAAGAAAATACGCTGTATGACGTTTTAGCAAAAGTGGGACTAGTTGGGCTTGAAGATGTGCCTGTTAGGTATTTGTCGGCCGGTCAACAGCGTCGTGTGGCGCTATCAAGGTTATGGCTTAAGCCAGCAAAGGTGTGGATTCTGGACGAACCGTTCACAGCGCTTGATGTAAAAGGGGTTCACATGCTTGAAAAAAGTATGAATGAGCACGTTGGTCGAGGCGGTCTTATTATTACTACTTCGCATCAACCCCTGTCAGAAACTGCAGGGAAACACCGTGTATTCGATTTGGAGTACCGCTTTTAATGTCACTTTATCAAGGTATTTTTAAACGCGATATGCACATTGCGTTCAAGCAAAAAGCGGAATTGGTGCAGCCACTAATGTTTTTACTAATGGTGGTAACCTTATTTCCTTTAGGTGTAAGCCCGTCTCCCGACACCCTTCAGCGCATTGGGCCAGGGGTAATATGGATTGCGGCGATTTTGTCATCGCTCATGGCGATGGAAAGGCTGTTTCGCGATGACTTTCAAGATGGGTCGCTAGAACAGTATATGCTTTCTGGTATGGCGTTGTCGGCGGTGAGCGCAGTGAAAGTGGCTGCCCATTGGCTGGTTAGCTTCGTGCCGTTATTGCTCTTATCTCCGCTATTAGCCATGTTTTTGAATTTAACGGTCGATATGTATATCGCCCTTGTCTTAACCTTGTTATTGGGCACGCCATTACTGTCCTTAATCGGTGCTATTGCGGTAGGGCTTACCGTTGGATTGCAAAAAGGCGGGGTGTTGTTGGCACTGCTACTTATCCCTGTCTTTATACCGTTACTGATATTTGCCACGTCGGCTGTGGATTCTGCCGCACTGCAATTACCTTATCATGCGCAACTTGCTATTATTGCGGCCATGCTTTTATTGGCTGCGGCATTGGCACCGTTTGCCATCGCGTATTCTTTAAAAGTGAGTCAAAACTAATGTGGAAGTGGTTACACCCCTACGCAAAAACAGAGCGAGCCTACCAGCTTTGTTTAACTTTACAGCCTTGGTTTTGGGTTGGTGCTTTAGTGTGTTTAAGCATTGGTACCGTGTGGGGGCTGGCATTTGCGCCTCAAGATTATCAACAAGGCGATTCATTCAGAATTATTTACATTCACGTACCTAGCGCCATTTTGTCTATGGGCACTTATGTAGCCATGGCGATTGCTGCCTTGGTGGGAATGGTGTGGCAGTGGCGCACTGCCTATATGAGCATGATTGCTATGGCGCCAGTTGGTGCAGTAATGACGTTTGTCGCTCTGTTCACCGGCGCCGCCTGGGGCAAGCCAATGTGGGGCGCTTGGTGGGTGTGGGATGCACGCCTAACTTCAGAGCTTATTCTGCTTTTCTTGTACATGGGCGTGATTGCACTTTACGGTGCGTTTGAAGATAAGCAACAGGCGGGCAAAGCCGCGGGTGTAATGGCGCTTGTAGGCGTAGTAAATATCCCCATTATCCACTACTCGGTAGAGTGGTGGAACACGTTGCACCAAGGTGCGACCATTAGTAAGTTCGACAATCCTTCGATTGCTCCTGAAATGCTGTGGCCGCTGTTAATCAACTTGCTGGGTTTCGCGCTTTTTATCGGCGCGGTAACGACAGTGCGTTTACGTAATGAAATCGTGTTGCGAGAGTTGCACAGACCTTGGGTACAAGCCTTGGCAACAGCGAAAGTGTCGAAACAGACCAATGGCTCACCTAACGTCAATTTAAAAGAGGGCAGTTAACATGCAGTTTGACTCCTTTGCCGATTTTTTAAATATGGGCGGCTATGCATTTTATGTATGGCTTTCGTTTGGCGTTACGTTCTTAGCAATGGGCATTATCGCCATTCAGAGTTTTATTAAGCACAGCACCCTCTTAAAGCAGGTTGTAGTGGAACAAGAGCGCAAAGCGCGAATTAAAAAAGCGCGACAACAACAGCAAGACAGCATGTAGTGTTAATGCGAAAAGTGAACTTAGCATTCATTTGCGTTTTTATCGTTTATTAGTTTTTTCGAAGTGAGAGTTGCATGAACCCGAGACGAAAGCAGCGATTGACCGTAGTAGGAATTATCGGTTTTTTAGTAGTAAGTGCGATTGGATTGATGCTTTACGCTCTAAACGACAGTATTGACCTTTTTTATACGCCCAGCGAAATTATTGAAGGTAAAAACGGCCAGAAACCGCAGGTCGGCCAGCGTCTTCGTATAGGCGGTATGGTGGTACCAGGTAGTGTGAAAAGGGATCAAGAAAGCTTAGCGGTGAGCTTTGACCTTATCGATACTGGCCCAACGGTTACCGTAACCTATACCGGTATCCTGCCTGATTTGTTCCGCGAAGGGCAGGGCATTGTGGCAACAGGGGTACTTACCGGCGATAAAAATATCAAAGCGCAGGAAGTGCTGGCGAAGCACGATGAAGAATACATGCCGCCTGAACTAGCTGAAAAAATGAAGGGTATTAAACACGTTAAACCTGACAATATGCCTTCCTACGAGTCGTCTAACGGCACTGGAGGCAAATAATTTATGGTGCCTGAGATTGGAAATATAGCGCTAACGCTAGCGTTAGTATTGTCTATTTTATTAGCCGTTTATCCTCTATGGGGGGCGCATCGTCAGCATGAAACTTTAATGGCTACAGCCAAGCCATTAGCCATTGGCTTGTTTACGTTTACGCTTATTGCCTATGTGTGCTTGACCTACGCGTTTGTTACCGATGACTTTAGCGTGGCTTACGTTGCGCAGCATTCAAATAGCCGGCTTCCTATCTATTATAAAATTACCGCTGTATGGGGCGGTCATGAAGGCTCATTTCTGCTGTGGGTGCTGATGCTTTCAATTTGGACAGTGGCAGTGGCAATATTCAGTAAGGGGATACCTCTTGCTATGGTCGCTAGAGTACTGTCGGTATTAGGCATGGTAGGCATTGGCTTTTATTTATTTATGCTGCTTACCTCAAACCCGTTTAACAGCATGCTGCCGTTTTTCCCGGTTGACGGACGGGATCTTAACCCACTGCTGCAAGATTTTGGTATGATCATTCATCCGCCTATGCTTTATATGGGCTATGTAGGCTTTTCTGTCGCTTTCGCTTTTGCTATTTCTGCGCTTATTTCGGGTCAGTTAGATTCAACCTGGGCGCGCTGGTCAAGGCCCTGGGTTATCTCAGCGTGGGCGTTTCTCACTGTAGGCATTGCGTTAGGCAGCTGGTGGGCGTATTACGAACTTGGCTGGGGTGGCTGGTGGTTCTGGGATCCAGTAGAAAACGCCTCTTTCATGCCTTGGTTGGTCGGTACTGCGCTAATGCACTCGCTAGCCGTAACCGAAAAGCGAAAGGCGTTTAAGTCGTGGACCGTACTACTTGCTATTGCCGCATTTAGTTTGAGTTTACTTGGCACCTTCTTAGTACGTTCCGGGGTCATAGTTTCGGTGCACTCGTTTGCAAGCGATCCTACCCGAGGCTTATTTATACTGGGAATATTGATTGTACTTAGTGGCTTTGGCTTGCTGCTTTACGCTATGCGTGCAGCTTCACTTAAAAGCCCAGGCCGCTATCAAGCGTTTTCCCGTGAAGTGTTGTTAATGGGTAATAATGTCTTCTTGTGCGCAGCAACATTAGTTGTTCTTCTCGGTACCCTACTGCCACTTGTACATAAAGAGTTAGGTCTAGGCAGTATTTCGGTAGGCGCTCCGTTCTTCAATCAAATGTTCACCTTATTGATTGTGCCATTTGTACTAATGCTAGGTCTTGGCCCGCTTACCCGCTGGAAACAGCAAAAAGCCAGTGAATTACAAAAACAGCTTTTAATCGCTGGCGGTATTGCGCTAAGCGCAGGTGTACTAGTGAACTTTGCCTACGACGAGCCAACTTACATGGGCGTGTTGGGCATGGTCTTAGTGTTTTGGATCCTCGTCACCACAGTGCAAGAGGTCATGCAGCGTTTATCAGCGATGCCTTCAAGTAACTCTGATAATGCATCAGTAATAGCTAAGCTTCGCAAACTTACGCCAAGCCATTGGGGCATGGTGTTAGGGCATGTGGGCTTCGCTATTTGTATCATCGGTATTACTCTTGTTTCAAACTACGAAATGGAGCGGGATGTGCGCATGGACATTGGCGATACGGTTTCTCTAGGTGGTTATGATTTTAACTTCAAAGACGTACGTAAAGTACAAGGCCCGAACTTTGAAGCGGACAAAGGCGTATTCGACGTTTATAAAAACGGCGAACAAATAGCGCATTTAGAGCCTGAGAAACGTTTGTATATTGTTCAGCGTATGCCAATGACAGAAGCGGCTATCCATTCAAACCTAGCACGAGACTTATTTATTGCTATGGGTGAACCGCTAGACAACGGTGCGTGGGCCATTCGTATTTACATTAAACCGTTTGTTATCTGGCTATGGGCTGGCGCAGTAGTAATGGCGATAGGCGGTATTTTCTCCATTAGCGACAAGCGTTATCGTATGGCAAAGGTGAAAAATATTAAGCGAGTGTTTGGTGGCAAAGGTGAAAACGACGCTGAGCAATCTCGAGGTCAAGTATCCACTCCGTCAAATGCATCAGTGAAAGGAGGTGCATAATGAAAAAAGCACCACTCGTTGCTATTCCGTTAGTGTTGTTTTCTTTGCTGGTCATCTTTCTGTTTAAAGGGCTTTTTTCTGACCCTAGAGAGCTAGACTCTCAAGTTCAAGATAAAACATTACCTGCATTCTCACTGCCAGATCTTATGCAGCCAGATATCACCTATACCCCAGAAGATTTAAAAGGAAAGGTGACTATCTTAAATGTATGGGGTGTATGGTGCGTGACCTGCGCTGTCGAAATGCCGTACCTTACTCAGCTAAAGAACGAACAAAACGTTCACATTGTGGGTTTGTATTTCGATCAGGATTTAGACCCAGACTTTGGCACAAAAACACTCAGTCGCGTTCAGCAAGAAGTCACCAACATGCTTAGCCGCTATGGTAACCCTTACGCGTATAATATCTTCGATATTTATCGCGATACGTCGCTCGACCTTGGAGTAACAGGTGCGCCAGAACACTTTGTTATAGACGCTGAAGGCATTATTCGTATGCACCACATAGGCGATATTAACGAGCGTGTTTGGAATTCAAAAGTTGGGCCGCTTTACTATAAGCTAGTTGCCGAAGCGTCTGGCAAAGTTAGTAAAGATAGGAAAGTGGACGTTGATGCTGTAATGAGTGACGCCCCAAGTGTTCAAGGAGGTGAGTGAGGATGTTAGCTAGAAATGCTGCCCATATACCTTGTGGAGCCTATGAGGTTGATTCAGATGTACGTGATGCTGACAATTTAACTTTCAAATTTTCCGTTTTCAAAACGCTAGTGTCTAGTTTTTTTGCCCTTTTGCTGGTAATTGGCCCTTTCTCGGTACACGCCGCGAAAGATAAATTTACCTTCGACACTTCAGCACAACGTGAGAGCTTTCTAAAACTTACCGCTGAACTGCGTTGCCCTATGTGTCAAAACCAGAATATTGCTGATAGCGACGCTATGATTGCGCACGACATGCGCCGAAAAGTATACGCACTATTAAAGCAAGGCAAAACAGAGCAGGAGGTGATTGATTTTATGAAGTCGCGCTATGGCGATTTTGTGCATTATCAACCGCCGGTTACGGCTGCGACCTTGTGGCTTTGGGCTGGTCCTGTCTTGTTTATTTTTATTGCCCTTATTGTGGTGATTCGCCGCAAATCGGTAACACCACCAGAAGATATGGCCGCTAAGTTAGCCAAAGCAGATGAAATGTTGGAGCGAGAAAAAGAATGAGTTGGTCTGAGTTTTATATCATTGTTTCAGGCTTGATCACGCTTGTTCTTTTAATTATCGCTTTCCCATGGTTGCGTAATAAAAACCACGCAAAACAAGACAGTTTAAGCAATACGCAAATTGTTAGGCAGCGCCTTGCCGAACTTGACCGTGAAGTGCAAGAAGGGCTTATTAGCGAGCACGACAAGCGCCAGGCGGTTGATGAGCTTAAACTGGCACTAGTGGATGAAAGTGCATTTCAATCTCATAAAACGGGTAATGCTAAATTGCCGCTGGCAATAGGTGGTCTACTTGCATTGGTATGCGGAGCAATTGTGTACTCGCAAGTTAACCAAATGGAACGTGTTGCTAAAGCCCAGCAGGCTATTGATGCGCTACCCGAATTGAGTCAACAGCTTGCCAGCGGTAATGCGAATAACCTGACACAACAAGACATTGCTAGTCTAGCTCTTGCTATACGTCAGCGTTTGCGAGAAGAGCCCGAAGACGACACCGGTTGGATGTATTTTGGCAGATTAATGCTGAGTATTGGCCAAGAAGTACAGGCCATTGAAGCTATCGATAAAGCAGTGAGCTTGGCGCCGTCTAACGCTGCGAATCGCATTACGCTAGCTCAGGCTTTGATGACCACAGGTGATGTAAACAATCTGGAACGAGCACAATCTATCTTATTAGGCTTGCTTAATGATAACCCTGAGAATGATAATCTCGCGCTTATGATGGCAGTGGTGTCGGCTCAACTTGGTGACCTTGCTAATACCCGCCGTTTTTATCAACAAGTTGAAGGAAAATTACCAGCAGATAGCGACATGGCCCAGCGTTTGGTTGTACGCATAAAAGAACTAGAGGGAAATACCAGCGAAATGGTAGCGTTGCAAAGCTCTAATGCAGAACCTACGGGTAAGACGGATGTACAAGGCGATAACAAGGAGGCCGTTACTGGTTTTACTATCACCGTTAATTTATCCGATAACGCTAAAGAAAACGCGCCTAAAGAAGGCTTTTTAATTGTGTTTGCTCAAGATGCCAGCTCAGATAATAGAATGCCTGCTGCAGTGGTTAAGTTGCCAATAGGTGACTTTCCGGTTTCTGTAACATTAACTACCGAAAACGCTATGATGCCACAGTTTACACTTGCTGCGCTTTCTGATGTAGTGGTTACCGCAAGGCTATCGGAAGATGGCAATGTGGCGGTAGCTCAGGGAGAATGGCAGGGAAGTGTGAATGCAAGCGTTGCTGCCAATCAGCTATCTTCACTAAGCATTATTATTGATAAGGAATTATAAGTATGGACTTGTCTAAATCACTCGCGACCGGGTTGATTATTGCCGCAGGTTTTCTAGGTGGCTGTGCGACCAACAATGCGCTGCCTCAATCGCAGGAGGCTAATTCAAACGCTGCTGTAGTGGACACATCGGACCCACGGGATCCACTTGAACCGGTTAACCGTGAGATTTGGAACTTTAACTGGGATGTGTTGGATGCCTACATCTTGCGCCCTATTACAGTTACCTACGTGACTGTGATGCCTCAGCCTGCGCGAACTGGTTTGGTGAACATCACGGACAACCTACAAGAGCCTGCGAACTTTTTGAATAATATGTTTCAAGGCAAGGTTGATGATGGCTTAGATAGCTTGGCTCGTTTTTTAATTAACACCACAGTAGGGTTAGTTGGCACGTTTGATGTCGCGTCAAAAATTGGCATTGAGCGTAAACGCGAGCAGTTTGGTGAAACTCTAGCTGTATGGGGATTAGATACTGGGCCTTTCTTAATGCTGCCGTTTTTAGGCCCAAGCGATCCGCGAAGCTTTACCGGTGATTATGTTGACGGTTTTGCGTTTCCAATGTCGTTACTTGAAGGCTCTGTAAACTTAGCGCGTATCGGTATTTCGGTACTTGAAACAAGAGCGCAATTACTCGATCAAGAAGCGCAGCTAGAGCAGTCAGTTGACGATTATGCTTTCGTAAAAAATGCTTATTTTGAGAATCTAGAATTCCGCGTTACTGATGGCAAAAGTGGTGACAAAGCGATAGATGAAGAGCAGCTAGATGACTTTGCTGATTTCGAAGCCATGCTGGAAGGCAGCGACTTTGATAGCTATGAAGAAGCGTCAGAGGAAGCTGTCGAAGAGACTACAGATTCAGAAGATGCGCCTGCTTATGACAGTGAGAAAGCTAAGCTAAAAGAAAAAGACTCTAAGTCGAAAGACGGCAATTAGAGAGTAGAGTAATAAATAGGACGAATTCGGGTAAAATTCGGGGGAAGGGGTTATTTAGTATTATCTAATCTCAACCTCAACGTCACCCTAGCTATAATGCTCAAACAAAAAAGCCATGCTCAACAGCATGGCTTTGTTATTCTTGGTATGTGAACAAGCCTATTGGCAGCGTTCAAATAACAAGCTAGTCCTTTGGGTAGCCCATCGGGTTTTGCGACTGCCAGTTCCATGTGTCTGCACACATGTCTTCTAAACCTTTTTCAGCATGCCAGTTGAGCTCTGTAGCAGCTTTAGTCGGATCGGCATAACAGGCTGCCACATCGCCGTTTCTGCGCGGTGCAATCTTATATGATACGGTTTTCCCCGAACCTTTTTCAAAAGCCTTGATCATTTCGATGACTGAATAGCCCTGGCCAGTACCCAGGTTGTATTTGTCCAAGCCCATGTTGAGGTTCAGACGATCGAGCGCTTTTAAGTGACCATTGGCAAGGTCTACAACATGAATGTAGTCGCGAACGCCTGTGCCATCAACGGTATCGTAGTCGTCACCAAACACGCTTAGCTGCTCTAGCTTACCGGTAGCTACCTGAGAGATATAAGGCATTAAGTTGTTCGGAATACCGTTAGGATCTTCGCCAATTTGACCTGACTCATGCGCACCCACTGGGTTAAAGTAGCGAAGTAATACAATGTTCCACTCGTTGTCCGACACGTAAAGATCGCTAAGCATATGTTCAACCATAAGCTTCGACATACCATAAGGATTAGTCGGTTGGCCTGTGGCCATGTCTTCGCGTAGCGGTAGCGATGCTGGGTCGCCGTAAACCGTAGCAGAGGAGCTAAATACAATATTCTTTACATTGTGCTTCTGCATGGCTTTACATAGCGTCAGCGTGCCATACACGTTGTTTTCGTAATACGAAAGGGGCTTTTGTACAGATTCGCCAACGGCTTTTAAGCCCGCAAAGTGAATAACAGCATAAATATTATGCTCGCTAAATATGTCATCTAACACGGCGGTATCGCGAATGTCACCTTGAACAAATGCAACCGACTTACCTGTCAGTGCTTCAACGCGACGCAATGACTCAGCACTTGAATTAGCTAAGTTGTCGAGTACAACAACACCGTAGTTTTGTTCAAGTAACTGTAAAACTGTGTGACTACCTATATAGCCTGCACCACCAGTGACTAAGATGGTCTTCATGCATTCTCCTTGCTCGACGGTTGCGCAATGTATTTAGCGCAGATGGAATATTGAATAGGTTTTACAACCAATGGATAAACTAAAAATACCACAAAAGCCCACAGTAACGAGGTCCAATTTGACGCGGTTTGAAGAATAAACGCAAACACAGGCACGATAACGAGTAACTTTAGAACATTCAGTAAAGTCTTCTCTGGAACAGAGAGCCGCTTTGCTGCTTGGTCGAGCAACTTAACGCGCTCTGTTAAAGGGAGACCTTGTAAGGCAGGAATGTCTCTTGTAGAAAAATAAAACTTCATTGGTTTGCTCTAAGCCTTTATTTCGAAACCTTAAATAAAAAAACCGCCGGAACGTTACGTTGCGGCGGTTATTGTAGGGTAATTGGTCAGCACTTAAAACATGCTAATAATAAATTACGCCTTTTCTTCAATACCTGCTTTTTCCCAGAAACGAGATTTAAAGCTCATTAAACCAATCACGATAGCGATGGCAATGCTAAATAAGGCAATTTGAAGATACAGGTCAGGCATTTGCTCAACCTTCTCTGGATCAAAGTTACCAGAAAGCAAGCCCGCAATGATGTTTCCGATAGAGTAGGTAAGTACAAATACCCCCATCATTTGCCCTGCAAAACGCTTAGGCGAAAGCTTACTTACGGCGCTTAGTGCAACTGGGCTTAAGCAAAGCTCACCAACAGTGTGTAAGAAGTAGGTTGTAACAAGCCACATAGGCGCAACTTTGAGGCCTTGAGCAGCGTATTGTGACGCCATAAACATTACCAAAAAGCCCGATGCCATAATAACGATACCGATAGCACATTTGATGGTGTACGACGGGTCGATCATTCGCTTCGCAAGGTTAATCCAAAGTGCAGCGAAGAAAGGTGACAAAATAATGATAAATAGCGAGTTTGAAAGCTGGAACCATACTGTTGGAATAGCGTCCATCCCGAACCAAGATGTAAGTAGCGAGCCGCTTTCAAGTACGCGGTCAGTGTAGTTCTGCGCAAATAGGTTTAACGAAGAGCCTGCTTGCTCAAAACCAGACCAGAAACACGCTGAAGCAACACATACTAAGAACAGCGCCCACATGCGCTTCTTCTCGTTGTCGCTTAGCTGACCTTTGAAATAAATAAAACCGAAGTAAAGGAAGAAAATGGCGGTAAATACAACGGCAACTTGTTGAGCAAGGGCAACTGGCTCAATAACGATAGTGCCCATGTGCGCAAGCACAATGACCACAACAGCAAGGGCAACCACAGCCCAAACGCCCATCCAGGCGCGCTGTTTAGCGGCACCTTGATATGGGTTTGCAGGAGCAACAGAATCTGACGATAACGAACGGTTGCTAAAGTAATATTGAATTAGGCCGATTGCCATACCAATGGCAGCTGCACCAAATGCGTAGTGCCAGCCCCAGTTTTCCTGTAAATAACCGGTAACTAGGTAGGCAATGAGTGAACCGATGTTAATGCCCATGTAATACAGCGCATAACCACTGTCACGACGGCCATCGTCGTCGCCATATTGCTGGCCAACCATCGCAGAAATGTTAGGTTTTAGTAAGCCAGTACCCGAAGCAACAAGGATAAGACCTACGAAGAAAAGGTTTTGCAAGTCTATGGCGAGTACTACGTGGCCTGCGAAGATGATAATACCGCCGTACCATACGGCGTTCTTACCACCAATCAAGCGGTCAGCTAACCATCCACCTGGTAAGCCTAGGAAATATACCGCACCTGTGTATAGGCCGTAGATTGCGCCAGCCGTCGCAACGGTAAAGCCCAACCCTTGGGTTTGCAAGCTCGCGGTCATGAAAAGCACAAGTAGCGCGCGCATACCGTAGTAACTCATGCGCTCCCACATTTCTGTAAAGAATAGCGTTCTTAGGCCCCCTGGATGGCCAAAAAAGCTCGTATCGTTAGATGATTTCATAATTATATTTTAATTCCATATTGCTTATGGTTGTTATTGTAGAGCACTTATAGGATAGGCTCTTTGATAGTAGTCCGTAAGGCGGATAGCTTCTTATACTAGAGCTTGCTCAAAGACACAAGATTTGGGCGACAAACTTCATTAAAGCATTGTCAATCGACTAAGTCTTGAACGACTTAGTCGATTGAATCGTTTGCTCGCTGAACTGATGGAGGTACTAAAGCTCGCGGATAGTAGCCACTACAATTCTTACGATGCCGTAAATAAGCAGCAATGAGACACCGAAAAGAACCAGGTTATAGATAACCGTTGGGTAAGCATTATCATCGGGAAGTGTAGGTGATTCTACGGTTACCAAGTGTTGCAATTTTTGATATGCCTCTACGCGCGCGTTTTCTAGTGTAATAAGCGATGAAGAGTATGCTTGAATAGCCAACTGAAGCTGAACCTGTAGGTTGCTGTATTGCGCCATAAGCTCACTGACTGACAGAGCTTCACTTTCCCCTTCAGCAGTACTGATTCGCTCCTTTTGCTTTTCTACTTCTTTTTGTAGCGCAGCTATTTCTCGCTTAATGTTAATCACTTCGGGTGCAACGTTAGACATCATGGTCGACATCGTGCTTAACTCAGCTTTTTTCTGAGCAAGAGTCGCTTCCAATGAAAAAGCGATTTGCTGAAACGCTGCACCTTCAGCAGTAGGGTCTAGCACGTTGTATTTAGACTGGAACCCCAGAATTTCTGTTTTTGCTTGTTGAAGTTTTTGCTCAACAATCTCATGTTCACCTTTGGCAAAAGTGAGCTTCGATTTGGCCAAATTATTGTTGATGTTATTTATAAACTCTTCCGCTTTATCAACAATAGCTTGGTTGATTATTTGGGCGTATTCAGCGTCGAAAGCACGGGTACGCAGGCTAATTACGGAAGACGCTGAATCAACGCTTACCTCAATATGGTCTAAGTAAAACTGGTAAAAGTCTTCTTGCTTATGAGAAGACGACAGGCCGCTAAACATGTCGGCTTTGCCTGACATATAGTGTTCTCGAAGCCCAATCGTGCCATCCAGATACTTAATCATATCGGCAGATTGAATATAAGCTTCTACAAGCTGACTTTCTGTGCCGCCTGATGCACCAGAAACACCAGCAGCCATCAATAGGGAAGATGGGTCAAAGCTGCTGCCGCCATCGCTTGATTTAACGATAAGTTGGCTTTTACTTTCGTATTGTGGCGCAGCCCACAAAACCAGATAGGCGGCGTAAAGTACCCATGGAAGTACAAGCAAAAGCATTTTGTGTTTGCTTAGAAGGGCATTGAGCTGTGTAAGAGATTTTTCCACTGTGATTCGAACCTATTTAAGTGATTTCTTATTGTCTGCATCCTGCGTATAAACGTCGATGCCTTCTTCAAGATCGTGATAATAAGTGAGTCTGCCATCATCAATGATGACGGCAGAGGTACAGAACTCCCGAATTTGGTCAAGTTCATGGCTTACCATAATAACGCCGGCCTGCTCGCTTTTTTCCTTAAGCGATAAACGTGCTTTTTTTCTGAAAAGCGGATCGCCTACCGATGTCGCTTCATCGATAAGGTAAATATCGAAATTAATATTCATGCAGCACGCAAACACCAATTTGGCACGCATGCCCGACGAGTAGGTGCGAACGGGAAGATCAAAGCGTTTACCTAACTCAGCGAACTGTTGTACCTTTTCTTCGTATTCTGGGAGGGATTTAACGTTATTGATCCGTCCGACAAAGCGCGTGTTTTCACGCCCGGTCATTTGCGGGTGCACACCGGTTTGCAGAGCCACTGGCCACGACATAGATTTGTTTGTTAAAACGCGGCCTTTGTCAGGGTATTCACTCTTAGCTAGCATGCGGAAAAGAGTTGACTTACCTGCGCCATTTTTACCTAGAATTGCGACGTTATTCTCGGTTGGGAAGTCAAAATTTAGATTTTTAAAAATATACTGAGGTCCCATCTTGCTGGGATAGCTCTTGGTTAAGTTTTCTATTTTGATCATCGAGATAGCACCCTCTTCCACGTGATGTGGTACATCGAAAGGCTTAGAAATAGGAAGGCGATGGTAATTTCTACAACAAAACTTAACGACACCCCTTTGGTCCCGTAGGACTCGAAGCATGCATAGCGCGCGAGCTCATTGAAATGTACAAGCGGGTTCCATGTCAGATACGGCCAATACTCTTCGGGCAAATCTTGCAAGCTGAAAAATACGCACGAAATAAACATTAACGGGCGAGTCAGCATTGATTTAATTTTATCAACTTCTGGTACGAATGCGGCAGCAATAGCAAAGATCATCCCAATGGATATAGAGAATACCCATAAAAGTAGAAATAAAGATATCAGCAGCAATGGGTCGTTTACCGTAAAGGTCTCACCCATCAGGTAAAGTGCAAGACATAGTAATGCAACAACCACAACCTTTACTGAAAACTCGAGGAAGCCAGCTGTAAGTATTGCTGAAATAGGTTGAACTTGCCTGAACGCATAGAGCGGCTTATTTCTTCGCACGGACGTTGAAACTGATTGTAGGCATGTAGTCAGAGATTGCAGGCCCACCATACCAATCATCATAAACAGAAAAAGAGGTATAGAGTGAATATCGTCGCCACTGATTAAACCACGTAAATAAGAGAGCGCGAAGATAAACGCAAAAGGTTCCAGGAATGCCCATCCCAACCCAAACTTATCATTAAATTTACTTTGAAGCTCCCGCAGAAAAAGCGCAAAAATTACGCCTCTCCATGCATAGAGCTGATCTTTAAACGTTACCATGCCTAATCAGTAGCGACGTTAGCTGCAATAGCAATTTGATAAACGATTTGGGTAATATCTTTAACAGCTTGTAGTACCTTGGTATCAATTGCTGGCAGAACGATAATCTGATCCCCTGGCTCAAGCTTGCTTTCATCGCTTGAAAGGAATGAGTCGTTCACGCTTGAAAAAGTAACATTACCGTTTTTGCGAACAATAAGTATACGCTCATCTTCAGCGCGCTCAGTGAAGCCGCCGGCCCAAGCTACGTAATCTTCAGTAGTCGCATCTGGGTTAAACACCACAGATTGTGGTAGTAGTACTTCACCGCCTACATGTATCAAGTCAGTCACTTCAGGAATGACAATGGTATCGTTAGGTTCAAGCAAAATATTAGCTATGTCGCCATTTTCAGATACAACAACGCGGCCTTGGGGTTCGACTTGCCTTGCTCGTGCAATAAAGTCTGCGACAAGCTGTGCTTCTTGAGCGCGTATAGCACCTTCACCAGTCGAGCTTATCGGAGCGGTATACATGCTTCTCTCAAGACGCTGTAGACCTTCTTCAATGATTTCCTTTTGCTTAACGGCAACACTTTCTCTAAGTAGGTAAATATTTTGTGTGTCAGAAAGCGTGGTATCAGCTTCAATATGGTCTAACACGTCAAGTAGGCGTGCACCTTTATCAACCATAATTTGTGATGCACCTGCGAAAGCGCCAGCAACATTGATTCGGTAAATTTGAGGTTCGTAGTCGGCAATGTATTCAACCGTATCGCCCGCGCTTAACGCTAAAGAGGCAAATTCTTTTAAATCTAAGTAACGAGCGAACTGTTTATTATTTCGAACCCCTGATACTGAAGCGTGTGATGCAAATTCACCAGGACGTGCAAAGTAATTAACCACGCCACCGTTAAGCTCTTCATTTAAAAATTCAAAGGTAAAGCTATTGCGAGCTCCGGTTTCAACAACGATAGTGTTGCCAATTGGGTGCACTAAAATAGTGTCGCCATCTTTGAAAGATACTTCTGGAAGCTTTCCACTTCTAAAAAAAGCATACAAGTCTGCGGTCGCTACTGTCTTGCCGTTGCGAACTACATCTATTTGCCTAAAACTGCCACGCTGGAAGTCGATGCCGCCTGCACGCTTTAAATAATAAAGTACGCTATCCGAGGCAAGGCCGGCATATTGACCGGGGCGTAACACTGGCCCTGATACAAATATAGACACCGGTGTAGAGGTGAGAAGGTTCACGTAAACATTCACATCATTGGTATACACCTGCCTGATTTTCGCTGTAACCGTTTGGTTAACGCTTCCTGCTGGTGTATTTGCTACTCGAATAGGGCCAATATTAGGAATAAAAATATTGCCTTGGTTATCTACGGTAACTACGCTAGAGAAGTTAACCGCGCCCCATAACCAAATATTTATTTTATCGCCAGGTGCTACTAAGTAATTGTCGTTTAAGCCTGAACTGCGCTCTGATTCAAATCCACCAATAAATAGGTTTGCAGCAAATGGTGGGTTTTCCATAGGAGCTTGGGCAGGGAAAACCGTCTCAATAGTAGGTTCTCCAGGTAAATTTACACCGTTTCGCGGCTGTGTGGAGAATTGCCCCATAGAACTTGCTGAACCCGTTGCGCCAGGTAAAGTTCGCTGTGTTGAGATACTAAGAGGAGAGACTGACTGCGCAGCGCCTCCGCTTTGCGATTGTTGAGCCCTTTCTCTTAGCTGCTGTAGTTGTTCGACACTTTGTGCGAAAACAGGTTGTAAAAAAAAGCAGCCAATTACTGCTGAACACGCTGTTACTGAAAGCGTTTTGATTGTGTTTTTTATATCCATAAACTTCATTAACTTATTCACCTTGCGCGGTAGCTGAAACTACGAGAGGAGAAACTACTTTCCATCGCCCATCCCGCTGGCAAGTGGTTACTTTGCGCTGTGCATCAGTCTGAACAGAGTCACTGTCTTGTAAAGAAAAGCGGATACACTTATTGCCAGTGGCTGAAATGTAGTGCTTGGTGGCTTCGTAATCATAGCCACCAAAGCGTATTGAAAAAGATTCTTTTTTATCAAAATAAATATTGGCTTTTGGAATATTTATTGCAGACTCTTTTTCCGGCGCTAGGGAATATGCAAGGGAAGAGTGCACCAAGGGTATGTCAGCTTCGGTAACTGTAGGTGAGTTTGTACACCCTGCTGCGCTCACAATTAGTGCGAACGGCAAAATTAAACGTTGGAATTGTTTGAACATTAGCCTTCATATCCATATAGCAATTTCGCGCTAGGATAACATAAGTTTTAAAAAAAGCATGTTTGCTATCGCAATAGCGCTACGGTTTAAGACTTCAAAATGACTAAATTGTTATTGGAAAGTTCACAATAAGTAGAAAATTTAATAGTTAGTGAAATAATTTAGCTTGTGGTACGTCTAGATTTTGTATTTGAGAGTAACTGCGATGTCACCAAACGGCTTCATGTGGCAATTAGCGTGATAATTGTACGTGGTAATCGTAGTTAAAACTGTAACTATTACGAAATGTTTTGAAACGATAATTTTGCAATTGGGGTGGTTACTTAAACAAATGTTTTATATCATATGGCAGTTTTCGACCCGCATAGTTATAACGATAAACCCTCACCGCGCTGGAAGAAATGGAAGTTGTACGAATATGGAATCGATATTGAGCTTTTTAAACAAATTTACAAGTGCATTGGTCAGTCTGGAAAGCTCGCGTGTTTCGGTAACCGGTGACGAGAGGTTGTGTGTTTTATGCTAGCGTACTTGCAGTTCGTCCCGCTTTTTACTGCATTTTTCGTAGCCCTAATTCTTTTAGTGGTGATGACGCCTTTAGCGCATCAGTTTGGCTTAGTTGATCAACCTACAGCACGTAAACGCCACGCAGGTATTATCCCGTTAACAGGGGGCGTTGCTATATTCATGGCCGTACTTGTTGCAAGCGTCGCGACCGATGTATGGATGAAGAACAATCCACTCTTCTTTACAGCATCTGCTTTCGTGGTATTGCTTGGTATGCTGGATGATCGCTTTGATCTAAGTGCGAAAGGTCGCCTTATGTGTCAATTTGGTGTGGCCGCCATCATGGCATGGAGCGCACAAAATTATATTACTTCATTAGGCAATATCTTTGGCACAGGCGAAGTTCTGCTCGACCTCGGTGGATATTTTTTCACCATCATTTGTGTGGTTGGTATTATCAACGCATTTAATATGATCGACGGTATCGATGGTCTTGCAGGTGGTATGAGCTTGGTTATATTGCTTACCGTTGCAGGCTTTTTGATTTTTACTGGTAATGGCGCGTCGATTATGGAGCCGCTTATCATCGTCGCCGCAATCGTACCTTTCCTTGCTTTTAATTTAAGTTGGAAAGGATTCAAAGGAAACAAGATATTTATGGGTGATGCAGGCAGTATGTTTGTCGGCCTCACTATTGTATGGCTGCTCGTTGATCACACCCAAGGTGATACGGCTGCGTTTAGGCCGATAACGGCGGTGTGGCTTGTTGGACTGCCTTTAATGGATATGGCTGCGATCATGTATCGCCGTGCGCGCAAGGGGCAGTCAATGTTGAAGCCGGACAGGCAGCACCTTCACAATATTTTCATGCGAGCAGGGTTAAGTAGTAGGCAGTCGCTGGTAGCTATATTGGTGATGGGCGCATGCTATTGCCTAATCGGTATACTGGGTGAAGTTTATCGCGTGCCAGAAGCGGTGATGTTTTATGGTTTCGTGGTGCTCCTAATGATTTATAGTCTTGTGATCCAGCATATTTGGAGCGTACTTCGCTTTGTTAAGCGGTTTAGATCTTAGATTAGGTAAAACCCGTGGCGGGTTTAGGGAAATCTCTGTAACATACCTTCAAAAAAGAAGCGCATAAAAGCGCTTTTATTTTCTTTGTTACTCTTTTTGCTGGTAAAAAATTCTTGATAAATCAATTCTCTGTTATTCATAACGAAAATAAAAAAAATCACGTTGAATCGATTGTCGCCATGGCCGTTTACCAGGCGGACAATGCTAGATGGCTTCAAGAATCTATTGAAAGCATATTAGAGCAAACCTACTCGGATTTTCTTTTCGTCATTGTCATCGATGGGCCGGTGCCTAAGCCTATAACTCAAGTGCTTCAAAGCGCAGCCGAAAACGACGATAGAATTGTTCTAGCGCAAAACAGCCAAAATATCGGCCTTGCAAGTAGTATGAATTCTGCCATCGATTTTGGTTTGCAGTTTAACCCCTCTTATTTTGTGAGAATGGACGCAGACGATATCTCTGAAGAGCACCGCCTTTTGCGCCAAATCACTTATCTGAAAAAGCACAGTAATATTTCTGTATTAGGCTCAGCGCTGACTGAAGTCAACGAAAGTGGCAAGAAGGTCGGAGCACGGGTTATGCCGGCATCTCACAAGCAGATCACGCGGATATTACCAAGGCGTTGTTCTCTCAATCATCCTACCGTAGTTATTCGGTACAATGTGTTTCTCGATGGGCACAGATACAATGGTGACTTACTTAACACTCAAGACTATTTTTTCTGGATTACTCTTGCTTCACAAGGGTATATTTTCAGGAATTTAAAGGACCGTTTGTTAAAGTTTAGAAGAGTGAATAATTTTTATAAGCGCCGCGGTTTAAGTAAGTCACTCAATGAGTTCAAAGCGCGGATATACGCGATAACCAAGCTAAAGCAATATTCCCCCTATAATTTTTTCTATGCATGCGGTGTGTTGTCGTTGCGCTTAATGCCCGGTAAAGTCGTGAAACTAGCGTATAAACTCGACCGTCACTTACTAGAGAGGTTTGGTAAGCATTGAAAACAGGCGTAGTCGTCATACTCTATAATCCGGATTTTAGTCACGTCTCTGAGGTCATTAGGGCTTTTAGCGCGCCTGAGTGGGATTTAGTTTTCGTTGATAACACGGCCAGTGCTGACGACCGCCTTAGTGATCCCCGTTTCACATACATTCATTGTGGTACCAATGTGGGCATTGCTAAAGCCCAAAATATTGGCTTGAAAACGCTTTTTGACAAAGGCGTCGAATATGCATTTTTACTAGACCAAGATAGTTTATTTACGCCCACTATTGCCGTTGAGTTATTGCAGCAGTTTAGAACTTTGGAGGAAAGCGCTTCGATTGCAGCCATAGGCCCATCTATTTACTGTCAATTTTCAGATTGCGTTGACCAAGGTGTTTTACAAAAAGGCAAAAAAGTTTCTGATAGCTTAAAAGAAGTAAAACAAATAATAGCTTCAGGCATGCTCCTTTCTCGCTACGCTTTTGAACGAGTAGGAGAAAAAGAGAATGGCCTATTTATTGACGGCGTCGATCACGAATGGTGCTGGCGTGCACGAGCCAAGGGCATGACTATTTATCAGTCGCTTAGCGCCTGTATGCCTCATCGACAGGGCGATGACAGAGTCAAGGTGTGTGGAATTACCTTTAAGCAAGGGGCACCCACTAGGCTCTACTACCAATTTCGGAATGTATTAATTCTAGCAAGACGTCGTTATGTTCCACTTTATTGGAAGCTTCGTCATGTTTGTGCAATACCCGTAAGGTACATTGTTAATCGATTTTGTTTTGATCAGGGACATGAGAGAGGCAAATACATGCGTTTAGGGCTCAAAGATGGCTTCAAACGTCGCACTGGCCCGATTCAACCCGATAAAATCGTTAAATAGCGTCGGCATTTGGCAACGTGCCGCTAATTAACGAGCAGGTACAGTGAAAAATTTTCGCGTCACCCTTTCACTAATTTGGTGCATTAGATATTATTTATCCCAAATTTTGTGCGTTTAACGGTGGTTAAAAGCTGTAATGCCCACTTTCAAGACATTAATGCTCTAAAAGGGTAATTGGAACATCGATTGCATTACTCTTGATAACAACATCGAATACAACCAGCTTAAGGAAGAATTGACGACGAGATGTCGACTTGAGCGTGTAATTAGGATTTTAAGAAGGATATTAACTAATGAGTCAGGTTAAAAAAGCGGTAATCCCTGTGGCGGGTCTAGGGACAAGAATGCTTCCAGCAACAAAAGCCATTCCTAAAGAGATGTTACCAGTGGTTGATAAGCCGCTGATTCAATATGTAGTAAGCGAGTGTGTTGCTGCAGGGCTAAAAGAAATTATCCTAGTAACTCACGCGAGTAAAAACAGCATTGAAAACCACTTTGACACCTCTTTTGAGCTTGAAGCCACGCTAGAAAAGCGTGTAAAACGCCAACTGTTAGAAGAAGTTCAGTCAATCTGTCCAAAAGATGTAACTATCATGCATATCCGTCAGGGTGTTGCTAACGGGTTGGGGCACGCCGTGTTGTGCGCGCGCCCATTAATAGGCGATGCGCCATTTGCGGTAGTATTACCTGACGTCATCATTGATGATGCAGCAAGTAATCCTAAAAAGGATAACCTTGCAGACATGGTTGCCAAATTTAACACCAGTCGAGTAAGTCAGGTTATGGTTGAGCAGGTACCAGACGAAGATATTTCTAAATTTGGTATCGCAGATCTAGACGGCGCGGCTATTGCGCCAGGTGAGTCAGCTAAGATCCACAAAATGGTAGAGAAGCCGCCTCGCGACGAAGCACCTTCTGACCTTGCTGTGGTAGGAAGATACGTACTGTCAGAAAAAATCTGGGATCTGTTAGAGTTCACTCCTCCAGGAGCGGGTGGTGAAGTACAACTGACCGATGCTATTGATGCATTGATGAAACTTGAACAAGTTGATGCCTACTACATGAAAGGTAAGAGTCATGACTGTGGCAGTAAGTTGGGTTACATGAAAGCTAATGTTGAATATGCGTTACGTCACCCGTCGTTAGGCGACGAATTTAAAGAGTATTTAGCTTCTGTAGTAAAATAGTTCTATTAGGGTTTGTTGACCCGTACTATATATTAGGGAACAACAGACTAGGGCTATCAAATAGTTTAAAACGATAAAAAATGCGCCTTTACGGCGCATTTTTTATACGGGGAGCCAGCGTACCGCTTATTCGCTTTAGCTCATCTATCTTACCTGTACATAGCTTTCTATTTTGTTAAGCATCTTTTCGCCAATCCCTTTAACTTGGGTTAGCTGTGCGACTTCAAGAAACGGTCCTACTTCTTCTCGATATTTAATAATTGCTTTTGCTTTAGATTGTCCAACGCCGGGTAGGGTGATCAATTGCTCTACGGTCGCTGAGTTTAAATCGATACGTTGTTGCTGGTCTGTATCTTGATTAAACCGAGCATTTTCGCTATCCGCTTGTTGAGCACTAACCGCTGGCGCTTGAATGGCAAGTGCAGATAGTACGAGTAAACCTGAAATTAATTTTTTCATCATCTTTCCTTGTATGTAGCTAAACGCGCCATAAACGTTATCGGCGCTGCAATTTAGCTAATTGAGATTAAAAGGTGTACCTTAAACACACAGATTTTCTAATTCTTAACATTAAATAGGCTAAGTCGAGACGGCATACGACTCACTTAATCCCATAGTTAGAAAATTCGGCATACTTCAGCGTGTACACATAAGATGATAAAGGCGGGGTGAAAAAGCGGTAGTCCAGTTTTAGTACAGTTTTTATTAAAAAAAGCGGGAAAAGTGAATAAAAAACGGGCTAGAAAGCCCGTTTTAAAATGATTAAAAGGTGTAAGCCAAAATGCTTATAGGCGGTCAAGAAGCGCTTGCGTGAATTCTGTTGTACCAGCCTCACCACCAAGGTCACGAGTTGTGCGATCGCCAGACTCGATTACATCTTTCAGTGCTGTGCGAATTTTCTCTGCTTTATCACCCATATTTAGGTACTCAAGCATTTGTGCCGCAGCCAAGATTACTGACGTCGGGTTAGCTAGGTTCTTACCTGCGATATCGGGTGCAGAGCCGTGAACCGCTTCAAAGATTGCACAATCTTCACCAATGTTCGCGCCAGGTGCCATACCAAGGCCACCGACAAGACCGGCACATAGGTCAGATAGGATGTCACCGAAAAGGTTCGTCGTAACAATAACGTCAAACTGGTGCGGATTCATAACAAGCTGCATACAGCAGTTATCAACAATCATTTCCGCTGATTCGATGTCTGGGTAACGCTCACCAACTTCACGGGCAACCTTTAGGAACAAGCCTGAAGTTGATTTAAGAATGTTAGCTTTATGAACAGCTGTGACTTTCTTGCGGCCTTCGCGACGGGCAAGTTCGTAAGCAAAAGTTACGATTTTTTCAGCGCCGTCACGAGTAATCTTACTCATTGCTTCAGCTTCATTACCGTCTTCTGAAACAACTTGGCCAAGACCAGAATACATACCCTGCGTGTTTTCACGAACGGTAATGATGTCGATATCTTCGTAACGTGCTTTAGTGCCTTTGAAAGACATTACTGGACGAAGGTTTGCGTACAGCTTGAACTGTTTACGAAGACTTACGTTGATAGATGTGAAGCCTTCACCAACAGGGGTGGTTAATGGGCCTTTTAAGGCAACTTTGTTTTTAGCGATCAGGTCTAATGTTTCTTGAGGTAGTAGCTCGCCATGTTCTTCCAGTGCAACTAAGCCCGCATCGGCATAGTCATAGGCAAAGTCACAGCCAACCTTATCTAAAATTTTTGTGGTTGCATCGATAATGTCCGGGCCAATGCCGTCACCGCGAATGACTGTAATACGTTGCTGAGTCATGTGGAGGGATCCTCTGGTAATTCTGTTGTCAAAATCGTTAGGTTTATTCAATTTTTAGCGTGACGCTTTTAGCGCCAAATTCTGCCTGCTTACTTATTATAATGGAAAATGTAGGGAAAAAGGGTAAAGCACTGCAAAAGTTGCCGTATTTTATATGATAGCTGGCGCAAGTTATAGCCATTCGTAAAGATTAATTGAAGCGGGTAGGGATTAAATATTGATATTTGGGAGTAATGCGGCTGAGAAAGGTCCAACAGCGTTAGACGACCAGAGGGCAAAAAAGCAAGTGTCCATTGGACTCGAGTGCTGCAGATATATCTTCGCGCTTGATACCAAGAATATTTAAAAGCGTTTTTACCTTTATATCTTGAAGGAGGGAACAAATATTTCGATTAAACAAACAGGCTTTTGTCAGGGCAAAACTTAACACCAAAATCGTTTGTTCTTTTTGGATTGATTTTGGAACGTCAGAGCTCAACTTCCCGCATTGGTGGATAACAGCACGCCATGTCGAGCTCTGATGCCAACTTCCGGCAAGTTCAGAAGCTATTGCGAGCCATGGCGTGTCACTTTTAACGCTAAATGCGTTGTTGATTGAAACGGTTTTGGTTAGGTCGACAGGCAAGCACTGAGACACCTTAAAGCCTGGTAGTGTGAACAGCGGAGTGCAAATAAACGTCATTGTTAATGCCGCTGATTGTGGCGTAAATTTGGAATCTGCAATTTGAGCAAAATAACTTGCAAATGAACACGCAAGAAGCGTGATTTGTTTGCACATTCCCATCAAAGGGAATTGATTTTGAGTGAGCCGTTCTAACAGAGCAAACTGGATGAGCATATCGCCCACGCGCTCTATACCATACGTTAATACCGCCTGTTTTATGCTCTTAACCGGAAGTTGTAGCCTGTTGTCTTTGCTCGCAGTATGGATCAAAAAGTGATTAAAGGTGGGCACTTTTTCAATCTTCTCACACAACTCATCAATAACAACATCTCGCTTCTGCAACTCATCAATAATGGTAATAAGGGCTTTTGGTGGGTGTTGTATTGCAAATGTGGACGGTAGAAATGGTACTCCGCCTCTGTTTACTCTGGCGTGGGCAGTGTCTGTGTATAGCGCAACAAAGTGTTCAAAAGGTAGTGAGAGAGAAACGGGAGCGCGAATAGACGATAAAGGTAGCCATTTACCATCTTCATCATCCTTACTTAGCATGAAAACAAATCCATGATTTTGCTGAATATCTACCAAAGCGCCAGGTACGCCTTCAGCATAAACTTTTGCGCCGGGAAGTAAGCCGTCGAAAAGAGGGATAAGATGGGATAAATGATGTCTATGGTGCGCGGGTAGGCGAACTGCAACGCGTGAAAACACTATTTTGTAGTCAGCTTTTTTCTTTCCATTGGCGAAAACACCTGCCAGAAGACAAAGCCTTTGCGCTAAATTGAGCCGGTTGTCGGCGATATATTGACTTTGTTTATCACTTCGAAACGCTTTTTGTAACTTTATCGTATCTAACCAAATAGCCAGATTGTGCTGACGCAAAAAGCGAAGCACATCTGGAATCGTATCGCGGGGCGTATTGCTATCTGACATCCAAAGGGTGGCGAGCATAGATGCGAGAACGTGCTGTAAATAATGATCGTTAAATCGACACAGCTTGCCGAATAGTGCGAGCAATAAAAGTTGCTGTGTGCCCTTAGGTAAGTCATTTTCGATGTGAAGGGTGGCTGCAGCGAGCGCTGGATTGGCGTTAACCAACGTTAATACTCGCTTTGCGTTTTTTAACCAATGATTAATACGCTGCTCGACCGATAAATCAGCCTCGCCTACATGTATAAGGCGCTTAAGTGTGGAAATGATGCCGGTCAATCTCCATCCTTTTTAACTTTTTTGGTAGCTAGAGTAAGCTCCCTCACCCCAAGCGATAAGTTTATCGTTTTCGAAAAGTAAGGGCGTGCACTCATCTTGAGTTGTTAATCCGTCCGCCCGCACATGTTGGGTTCTAAAAAACATAACCTGAATTGCAGTAGCACCTTGTCGCTTGGCTTCTGTAATATCAGGCGAGCCTAGCAGCGCAAGCACCTCTTCTCGGGTACTGCCCAACTTCAATTTTGTGATTTGAACGCGGTTGTATTCTTCACGGTCCTTCCAATCCATATTTTCAGGTTTATCGGGGTAAAAAGCGATAACCATAAAAACAAACACCGCATATAAAGCGACGCCAGCTAAAATTAGACGAATAACCTTGGTATTCATGACCGTTACTTCTCGTTTTCTATACTCAAATGTTAGTGAAGGATATCAATGTCAAAAGCAAGAGCATTAGATAAAGAATGCTCGCTGCAGGTAACATTTTTTCGTTTAATTACACTCTACGTAAGTGTACCTTAAAATGCCTGCCAAACATAAGTAGTAAACGTAAGCAAATGCGTCGCCAATAATTCTGCTTTTTTAACCATCTTTCACAACATAGCAGGGTTCGTAAGCACTGCCTGGTAGCTTCATTCTATGCTGTTTTACAAACGACTCAAGTAGCGTATCAACCTTCTCCATCAGTTTACTATCACCGGTTAGCTCGAACGGACCATGTTTTTTGATCTGAGCAATGCCTTCTGCTTTAACGTTACCCGCAACAATGCCAGAAAACGCTTTGCGCAAATTGGCCGCTAGATCACTTTTACTTTGATCTAAGTGCAGTTGAAGGTCGGCCATACTCTCATGCGTTGGAATAAAGGGCTGTTGAAAGTCTTGTTCAATTTTTAATGACCAATTAAAGCTGAATGCGTCACCCATCGCACCTCTGAACTTCTTCACTTTTTCAAGGTGTTTATTCATGGTGCGTGCTACTTCTTCTGGGTCATCTACAATGATTTGATATTTTGATTGTGCTTCTGAACCTAGTGTTGCACCAACAAAAGCGTCTATGGCTTCAAAGTATTCTTCGCTACCAGCAGGCCCTGTTAGAATGAAAGGAAAAGGTTGCTGCGCATTGCGTTCATTCATCAAAACGCCAAGCAGATAAAGTAATTCTTCGGCAGTGCCTACACCGCCTGGAAACACGATAATGCCATGCCCGAGTCTTACAAACGCCTCTAAACGCTTTTCAATATCAGGCATGATAATGAGCTCGTTGACAATGGCGTTGGGCGGCTCGGCGGCAATGATACTCGGCTCAGAAATGCCAATATACCGGCCTGTCTTGTGGCGTTGTTTTGCATGACCAATGGTGGCGCCTTTCATCGGGCCCTTCATCGCTCCAGGTCCACATCCTGTGCAAATATTCATGTCGCGCAAACCGAGCTGATAGCCCACTTCTTTCGTGTATTTGTACTCAACTTGATTAATGGAATGGCCGCCCCAACAGACAATTGTGTTTACGCCATCGTTCCCTTCAAGCGCTTTGGCGTGGCGTAGCATGTCAAACACCATGTCTGTGATGTCGTTACCTTCAGCCGGTGCGGTTTGGTGAAGAAATGCGTACTTGTTACCCATATAAAGCAGGTCGCGAAGGACCGCAAATAAATGTTCGTGCACACCACGAACGAGTTTTTCGTCAACGAAAGCAACTTCAGGAGGGTTCACGAGTTCTATTTTTACGCCCCGTTCACGACGAATGAGTTTTATTTCAAAATTTTCATAAGGAGCAAAAAGTGCTTCGAAATTGTCTTCGTCAACGCCGCTGTTCAATACTGCAAGGCAACAGTTTCTGAACATAGCAAAGAGCTCGCTGTTAGTGGCGTCTTGAAGGCGAGAAACTTCTACTTGTGATAGCTGGCTCATCCAGCCAACAGGGTTAAGCTGCACTTTCTTCATATTTTACTTCCTATAAGTCAGTGCTTAAATCAGTGACTACGAGGTTGCGGCCGTTTCGTTTTGCTTTATAGAGGTACTCATCGGCGCGTTCAAACACAGTTTCGGTAGTATCATTGTCATTGAAACAGGTTGCGCCAAAAGATGCGGTGATTTTTACTTTTTCTTGCTTGAATTTAAACGGCATTGCAGCGAGTTTAGTTCTAACGTCATTAAGCTTTTTATCTATATCTGCCATCTGCGCTTGAGGTAGTAGCATTACAAACTCTTCTCCTCCCCACCTAGCAATAAAATCATTTTCGGACAAACTTTGCTTTAAGAATTTACCCACTACCTGAAGGGTTTTATCGCCTGCTGCGTGCCCGAATCTATCGTTGATTGACTTAAAATGATCGATATCCACAACGGCAACCGCAAGCAAGTCTCCATTTTCTTTAAACTTAGTGAAAGCAGCTTCTAGTCTCTCGTTATACGCTTGTCTATTTGGAAGCCGAGTGAGCGGATCGGTGCGGCTTTGTATTGCTTGTTCGGCCAGCTTCTTTTTATAGACGCTGGTTTGCTGCTGAAGTGTATCTATTCGCGATTGCATAGAGGAGAGCAGTGCCATTAGCGCTTCTTGACCTTGCTGGTCGTTGCTTTGTTGCTCGCTTAACGTAGTCACAAGCTTTTCTACGCGAAACTGTGTCTGCTCTTTAAGTGCTTCTAGAGAACTGCTTTCCGATACGGCTTCTTCGATGTGAATAATGTCACGTTTAAGTTGCTCATTACCAGCTTGGCGCTGCTCGAACTGGGCTTGGCTGCCTTGGATCGTATTGCTGACGTCGCTACTCACTTCACCTAATGAACGGTGCAGACTCTGAATCACTTTTCCTGTTAAGCTCGCCTCTGACATAGCGTCTTGAACGATCATGCGCAAAATTACAACGCAGCTTTTAAGCAGCAGGTCTTCATCCATGCCTTCATCAAGACGTTGCTTTATATCATTGAGTTGCTGATCGTTAGGTTTTTTTTGCGCATAAGAAGCAATAAGGTGATTAAGCTCAACCAAAATAGAACGGTAGTGAGGGTTATCATCTTTAATCGAACGAGCCGATGTGCTTTCATTGTTAGTGGACTTAGTTTCTGTGGTTTCAGATGGCTCAAGTCCAACCATTTCCTTGTTAAGCGCAATGCGGTGAAGCGCAACGGCTTTTGAATAAAGTTTATAAATACTGAAGATATCACCTACAGGTTGATTTAGCTTAATCAATTCCTGCGTAGTTAACCCTTTTAATTCAGTATCTTCAAATACTATTTTTTGTAGTTGTTTCATTGCATCTTCTAGCGATGAAACAGTATCAACGCTGTATTTTCTAAGCGTTATTTCTTGATGCTGAAGTGATTTGTTGAGTTTCTCTATGCTCACAGCGGCAAGACTAAAATTAGGTGTGCCAGAAAGGTGGCCTCGTAACACCTTAAGTTCAGTATCGATCTTATCCGAGAAGCCCTCATAAAATGCTGAGAGTTTCACAATAAACTGACAAAGAAGCGCGTTATTTTGTTTTAGGGTTTGTAGTTGTTTTGCTTCCATAATCTCGTCTTTGTTCTAATTCGCTATTACTGCCGCGGCTTAGGTAGCGTTGGTAGGTACTTCACCGTTATATTACTGACGTGCTTGACGATGATTAGCATAAGGCGCTTCATAATTTGAACGGAAAGGGTTTATATCTAAACCTCCTCGTCGTGTGTAACGCGCACAAACGGTTAACTTATCAGGCTGACAATGCTGCATGATGTCGTTGTAAATACGCTCAACACATTGCTCATGAAACTCGTTGTGTTGCCTAAAGCTAATTAGATATTTCAAAAGCCCTTCGTGTTCAATAGCTTTTCCTTCATACCTAATTTGAATACTAGCCCAATCTGGCTGACTTGTGATTAAACAATTAGATTTAAGTAAATGAGAAACAAGCGTCTCTTGAACTCCTGTTTCATTTTTCGCAACAGTCAAATATTGAGTATTTGGGGAATATTGATCGATTTCTACATCCAGGCTATCTAACAAGGTTCCGGTAAATTCTTGGAATTGTAGCGAAGAAAACTGCTCTGGAAGAATTAGCTTTACCTCGACAGGCTCCCCTGCGCACGCTGACAAATCCGCTTGAAGCACTTGTCGTACGTCCTCTGCTGAAGCGAATTTTGTTTGGTTGAAGCTATTCAAATACAGTTTAAATGATTTTGATTCGATAAGATTCTTTGAGGTAATAGGAACGTGACATTCTAAAATTGCCACATTAGGTTTACCCTTTAAATTTAGCCAAGAAAGTTCGTATCCTGTCCAAGTGTCGATACCATCAAAAGGTAAACCTGAGCCAGCCAAGTTCAATGTATCACGACTTAGACTGCGCGGCACGCCTTGCAACAAGTCAGGATTATATTCAAATTCATAGTCAACCTGTTTACCCAAGGAGAGGTCATCAGGTGCAGAGATAGTAATTTTTAGAGGTGAGTTGTCCGTCGACATAAGAACCTTTTATGCATCTACGCGGGATTTAAATTGTTGAACTGCACAGCGACACACAGTCTTACAGTACAGTAGAATTAACCCCAGTATTGACTTAACTGTTTAGTTGTATAGTGTACCCCAAAAATACGCAGGTAACGTCATAATGGCTCTAACAATTTCAGCACAATTAGATAAATTTGTATCATCTTATGTCGAACTGGCCGAGGGCGAGGGACTCAAGATAGCATTTGATAGCGAGTGGCCCTCGCCGTGCTATGAGACGACGGCGCAAGACGGTAAGCTTGTTAGATGGTCTCCTACGCTTCAATCGCCTATGCAGTCTTTCAGTAATGTTGAAGAGGCATTATCGCTAAAGCTAAATCCTGACTACTGCGAGTATTTTACTCGTTACTACAGCGATAATTTAAAGGCTAATGCCCCGCAAGGTCGCTGTGAATTGCTTCAAGTTTTCAATTCCGAAGATTTCGAGCGACTTCAGCAAAACTTGATTGGGCATTTGTTGATGAAGCAAAGACTTAGGCAAGCGCCAACATTGTTTTTTGGTTTAACTGACGAGGAAGATTTTATTTTAACCGTTGTCAACGAAAGTGGCGAAGTGGCACTCGAGCAGGTTGGCAGAGAGCCTACGAAAATTCTTGCGCCATCTCTTGCGGTGTTTATTGAGCAACTTACACCTGCTATATGACGTTAATGCGTTGACTAACGTCAATCAGACCTAAAATTACCGGCCTGCAAGACTAAAAGCTATTGGGCGTTAATAATTTGATGTAGCGCCCGCTTCAACTCCGCTACTTCTTTTTCTAACGACTCTACCCGTGCATGCAAATTGCCCGACTCATCAGTTGTGGCGACAGGATTATGTTGTGCTACGTCTTCTTCGTTAGATACCTCTAACTCAGGTTTGTGTGCGTTAAATCGCTTTATCGCTTCAATAGCTTCGGTTACCGACACCTTAAAGGGAGCTTTTGCACGTAAAATGCCTACGGACGGTGTTTTTCCTTCTTTATGCATTTGAAGGCACAAAACGTGAAGTTGCTGCAGGTTAGCGTTACTCATAATACGAAAATGGTTCAAAGTCATGAATAGTAGCAGTGTAGCCTGTCTACGTAGTCAATTTCACTAATAAGTTACTGATTTCACTATTTTTCAAAGCCTTCGTAGATTGGAGTTGTTAAGATTGGTATAAAAATCAATGATTTAATTTTTGGCCTTAATCTTGTTTATCAATCATAAATTACATTATCACGCATAAACGCAGTGGTTCTTACGTTAGCGTATTTATGTCTATTCAGTGTCGGTTCACAAAGTAGGCGTAGTATCGAATAAAAACAACACACATAATTAAGGAATTCACATGAAAACGGTTCTTCTTTCAGTAGCTTTGGCATCTTCAGTTTTGCTTTCAGGTTGTGTCGTATCAGTAGGTGGCGGTTCAGATAGTCACTATGGTGCTGATTGGGAAGACAGAGAGTTTAACAATCGTAAACACATTGCGAATCTTGAAACAGGGACAACTTACGAAAGTGTATTGAGAAAAATGGGCGTTGCGGATTTCAACGAACTGTTCGAAAAGCAAGACGGCACATATCGCGTACTTTACTACCGAACTCAAAAAACGATGGGCGATGGTATCACCACAAAAGACGAGTGTACGCCGTTGGTTTTCAGAAATGGAAACTTAGTTGGCTGGGGTGATAGTGCTTATAGCTTAATGCACTAATAAGTCGTTAGTTTGTAATTGATTACGAAAGTAGATATTACTTACTACTTTTAAATGTTAATAAAAAGTTAACATGTAGGGGTTTTTCGCGTAGGCTAAAGTTTAATCAGTTTAAGTGGGTGGTTGGCGCAATGATAAAAGTTGTGCGGTAGTGTCCACTTCTCCCATTTTATTTAAATGGGTAAAAGCAGCTGTATAACTTTGCGTACAAGGAGCCCCTGATGAATACTGATGCTATTAATAACGCAATAGCCCCCTTGCAAGACACGGTTAAAGCCATCTATCTATCTGTCGATGATCTCAAAGTTGCCGCCTCTATTCTTTACAATGCGTATGTAGATGACCCATTGTTCGTTGACATTTTCCAAGCAGAAAAAGAAGGTTATGAAAGCCGTCTACGGTCAGCTATCCGTGAAGAGCTCAATGCATTTTGGGTTGCAGAGCAGCCGATGATTGGCCTGTTCGATGATGAGCGGCTTATTGCCGTTACATGCTTGACCGCGCCCGATGCAGCATTTGGTTCAGGACGTTACTGGCACTGGAGACTGCGGATGCTTTTAACGGCAGGTTTGTTCGGTACAAAGCAAATGCTAGAAAAAGAAGAAAAAGTGCGAGCATTAGTTCCCGCCGATAACTTCCACATGCTGAGTTTCATCGCAGTACATCCAGATTATCAACATCATGGGCTTGGGCATATATTACTTGGCGCTATTGATAGCGTGGTAGAGGAAGATGAAAAAAGTGAGGGGGTTTCGGTGTTCGTGACCATAGAAAAACATCGCGCTTTCTTTAACGATGACAATTATCAGGTTGTAGGACAACTAAGCCTTTCTCATGTGAACGGTGAAGTAATGTTCAGGCTAAAATGATGCTTTTTTATTCGATGTGATGCTTCTACCAAAACCTCACCCGTTGCAGTTCCAATCTTTACACCAAATTTACTACAGCGTTTGTAAGACATTTCCTACAAACGCTGTGAGTGATCTTACCTAAATGATGAAAGATTAATTTATACTAAAGTATAAAGTTATTGATTATGTTGAAGTTTTTAAAAATTAGTCAAAAGTCGTACAAGAATCTTTCTTAAATCTCTGTAATTCAATATGGCGGTAATAATTGGAAGGGATACTATGAACATGTCACAAGGAAACACGACGAGTCACGGATTGAGTCAAGGATCATCAACGGAATAAGTTAGGACAACTTAAGGATGAGACTCTCACAAGGCAGTGGGGAAAGGGAAAGGAAAGCAGGTAGGACACTGCATTAACAGGATGTTAGAAACGGATTTTAAAGGATATAAAGGGATTCAGGGACGTAAAATGTGAAAGGACTTCGCATACAGGATGTAGCAGGGAAAAATGGACGAGAGCTAGCAAGGAGCTAGAGGCAAGGAGCCAACGGCAGGATAGCCATCAAGGAATTTCTAGTTTGCATGGACGAGCAAACCAAGGACGAAAGAAGGACATGCTAAGGGATTGGCAAAGCTGTAGCAGGATGTGCAGCAAATAATGGAACGAGGGAAGGGAACGTCAGCGGAGTCTGACAAGGACAGCCTCAGGAAGAGGAACGCTGTATGAAGGATGTACAGTAAATTAGGATAAAAGGAAAGGGACCTACGCATGGATGTGTAGCTCGCACAGGAAGGCGCGAGAGTAGATGGAAAGGGGCGTATACGGATTTTAATCGGGAAGATTTTAGTCGCAAAGGATAGCGGAGAAGGATACTCAAAATTCCAGGAAAAAGGGGAGCCGTCAGGTTCCCCTTTTTTTTGCGTTGTTTATTACCAATTCGTATGTACTTGTTATGTAAAACCTGACCTGAATGGTGAATTTAGAACCGCTCACGCTCTTTGACATAGAAGCTTAAACCCTATGCGGCGGCACCTCTGTTCGCATAACCCTTACACCTATCAATTCCACTTCGCCGGTATATCGGTCCTCGCCATTACTTGAAAACTCAAAATTGAATAAGCTGTGCCAGTCTGGCTTACCATATTTAAATGAGAACCGAGTTTTAACTCTTGCCACGCTCAACAACTGCAAACCATGTTTATCGCAGTATAGCTTTAGGTAAGTGTTTGTTTGTTCAGAAATAGCCCGTATGCGCCAAAACTGATAGCCAGTAAACCCAATAATCATCCACACCACTAACTCAAGTAACGTCATTTACTTTCTCGCTTGTGCAAACAATTGTTGAAATGCATTGCTGAGAATCTGAGGGTTTGCTTTGGAATGCAGGAGTGTTAACACTTGTCTGCGTAACTTCGGGATTTGAACTAAATCTGAAAAGAACCCTGCGAATAAGGCGCCTTTATGACCCTCTTTTTCATCAACGTTTGCCGCCTGCTCTAAAAAGGCACTAAGCAGTAGTGGTTCCATTTGCTCGAAATGGCGTGCTGCAATAACGCTTAAAATATCAAGTCTCTGCGACTTTTCGCTTTTTAATAATTCGAGAAGTTTGTTGTTGATGGTCGGGTGGAAACTACCTACTGACGTACCTCTCAGAGCCGCTAAATTGATGTCGTCACTTTTATCTATCTCAATTAAATACGCCGTTAATAGATTTTCAGGCAGAGAAACGCTTTCGCTCATTTCCATCAATGTGTTAAGAAAAACCTGTGAGTAGAGTGAAATGTTGGTTTCAATTGCTTGCGTTAATCCGTCTTGTTTGGGGTGTTGGCTTAGGCTTTGTACAAAGTCGGCCACGCTTTGCATGGATATTTTCTGCCAGTCAACCAGTTGTGGGGCTTGAATGTAGGCCTCAACTTTCTGCGCCTCTTCACTTAAAGTTTGGTTTAGGGTGCGTTTAACTAGTGCGTTAAATTGAGCGAGCTGCGATTGATTAGGAACAAACGAGTAAGGATTATCAGGCAGAGTTTGTACGTTTTCAGTATCTTCAGCAACAGACTGCCCTAGTGCATCAACAATAATCTCTAGAAAATGATTTCTTGCTGCGGCAACCACTAAGCCTTGCTCATCAAGTGGCAGTTTCACAAACCAAATATAGTGTTGCGTAGAAGCATTCTTATTCCAAAAGACGATGCCGAACCACGCGTGTTGCTGACGTGGAAACGGCGCGTAAGCACTGCCATTTTCTATTTCTAGAAAGGTCTGACTATCTGTGGGTTCAAGGCGACGACCTAAATCAAAAACTTGGTATTCAGTGCCTGCATGTAACAAAAACTCGCTGATAGAATTAATACTGTTAGCGCTCATAACTCGTTCCAAAATACTGCTTTAATCAAAATTTGTCAGTGGGCAAATCTATGTATGGGGACCTCTATGAGTGACCGCCAACAAATAAAGTAATGGTATCACAGCAGATGAATTTCAACGACAAGACACACAGACTTATGTTGACCTTAAGCCCCTGATATACTGCGCGCTTCGAAATAGAAGCGTTTTTTTGCGGAGTTGCTGTGAGTAAAGTGAGTAGTGCCTGTCACAATGCACTTGGTAGGGCATTGGAGCAGTTAGAAACTGTTATGGAACAAGAGGGTGTTTGGCCTAAGAAAATGCCTGCTGAGCAAGAACTTAAAAATGCCATGGAAAGCTCAGTTCCTTTTGCGGTCGACTGTTTAGCGTTTGAGAGTTGGTTGGCTTTTATTTTTATTCCCAAAATGCGCGTTTTGTTGACGCAGGAAATGCCTCTGCCGCCTATGCAAATTGCGCCTGCAGCGCAAATATACCTGTCATCGGCGCATCAGCGCACTCTGTCCCAGCTTCAAGTTATTGATAACATTGCCAATGGAGACATTGGGTGAGCAAACACAAAGCAAAATGAAGAACGATTTAAAAGGCCAATTAACTGTGCATTCAGATGAGCGAATAATAGGAAAGGCAAGCGTTGGTGAGGAAGGTCGTGTTGACGCTCTTCATTTGCCTGTGTTGTACCAAGATGAACATATCATCGCAATTGAGAAGCCGCCAGGCCTACTAGTACACAGAAGCCCGATTGATAGACATGAAACGGTGTTCGCAGTACAGACACTTAGAGACCAAATAGGCCAGCACGTGTATCCTGCTCATCGTTTAGACCGACCCACTTCAGGTGTGCTGGTGTTTAGCTTTAGCTCAGAAATTGCAGCAAAGCTTGGACAGCAGATGATGGACAAGCAGGTAGTAAAAACGTATCACGCTATAGTTCGCGGTTTTGTGCATCACACAGGGTATATCGATTACGCCCTAAAATACCGCTACGACAAAATAGCCGACAAGCATAAGCGCCCGCAGCAGCCGCCACAATCAGCATCAACTATGTATCAGTCAGTGGCAAAATTCGAAGTGCCTGAGCCTGTGGGCAAATACCAAAGTGCACGATATTCGCTAGTTAAGCTTTCTCCTAGTACCGGTCGTAAACATCAGCTTCGTCGGCACATGGTTCATATTCGTCACCCCATTATCGGCGATACTACCCATGGGGACGGCAAACAAAACAAATTCGCCAAGCAGCACTTTAATTTTAACAATTTGGCCTTAAGTTGTATTCAAATGGGCTTTTCTCATCCTATCACTGGAAAGTGGGTAACGATTAATTCACAGATGCACAGTGAAATGCGACTATGGCTCGAAAAATTAGCGCCGTTTTGCGTTTAGGTTGATAAAATAGTAAGAATTTCCGCCTGTCGACAAAGGCGACGATCATTGGTTTAAGAGGTAAAAATGGCAACATTGAAAATTATTGCGGGTACAGTTTACGGCAATGCGCAACACGTAGCTGAGCAGGTGGAAGAGAACTTAGCTGAACAGGGCGTGGATTGCTCACTAGAAAGCGACCCGTCGGTTGCAGATTTTACTGATGCTGACGCACTTTTGATCATTACCTCTACAACAGGGCAGGGCGATGTACCACCAAACCTTGAGTTTGTGTTTTCAGATTTGAAAGACGAATCGCCTATGCTAACCGGCAAGCCATTCGCGGTAGCAGCGCTAGGCGATAGCAGCTATGGCGATAGTTTCTGTGGTGCAGGTAAACAGTTTCATGCGTTGCTTACCGAACTACAAGGTAACGCAGTTGCCGATATGTTAGAGGTTGACGCGATTGAAACCCTTGAGCCCGAAAAAGACGTAGTAGAGTGGGTTAATACCATTAAAGATAAGCTGTTGGCTTAAGTCTTAAAAATGTTCTGATTACGAAAAGAAAGAGGCGCATAAGCGCCTCTTTTAATTTGTGAGCCTTTTAGCATGTGGCTTGGTTATTTGAAACTAACCCGAGCCGTTAGCGATAAGCCGGAAATTCTGCTTATTCTACGCCGCGAAGTAGCGCGTTGATACCTACTTTTGCGCGGGTCTTCGCATCTACTTTCTTCACGATGATTGCAGCGTATAGGCTGTATTTACCATCTGCGCTTGGCAGGTTACCCGCCACTACTACTGAGCCTGCTGGTACACGGCCATAGTGAACTTCACCGGTTTCGCGGTCATAAATACGGGTGCTCTGCCCGATGTAAACGCCCATTGAAATAACAGAACCTTCTTCAACAATTACGCCTTCTACGATTTCAGAACGCGCGCCGATAAAGCAGTTATCTTCAATAATGGTAGGGTTTGCCTGAAGCGGTTCCAATACGCCGCCAATACCTACGCCACCTGACAGGTGAACGTTTTTACCGATTTGCGCACATGAGCCTACTGTCGCCCACGTATCAACCATGGTGCCTTCGTCTACAAACGCACCAATGTTTACGTAAGAAGGCATAACAACTGCATTCTTACCTACGAAAGTACCTGTACGTACTGCCGCCGGCGGAACAATACGTGCGCCGTCAGCCGCAAATTGTTCCGCTGTGTAGTTAGTGTACTTAAGTGGTACTTTGTCATAAAACTTGCTTTCAGCGCCTTCAATCACATCGTTGTTGTGAAGACGGAAGAAAAGTAAAACCGCTTTCTTAAGCCATTGATGGACTGTCCATTCGCCCGCAATTTTTTCTGCAACGCGCGCCTTACCCGTATTTAAGAGGTCAATAGCTTGTGCCACTGCATCTCTTACTTCATCAGGTGCAGATGAAGGGCTAATGCTATCGCGATTTTCGAAGGCGTCTTCAATGATGGCTTTCAATTCATTCATGGTATTGTGATATCTTCAAGTTGGTCGAGTTTGAACAGGATCCGCTTCTTAAGGTTCACCTGTTGTTCTTGGGTTAATGCTTTGCCAGCCTCATTGCTGACGATAAAAATATCTTCGGCTCGCTCGCCAATGGTGGCAATTTTTGCAAGCTTAAGCGTCATATTAGTATCAACGAATGCGTGACCAATTTTAGCTAAAATGCCCGGAGCGTCCAGAGCTTCTAACTCGATAAGTGTGGCTTCATCGTTAATGTTGAAAAAACGTACCTTGGTGGGCACATCCAGTTGTTTCATTTGTCGTGGTAGCTTCCGCTTATTTTCGTGCGAACGCCCCGGTTTTTCAAGTTGGGCAGAAATGGCATTCTCAATAGACGCAATGCGCGACTCTGAGCTTATACGACTGCCGTCATTTTCAAGAATAAGCATGCTATCGAATACATATTCGTCTCTGGTCACGGTAACGTGGGCGTCGTGAATTGAACAGTTGCGGCTATCCAGTACAGAAGCAACCTGTGCGAATAAGGCTTTTCTATCTTTGCCGTAAACAAATACCTCAGTGCCGCCTTTGGCACTGTTATCATTAGCTTTAACTAACAGACCATCATGTTCAGGCGTTAACCATTCATTCTGAGCCTTAATAATTTCATCAGTATGCCAGGCAATTTGTGTCGGCTTGAAACGAACAAAATAGTCGTCGTCAAGCCGTGCCCACAGAGCATCAATAGCAACAGGCTCAATAGCGCGTTCTTGCAATATTTGTCTTGCCTGATGTTTGTGAGTGGTTACTCGCTCGTTCAATGTGACCTGGCATTGTAGTCCATTATCTAATGCCTTTTGGGTCATTAAATACAATTCGCGAAGTAAAGACGCTTTCCAGTCGTTCCAAAGATTGTCATTAGTGGCACGAATATCGGCAAGGGTTAGCGTATAAAGCAAATTAAGGTGATTGTGGCTTCTTACTGCGCCAGCAAACTCACTTATTACATCAGGATCGTAAATATCACGGCGTTGTGCAACGACTGACATTAGCAGGTGGTTTTCTACCAGCCACGCAATCAGTTCTGCATCATTACTTGGTACATCATGTTGTTCACAAAACTTAGCAACATCTTGAGCACCTAGTGTTGAGTGGTCGCCATTACGACCTTTCGCGATATCATGGAAAATTGCAGCAATGTAAAGTATTTCCGGTTTGTCGAGGTTTCTGCAGATTCTGCCGCAGCGCGGAAAATCTTTGTTTTCTTTCGAGAAAAAATAATTTACATGCTTCACTAGTCGGTGCGTGTGTTCGTCAACCGTGTAGGCATGAAACAAGTCAAACTGCATCATTCCCACAATGGTGTCCCACTCGGGAAGGTAGGCTTGTAAAATACCGTACTGATGCATAATGTCCCAACCAAAATTAAAAAACTCAGGTTGTTTCATTAAACGCATAAATTTTTCGCGGCACAGAGGACGTTTCACGTAGTATTCGGCTTCAAAAGCCCGGTGTGCATTGCGCAATTGACGAATACAAATGGTACTTAAGCCTTTTATTTCTGGCGTATTGGCTACCAAATGTAAGAAATCTAAAATAGCCTCCGGTGATGAAAATACAGTTTCGTGTCGTGGCGAAATCATATTGTCGAGCAGCTCGAAGTCTTCGTTTATGATCGCGCTCTTTTGAACGCTTTGGTTCAGCATGTCGTATTTGAAACGCTGAAGCAGCATTTGATTTAGTTCAGACACGCGTGCCACGGTGCGGAAAAAATCACGCATCATTTTCTCTACTGAAGCCTTTCCTTCTTCACCGTAACCCATCATATTTGCAACGTCAGGTTGGTAATCGAAAAGCAGACGGTTTTCGCTTCTGCCGGCAACTAGATGCAGCGCACAACGCATTTTCCAAAGGTGCATGCGACAGGCAATTAATTCACTGTGCTCTTGCTCGGTAAAGTAGCCATGACCCACTAGGTTCCAGCCGTCGTATTCTTTGAAATGCTTTTTCGCTACCCAACCAATAGACTGAATATCACGCAAACAGCCGGGGTTTTCTTTAATATTTGGTTCAAGGTTGTAAGCGGTGCCGTTGAACTTGGCGTGGCGCTTTTTTTGCTCGTCATATTTAGCTGAGAAAAAAGATTTACTCGACCATGAATTGCGACCGTTTACCTCATCTGACAGTTTGTCGAATGTAGCTTCACTTCCACAAAGAAGACGGCTTTCAACTAGATTTGTCGCAATCGTAATATCGTCTTTTGCTAATTTAACCGTTTCTTTGATGGTCCGAACCGATTGGCCAACATCTAATTTGATATCCCATAGCAGGGTGATAAACATACCGATTTTTTCTTGTACATCGGGCTTGAGCTTTTTCCTGCTAACAATGAGTAGGTCGATGTCTGAGTGAGGTTGTAAATGACCTCGGCCATAACCTCCTACCGCGCAAAGCGATAGTTCGTCAACGGTATCTAAGCCATAAAGCTGCCAAAGGTGGCAAAGCAACGCATCGACAAATTGTGCCCGCCCAGTTACAAGCTGATTGACTGGCGTAGCGTCGAAAGACTCAGTGATCCACGCGTAACTGGCTTCCACGCACGATTTGATGACAGAGATCTCATCAACAGAATTTATGGTGTCGATATTCTTTATCAGTGATTGCAGCGTCAAAATACACCTTTGAGATAGACTTCTTTTTAGACGCTAAGAACAATAGCATGAATTACCAGTAGTTCGCAGTACCAAATTTATGCATAAGTTATGTTGAATTGTGAATATTTATGGTTTTTTGTTATAGGTGTGTAGCGAGCGAAATAAGAAAGAAGAGGACGACACACTGTCGCCATTTGAGCGTTGGAGTTCTATTTAACGAGCCAACAAAAAAACGGCCGTGAGTTAAACGGCCGCTTTATTTAAATCGATACAGCGCGATCGTTTAAGGACTGCGCTGCAACGAGGTTGTTTAGAACGTTATTCGTGCTATATCAACAAAACTAACCGTGTGAAATAACGCGGTCCAAGGTCTCTTCCTCGCGAAGCGTAAGAATTTCCACACCAGTCTCAGTAACTAAAAGAGTGTGCTCCCATTGGGCACTTAAACTTCTGTCTTTAGTCACAACAGTCCATTGATCTGGCAAAACCTTTGAGTAACGTTTGCCTGCGTTAACCATAGGTTCGATGGTAAAGCACATCCCAGGCTCTAAAACGTCACCTGTACCTGGCTTTCCATAGTGAACAATTTGCGGCTCTTCGTGGAAGCTTGCACCAATACCGTGACCGCAGTATTCACGTACTATTGAATAGTTATGCGCTTCAGCGTGAGTTTGACAAATATGACCAATGTCGCCAAGTCGCATGCCCGGCTTCACCTGCTCAATTGCTTTGTACAAGCATTCTTGAGTAACGCGAATTAGTCGCTCAGCCAGAATCGAAGGCTTACCTACAACGAACATTTTTGATGTATCGCCATGATAGCCGTCTTTTATAACCGTAACATCGATATTAATGATGTCACCGTCTTTCAGTTTCTTATCAGAAGGAATACCGTGACAAATACAGTGGTTTACTGATGTACAAATAGACTTTGGAAAAGGCGGGTGGCCATAATTCAAGGGCGCGGGTACCGCTTTTTGCTCGTTGACGATGTAGTCGTGGCAAATAGTGTTCAACTCATCAGTGGTAACACCTTTCTTTACGTAAGGTCCTATCATAGTGAGTACTTCGGCTGCCAACTTGCCGGCTACGCGCATTTTTTCGATTTCTTCTGGGGTTTTGATAATAGCTGTCACAGCGCCTCTCAAATCGTTTAAAACTAGTTTGATGAAGAATTTTGTTTACTTACGAATTATAACACTATTCAGGTCATTCTTAGTAAGATTCTGATATTTATGCTTTTATTCTTTTCTTACAAGTAGATAAGGTGGTGAATTAAGCGTGCTTTGCGCTTCTTTACTGAGAACGCGCCGATTTTTGTCTTTTTACCCGTAAAACTTGAGAGCAGGGTGGGATTGTGATATAAAGCGCGCGCCCTGACGGAAAGCTCATTTTGCCGTGTGTAATTGCTACCGTTTTAGAGGGTAAATTTATTTTATTAAAACACACATATACCGTCACTTCGTATCGGGGTGTTCAGTTCAATTTAGATTGGTCTGGATCGACACAAGGGGTATATGGAGGCCTAACCCCAAGAGGAAAATAAAATGGCTAATGTTTCTATGCGTGACATGCTGAAAGCCGGTGTGCATTTCGGTCACCAAACTCGTTACTGGAACCCAAAGATGAAGCCTTTCATCTTCGGTGCTCGTAACAAAGTTCACATCATCAACCTTGAAAAAACGGTTCCACTTTTCAACAACGCACTTAACTACCTTTCAGGTGTTGCGTCTAAGAAAGGTAAAATCCTTTTCGTTGGTACTAAGCGCGCAGCTGGCGAAGCAGTTAAAGATGCTGCTCTTAAGTGCGACCAGTACTACGTAAACAAGCGTTGGTTAGGTGGTATGCTGACTAACTGGAAAACAGTACGTCAGTCAATCAAACGTCTTAAAGATCTTGAGCAGCAAAGCCAAGACGGTACGTTTGAAAAACTAACTAAGAAAGAAGCACTTATGCTTCAGCGCGAAATGGACAAGCTTGAAAACAGCCTTGGCGGTATCAAAGACATGGGCGGTCTTCCAGACGCAATCTTTGTTATCGACGCAGATCACGAGCACATTGCTATCACTGAAGCGCGTAACCTAGGTATTCCTGTTGTTGGTGTTGTAGATACTAACTCTAATCCAGACGGTGTTGATTACATCATCCCTGGTAACGACGATGCTATCCGCGCTATCCAACTTTACTTGGATGCTGCTGCAAACGCTATCAACTCAGGTCGCGAAAGCAACCTTGAAGTACAAGCTGAGCAAGACGACTTCGTAGAAGCGGCAGAGTAATTCTGATTGCTTGCTGTCATATCAAGATAATATGGCAGCGCTATAATACGAAACGTATTGAGAGGGGCGATATCGCCCCTTTTACCTAACGAATTTAAAATTTAATGCTGAGGAATTGAAAAATGGCAGTGACTGCAGCACTAGTTAAAGAACTGCGCGAACGTACTGGCGCAGGTATGCTGGATTGTAAAAAAGCCCTGGTTGAAACGGATGGTGACATTGAGTTAGCCATTGAAAACATGCGTAAATCAGGTCAAGCGAAAGCGGCTAAAAAAGCAGGCCGTATCGCAGCTGAAGGTGTTATCCTTACTAAAGTTGAAGCAGGTCGTGCGACTATGCTTGAACTAAACTGTGAAACTGACTTCGTAGCACGTGACGAAGGTTTCCTTAAGTTTGGTAACGAGCTTCTAGAAGTAGCAGCGGCTAATAACATCAACGACATCGACGCACTTAACGATGCTGAACTTAACGGTTCTAAAGTAAGCGAAGTTCGTGACGCACTTGTTGCTAAAATCGGTGAAAACATCTCTCCTCGTCGCGTTATCAACGTTGAAGGCGACACGCTAGGTGCATACGTACACGGCGGCCGTATTGGTGTTATCTCTATCCTTACTGGCGGTGATGAAGAGCTAGCGAAAGACGTTGCTATGCACGTTGCAGCTGCTAGCCCGCAGTTTGTTAAGCCAGAGAACGTTCCGGCTGAAGTTGTAGAGAAAGAGAAAGAAATCCAAATCGAAATTGCTATTCAGTCTGGTAAGCCAGCTGAAATTGCTGAGAAAATGGTTGCAGGCCGCATGAAGAAGTTCACTGGCGAAGTGAGCTTGACTGGTCAGCCTTTCGTTAAAGATCCTTCAATCTCTGTTGCAGAGCTTCTTAAGAACAACAGCGCAGACGTAATCAATTTCGTACGTTTCGAAGTTGGTGAAGGTATCGAGAAGAAGACTGAAGACTTCGCTGCTGAAGTAGCTGCTCAAATGGAAGCTGCTAAGAAATAATTGAGCGTTTATCTTTTGCATTACGCAATAGTTAGATAAACTACAGAGCACCTCTTAGGAGGTGCTTTTTTATAGCTGAACATCTTTGGTATTGCTAATGCACTACGTTAGTGTGAAGCTAGGCGAATTATGTACGCGCCTGCCTGACAGACGAAAGCGCTTTGTCCTATGTTTTTTTACAACTGTAGTTTAATGAAAGACATAGGACAAAACGGGTTTACGAGGACAATTCAAACTATGAGTATCACACCAAAATCAGCATACCGACGCATTTTGTTAAAGCTTAGTGGTGAAGCCCTTATGGGGGCGGAAGGCTTTGGCATAGACCCTAAAGTGCTAGATAGAATGGCACAAGAGATTAAAGAGCTGGTTGAACTTGGTGTTCAAGTTGGTCTTGTTATCGGCGGTGGTAACTTGTTCCGTGGCGAAGGCTTAGCAAAAGCGGGAATGAACCGCGTTGTTGGCGATCACATGGGAATGCTGGCTACTGTAATGAATGGCTTAGCCATGCGCGATGCGCTTCATCGTGCATTTGTAAATGCGCGAATGATGTCAGCAATACCGCTAAACGGTGTTTGCGATGCGTACAACTGGGCAGAAGCCATTAGCCTTCTTAAGTCAGGTCGTGTTGTTATCTTCTCTGCCGGTACAGGCAACCCTTTCTTCACCACAGACTCAGCGGCTTGTTTACGCGGTATCGAAATTGAAGCCGATGCGGTATTGAAAGCGACAAAAGTTGATGGTGTTTACAGCGATGACCCGGTGAAAAACCCAGAAGCAACGCTTTATGAAGAACTGACTTATCAAGAAGTACTAGAAAAAGAACTTAAAGTGATGGACTTGTCAGCGTTTACTTTGGCGCGCGATCACAGCTTGCCAATTCGCGTATTCAACATGAATAAGCCAGGTTGCCTGAAGCGTGTTGTGATGGGCGAAAAAGAAGGTACTGTTATTCGCCACGCTGACAACGATTAATTAAGAACAATAGGATACAAATCGTGATTGATGAAATTGAATTAGATGCGCAAGAGCGCATGGAAAAAAGCCTAGTTTCTCTTAAGGGCCAATTCAGCAAAATCCGCACAGGCCGTGCGCATCCAAGCCTTTTAGATGGCATCATGGTACCTTATTACGGCGTAGACACGCCGCTAAAGCAAGTGGCTAACGTGGTTGCAGAAGACAGCCGTACTCTAGCGTTAACTGTGTTTGATAAAAGCGCCATTCAAGCGGTAGAGAAAGCTATTATGCAGTCTGATTTGGGCTTAAACCCAATGAGTGCTGGTGGTTCAATTCGTATTCCACTTCCTCCTCTTACCGAAGAGCGTCGTAAAGATCTTATCCGCGTTGTTCGCAATGAAGCGGAAGGTGGTCGTGTTGCTATCCGTAATATTCGTCGTGACGCGAACGGTGACATCAAAGATCTTCTTAAAGAAAAAGAAATCAGTGAAGATGAGAGCCGTGCTGCTGAAGAGAACATTCAATCTATTACTAATGATTTCATTAAGAAAGTTGACAGCATGCTTGCTGACAAAGAAAAAGAATTAATGGAAGTATAAGTAACTATTATGATTGGAAAGCGTTTAAGCGCAGCCAAGTCGACAAAAGCCGAGGTGCCAGCAGTCACTGCTGGCCCGAAGCACGTTGCTATTATAATGGATGGCAATGGTCGATGGGCGCAAAAGAAAGGGAAAATTCGTACCTTTGGTCACAAGGCCGGGGTTGAATCTGTTCGTTCTGTTGTGCGCTTTGCACGTCAAAACGGTATCGAATCACTGACGCTGTTTGCGTTTTCCAGTGAAAACTGGAAGCGTCCTGAAGAAGAAGTCAGCGTCTTAATGGAGCTATTCAATCTAGTTCTCAATAGTGAAGCAAAACGATTACACAAAAACGGCGTACGTTTGCAGGTCATCGGTGATGTTGAGGCTTTTGATGCCAAGCTGGTCGATAAAATTCGAAAAGCTGAAGACATGACCAAAGATAATAAAGATTTGGTCTTAAATATCGCCGCAAACTACGGCGGTAGATGGGACATTGTAAACGCGGCTAAGCAGCTTGCTACGCAAGTGAAAAGCGGCGAACTTGATGTGGAAAGCATCTGTGAAGACGCACTGAATGCGCACATTTCAACGGCTAACCTTCCTGAGTTAGACCTTCTTATTCGCACAGGTGGCGAACACCGTATTAGCAACTTCTTGCTGTGGCAATGTGCCTATGCAGAGTTGTACTTTACCGACGTACTATGGCCCGACTTCAATGAAGACGTGTTTCAATTGGCCGTAGACGATTTTAATGTTCGCCAACGTCGCTTCGGTTTAACCGGTGAACAGGTAGTCACAGCCGATGGTTAACACCATACAGGCAATTATCAGGCTTGCCCTGGTAACGATAGCCAAGGGCAAATTATGCTAAAACAACGAATAATAACTGCATTAATCCTCGCGCCACTGGCGCTTTACGCTATTCTTTTTCTTCCTATTTTTTGGTTTGAAATAGCCATTGCCGGTGTAGTCGGTATTGGTGCTTATGAATGGGCGAATATGTCAGGCGTATGTGAACGTCCTAAAAAACTTATTTATATGGCAGGAGCCTTTGCTATATGCATTGCTTTGTCTCTTATTGTTGATGCCAGCACAATTTGGTACCAGGGGCAATTACATGGTTTATACCGTGCCATATTAACGGTTGCCGTATTATGGTGGATAGCCTCTTTGTTTATGGTGCTTGCCTATCCTAAATACTCTAAATTCTGGAAAGACAGTCGTAGCGTTAGAACTCTATTCGGGGCGCTTACGCTAATACCAACATGGGTAGCGGTTGTTGCACTTCGCACGAGCTTGCACGATGTTGACCCGTTTTACGGTGCTTCACTCATTTTCTATGTGCTGGGGATTGTTTGGGCTGCAGATATAGGTGCATTCTTTGTTGGCGTAAAATTCGGACGCCACAAGTTACGCCCTAACGTATCGCCAGGTAAAAGTTTAGAAGGCTTGTTAGGCGGTATTGCGGCTTCGTTCGCTATTATCGCTTTTGCGGCCCTTCACTATCAGGTAGAGCCTTCGCGTATTTGGCTTCACCTTGCTATTGGCGGTATTACGGTGGCTGTTTCCGCCCTTGGCGATTTAAACGAAAGCATGCTTAAGCGTTGTGCGGGCATTAAAGACAGCGGCAAAATTCTCCCTGGGCACGGTGGTGTGCTTGATAGAATCGACAGCTTAACCGCAGCATTCCCTGTTTTTGCGTTCTGCTATGTAACCTGGATGGCGTAATGCAAACAGTAACAGTGTTAGGGGCCACAGGCTCCATTGGTTGTAATACACTCGACGTAATAAATCGCCACCCAGACAAATACCGCGTTTTTGCTATTACTGGTAACGCTCAGCTTGAGTTGCTTATGGAACAGGCCCAGAAATGCGCGCCGCGCTATGTGGTAATTGCTGATGACGCTAATTACAAACTAGCCTGCGAGTTAGCGTCCCAATATGGTGTGGATGCAGAAATTCTTGCTGGTGCAAATGCGCTGGAAGAAGTGTCAAGCGCGCCTGAAGTTGATGCTGTAATGGCAGCCATCGTTGGTGCAGCAGGTCTTTTACCCACACTGGCAGCAGTAAAAGCGGGTAAACGGGTTTTGCTTGCCAATAAAGAAGCGTTAGTCATGTCTGGTGCCTTATTTATTGAGGCGGCGAACCAAAGCGGTGCTGAAATCCTTCCTATCGACAGCGAACACAACGCCATATTCCAGTGTCTCCCGCACGATTATGAATACGGTAACTTTGCTGCATCCGGCATTCGTAAAATTCTCTTAACGGGGTCTGGTGGTCCGTTTAGAGAAAGGCCGCTTGATAGCTTCTCATCAATCACAATCGATGAAGCCAGCACACACCCTAATTGGTCGATGGGCAGAAAAATTACAATCGATTCTGCAACTATGATGAATAAGGGGTTGGAGTTTATTGAAGCCTGTTGGCTGTTCGGTGCTGGTGCAGATGATATTGATGTGGTTATTCACCCGCAAAGTATTATTCATTCTATGGTGCAATATGTTGATGGTTCGGTAATCGCACAGATGGGTAACCCTGACATGCGCACCCCTATTGCCTATGGTTTGGCGCATCCAGAGCGAATTGAAGCGGGCGTAACGCCGCTGGACTTTTCTGATATTGCCAATTTCAGTTTTCAAACTCCGTGTTTTGAACGCTATCCCAATTTGAAGCTGGCTATTGATGCTTGTAAAGAGGGGCAATGTGCAACAACGCGAGTGAACGCGTCAAACGAAGTGGCAGTTGAAGCCTTTTTAGAAGGCAAGATTCAGTTTTGCGATATTGCCAAAGTGAATGATGCCACGCTTAATTCTATGCCCTATGTGTCGGTCAATTCTATTCAGCAAATACTAGAGCAAGACAGCTTAGCAAGAACAAAGGCTAACGAGATTATTCGAGGTAAATTCCAGTGCTAGCATTTTTATGGAGCCTTGGTGCATTCATTGTAGCCCTAGGTATTTTGGTTGCCGTACATGAATGGGGCCATTTTTATGTGGCTCGTAAATGCGGTGTACAGGTAGAGCGCTTCTCAATTGGTTTTGGAAAGCCTATATGGCGTAAGACAAGCAAATCGGGCACTGAATATGTTATTGCCATGATTCCACTTGGTGGATACGTACGCATGCTCGACGGACGCATTGATGACGTACCGCCTGAGTTAGAAGATAAAGCGTTTAACAACAAACCCGTGTTGCAGCGCATGGCGGTTATTGCGGCAGGTCCTGGCGTTAATTTTATTTTTGCATTTTTTGCACTCTGGCTTATGTATCTTGTCGGTTTAGAAACCGTAAAGCCGGTAGTTAAAGTTGTCGAACCACAAAGCATTGCAGCAGTAGCAGGCGTTCAATCTGGTGATGAAATCATTAAGATCGGCGATAGAATTACACCGGACTGGGAAGCGGTTAATTTAGAAGTTGTCTCTAACATAGGGTCAGAAAAAACCACAGTCACGGTTAAAAATTCATCAAATATCGAAAAAGAACTGACTTTTACACTGGGTTCTTGGAACTTTGACCCAGATAGCGAGTCTCCTTTAAGCAGCTTAGGGTTAACCCCTTATCGTCCAGATGCAACGTTAACCGTTGGGTTTGTTGGTGAGGGAAGCGCGGCGCATGAAGCAGGGTTGAAACCCGGTGATGAACTTGTCGCACTAAATGGCTCTAAATTGACGTCGTGGGAAGGTTTGGTTGACGTTATTGTTGAAAGCCCCGGTGAAAGTATATCTCTTGATATACAAAGGGATGGACAGCAACTAACGTTAGATGCCACGATAGCGCGCCGCGATACACCACAAGGGCAAAGTGGATATCTCGGTGTAAGCCCAACATTTGAGCCTTGGCCAGAAGGGTATGTGTTTACGCATCAATATGGCATTATAGAGGCTATTGGGAAGGCGCTAGATAAAACATGGCGTCTTATGACACTCAGTGTCGAAATGATAGGTAAGCTCATCACGGGCGACGTGTCAGTGAAGAATTTGAGTGGGCCTATCTCAATTGCTCAAGGTGCGGGAACAAGTGCTGGGTATGGACTTGCGTACTTTTTGAGTTTTCTTGCCTTAATAAGCGTAAATTTAGGCATAATAAATTTATTACCCTTGCCCATGCTTGACGGTGGTCACCTCATGTTTTTTATCGTGGAGTGGATCACAGGCAAACCTGTGCCTGAAGCGGTACAGGAATGGGGTTACAGAATAGGTGGCGTGCTTCTGTTTATGATCATGGGTATCGCAATTTTTAACGATATCGCTCGCATAACCTGATACAAATCAGGAAGTACAAAACAGCTAATACAAAACGCGGCCAGGAAAAGAAAAATAGATGAAGTTAAAACAGTTAGTAGCAGCCGGAGCCATTCTTTCCAGTGCTAGCTTTGCCAATGCTGCGGCGCAAGACAGTGAATTTGTCGTTGAAGACATTCGCGTAGAAGGTTTGCAACGAGTTGCACTTGGTGCAGCCTTAACCTACTTGCCCGTTCAAGTTGGCGACGAGCTTAATACATTCAGGGTAACGCAGCTTATTCGCTCGTTGTACTCTTCAACTCACTTTGAAAATGTTGAAATTCTTCGTGATGGTAACACGCTCGTTGTGCGTGTGGCCGAGCGCCCAACTATCAGTAATATTATCTTTGAAGGTAACGATGATATTAAAGATGAGCAGCTTCAAGAAAGCTTGGATGGAAACGGTGTTCGAATTGGTGAGCCACTTGACAAGACCGTACTAACCTCTATTGAGAATGGCCTTAAAGACTTCTTTTACAGCATAGGTAAATATAATGCTGACGTAACGGCTATTATCACGCCGTTACCGCGTAACCGTGTTGATCTGAAACTACTTTTTGAAGAGGGTGATGCGGCTGAAATTGAACAGATTAATATTGTAGGTAATGAAATCTTCTCAGACGAAGAGTTGATGGATGCGTTTGAACTACAGTATGACACGCCGTGGTGGGATTTCTTATCGGAAACACGCTACCAGCAACAGACCTTGCAAGGTGATATGGAAACCCTGCGTAACCACTATCTTAACCGTGGTTACCTTCGATTTAACGTTGACTCTACTCAAGTGTCGATGACCCCGGAAAAGTCGGGTATTTATATTGCCATGAACGTGACAGAAGGTGAGCAATACACCATTTCTGAAGTGGAGCTGGTGGGTGATGTACTTGGTCACGAAGAATATATAGAACGCGTATTGCCGTTGACAGAAGGCGAGCTATACAACCAAGCGGAAGTGACTTACACAGAAGAGTTCATCAGTAAGTATCTTGGTCGCTTCGGTTATGCCTACCCAACAGTAACTACCGTACCTGAAATTAATGACGAAGACAAAACGGTTAAACTGACCTTATCTGTTGATCCTGGAAAGCGTATTTACGTTAACCGGATTAAGTTTAACGGTAATGTGGTAACCGCCGATAGCGTGCTTCGTCAGAATGTGAGTCAAATGGAAGGCACCTGGCTTTCGAATAACTTACTGGAGTCTTCTAAGAACCAACTTTCTCGTCTTACCTACATGGAAGAAGTTGAGTTTGAAACTGTACGTATTCCTGGCTCTGAAGATAAAGTCGACGTTAACTATAACGTAAAGGAGCAGCCTTCAGGCTCATTTAATGCGGGTATCGGTTATGGTGACAGAACTAAACTAAGCCTTCAGGCTGGCATCCAGCAAGATAACTTCTTGGGGACGGGTAAACGTGTCGGTCTAAACCTGAGCACGGTGTCGTATCAGCGCAGCGCACAGATCACCTATAATGACCCCTACTTTACGATTGATGGGATAAGTTTGGGGGGTAGTTTAGGATACAGCGAGTTTGATGGTTCAGACTTTAACGTTATTCAGTACAACTCTAAGCGTTGGTCAATCGGTGCTAATATTGGTTATCCAATTAACGAGTTTAACCGTATTAATTTTGGTTTGACCTACAGTAATGTCGAGCTATTTAACCGTGGCTATTACGAGCAAACTGAGCAATTCTACAACCAGTTTACAAACGGTGAAGACCCTGATGCTGCAATTAAGTACGATAGCTACCTAGCCAGTGTAAGCTGGAGCAGAAGCACGCTTAACCGTGGTCTATTCCCAACGGCAGGTTCTTCTCAACGTGCGTCAGTTAGTATTACTACGCCAAACTCAGACGTTAATTATTTTAAAACCGTATTTGATGGCAAGTGGTATTTCCCGCTCTCGCGTAATCAACGCTGGTCATTCTTAACCCGTATTCGACTTGGATATGGTAATGGCTATGGCGACATTAACGGCAACGAACAAATACTGCCGTTTACTGAAAACTTTACGGCTGGTGGTTCAGATTCACTGCGTGGGTTTGAAAACAATACAGTAGGCCCTCGGGGTGTTTTCCTTGGTAACTCGGGAAGCATTACCGGCCCAGATGGCGAAGTGTTCCCAGCAGATCCAGCTGACGCTGCACTTTCTTGGTCGACGCGAAGCCTAGGTGGTAACGCTATGGCGCTTGGTGGCGTTGAGCTAATTGTTCCAACGCCATTTGTAGATGAAGAAATGGATAACTCAGTTCGCACAAGTTTGTTTGTGGATGTGGGTAACGTATGGGATACTGAGTTCGATTATGACTACTACCGTCAGTTTAATGTAGCACCAACTCAACGTGGTGAGCTATTGGACTATTCTGACTGGAGTCTGTATCGTAGCTCGGCAGGCATATCGGTTCAGTGGATTTCACCAATGGGACCGATGGTATTCAGCTTCTCGAAAGCGATACAGCAGCGTGATGGTGATGATGCAAGATTCTTCACTTTCAATATTGGTCAAACTTTCTAAGACATTAAAGGGAGCGCGTTTGAACCGCGCTCTATAATAAGATTCACAAAAGGAGTTCCCTTTGAAACAGTTGGTTAAACATATCGTTGCAGGAGCAATGTTGGGTAGCGCTTTAGTAAGTACATCTGTAATGGCTGAACAGAAAATGGCTGTTGTTGATGTGCAAAGTATTTTTCAAGCGATGCCTCAAGCGGCTGAGATTCAAAATGCGATTCAAGCTGAGTTTAAAGACCAGCTAGAAGAAGTGAATCAACTACAGCGCGACGGTCAGTTCTACGCAGAACGTCTTCAGCGTGACGCAGCAACAATGAGCGACACAGAGAAGAAAGAACTAGAACAAAAAATCTTGTCAGTACGTGAAGAGCTATCTAAGAAAGGTCAGCCTTTACAACAGAACATTCAACGTCGCAGCAATGAAGAGCGTAACAAGTTGCTTGGCCTTATCAAGCAAGCTATCGACTCTGTTGCAGCGAAGCAAGGTTACGACCTAGTGCTTAACGCAGGTGCAGTAGCTTTTGCAAAAGAAGAGCACGACTTATCTGAACAAGTACTTCAGCAAGTAAGCAAAACTAACTAATAACGTCACAAGGGTCTGTTGCTCTTCTTTGCACATCGAAGGTTGCGGACTCTAGTCAGTTAAAATTTGTCAGGCCAACCCCTTTAAAGGTGTTGGTCTGATTTGTTTTTTGCGCTTTACAGCGTATGGTTGCCGCCGTTTTTATTTTTACGGCGAGTTTGACCCTAAAACCAGTTCATCATCGGTATTGGTTTGTCACTGTTGTAGGTCATGCTTGTATATAGGAGAAAGTTTTTGGCCAATTCACTTAATACCATTGAAATTCAGGAAATTTTGGAGCTGCTACCACACAGGTACCCATTCCTACTTGTTGACCGTGTCACTGATTACGTTCTTGGTGAGTCTGTAAAGGCTTATAAAAATATCACTATCAACGAGCCGTGTTTCATGGGGCACTTCCCCGGTCAGCCAATTTTCCCGGGCGTATTAATTCTTGAAGCGATGGCACAGGCCGCCGGTGTTTTAGGTTTTAAGACCATGGGCAACAATGATAAGTTATACTTATATGCAGGGATTGATAACGCACGCTTTAAACGTCCAGTTGTTCCGGGCGATAAGCTTGAGTTTGACGTAGCTCTGGTAAAAGAGCGCAGAGGGATTTGGAAATTTAAAGGTACTGCAAGTGTCGACGGCGACATAGCTTGTAGTGCAGAGTTTATGTGTGCGATGAGAGAGATAGCGTAACGTGATCCATCCTACTGCGGTAATTTCAGAAAGTGCAAAAATTGGTGAAAATGTCACTATAGGTCCATTTTGTGTGGTAGACGACAACGTCACCATCGGCGATGGCTGTATTCTGAAATCACATGTGGTGGTACGCGGCCCAACGCGTATCGGTAAAAACAATAAGTTTTATCAGTTTTCTTCTATAGGTGAAGACTGCCAAGATAAGAAATATGCTGGCGAACCTACTGAACTTGTTATCGGCGATGACAACGAATTCAGAGAAGGGGTAACCGTTCACCGCGGCACTGTCCAAGATAACAGTATTACCATTATTGGTTCCCGTGGGCTCTTTATGGCTAATGCCCACATCGCCCATGACTGTGTTCTTGGCGATGACATCATAATTGCCAACAATGTAGCTGTGGCCGGCCATGTACACATTGATGATTTCGTGATTATTGGCGGTGCAACAGGTATCCACCAGTTCTGCAAAATAGGCGCTCATGCATTTTTAGGAGCAGGCGGTATTATTCTGCGTGACGTACCACCTTTTGTTATGGTTAGTGGTCAAAAGAATATTCCTCAAGGGATAAACTCTGAAGGTTTAAAACGCCGCGGTTTCTCAAAAGAAGAAGTGCTTGAAATCAAGCGCGCTTACAAAGCCATTTATCGTGAAGGCAATACTATTGACGAAGCAGTGGGCAAGCTTGCTGAACCAGCACAAAAGTTTGATGGTGTGGCGCTAATGGTTCAGTTTTTACAAGACTCGAAGCGAGGCATTATTCGCTAATTATGTCTAAACCAATTCGTATCGGCATGGTTGCCGGAGAGCCCTCTGGTGACGTCCTTGCCGCTGGAATGGTTGCAGAGTTAAAACGTCAATACCCTGATGCTATTATCGAAGGTATTGGCGGTCCAAATATGATAAACGCAGGTTTCCACAGTCTCTTTGATATGGAAACCTTGTCGGTTATGGGGCTTGTTGAAGTCCTTTCCCACCTACCTGCCATCTTGAAAGTGAAAAAGCAGCTACTCGCTCACTTCGAGCACAACCCGCCAGATATTTTCGTAGGCATTGATGCACCTGATTTTAATCTTCGCGTAGAAAAAGCGCTTAAAGCTCGCGGTATTAAAACTATGCATTATGTGAGCCCTACCGTGTGGGCGTGGCGTGAAAAGCGCATCCATAAAATAGCGAAAGCGACTAATCGCGTGTTGGGTTTATTTCCCTTCGAGCAGCAGGTTTACGATAAGTACAATGTTCCTTATACCTTTGTTGGGCATACAATGGCTGACGCTATAGCGATTGAGCCCGACCAGAATGCGGCAAGGCAGGCATTAGGTCTAGATAGTCATGCTCATATATTGGCTGTACTTCCCGGCTCACGAAGAGGCGAAGTAGATACGCTACTTCCCGTGTTTCTGAAAACCATCGAAGCTATTCATGCTAAACGCAGTGACATTCAATTTCTTATCCCTGCTGCCAACGAGTATCGTCTTGAGCAAATAAAAGCACTCTTGCTGGAAGCTGATAATGCTGAAGAACGTTTACCCATTCAGGTAACCCAAGGTACATCGCGGGATGCGATGATAGCTAGCGATGTAATATTGCTAGCATCAGGCACGGCTACCTTAGAAGCTATGTTGTGCAAGCGCCCCATGGTAGCAGCTTATTTACTTGCACCACTCACGTATAAAATTATGCAGCGCTTGTATAAAGCGCCTTTCTTCACGTTGCCAAACCTCTTAGCAGACGAGGCGATTATTCCTGAATTACTGCAAGATGAAGTAAACGTAGAGAATATGAGCAATCAGCTACTTAACTTCTTCGAAAGTGATAATTCTGCGCTTATTTCCCGTTTCACCGACCTCCACCATACGCTAAAATGCAACGCTGATAAAACAGCAGCAAAAGCTGTCGTGGAGGAATTGTTTGCATAAGTTAATTGCCGGTGTTGATGAAGTAGGTCGCGGCCCATTGGTAGGTGATGTGGTCACCGCTGCGGTCATTCTCGACCCAGAAAACCCCATTGAAGGGCTAACCGACTCAAAAAAACTGAGTGAAAAAAAACGTGTAGCCCTTGCCCAAGAAATTCGTGAAAAAGCGCTCTACTGGAATATCGGAAGAGCGAGTCCAGAAGAAATAGACAAACTTAATATACTGCACGCTACCATGCTCGCTATGATCCGTGCCGTCGAGGGTTTGCCCGTAAAACCTGACTTTGTGCGTGTAGACGGCAACCGCGTTCCGGCGTGGAACTTTGACTCTGAAGCGGTGGTGAAGGGAGATAGCCTACACGCTGAAATTTCAGCAGCTTCCATTATTGCCAAGGTAGAGCGAGATAACGATATGATTTCCCTTCACGAGGCCTATCCACAATATAACTTTGCCGGGCACAAAGGTTACCCCACAAAAGCACACTTTGAAGCCATCGCCGAATATGGCATCTTAGATTGCTATCGCAAAAGTTTTAAACCCGTAAAAGCGCTACTCGAAGAGAAATAACATCATGTCATCGCCATTTATTCATTTACGTGTTCACAGCGACTTTTCGATGATGGACGGCCTGAATAAGGTTAAGCCTATTTTAGGTAAAGTGTCCGCGCTTGGCATGCCTGCCGTGGCAATCACCGACCAAATGAATATGTGTGGTTTGGTAAAATTTTATTCCGAAGCACATAACTTAGGTATTAAGCCCATCATCGGCACTGATTTTTGGGTGACTAATGAAGTCTTTGGCGATGAACCTTTCAGACTAACCCTTATTGCGATGAATAATGAGGGATATAAGAACATTACTATTCTTATCTCCAAGGCCTATCTTCGCGGGCACCTCTCACACCGAGCGGTCATTGATCAAGAATGGTTGGCAGAGCACAGTGAAGGTGTGATTGTTTTATCTGGCGCACAGCACGGCGATATCGGCGTGGGTTTAATGAAAAATAACGCCAAAATTCTCGATAGCGCCCTAGAGTTTTATCAAACTCATTTTCCCGACCGTTTTTATTTAGAGCTTATTAGAACCGGTAGACAAGGCGAAGAAGATTACTTACACCATGCCGTAGAGCTTGCTGAGCAGCGCGGCTTACCCGTGGTAGCCACCAATGAAGTGTGCTTTATTGACCGTGAAGGCTTTGACGCTCACGAAATTCGTGTATGTATTCACGATGGCTACACGCTTGATGATAACCGCCGCCCTAAACGATACAGTGAACAGCAATATCTGCGCACTGCGGAGGAAATGGTTGAGTTATTTAGCGATATCCCTGAAGCCATAGAAAATACGGTTGAAATTGCCAAGCGCTGTAACGTTACCGTACGGTTAAACGAGTACTTCTTGCCGCAGTTTCCAACCGGCGGCATGACCACTGAAGACTTCTTGGTTAAGGTATCTGAGGAAGGGTTAGAAGAACGTCTAGAATTTCTTTTTCCCGACGAAGAAGTGCGCAAAGCAAAGCGTCCAGAGTACGATGACCGACTTCGCATTGAGCTTGAAGTTATTAACCAAATGGGATTCCCGGGCTACTTCCTTATCGTAATGGAGTTCATTCAGTGGAGTAAGGATAACGGTATTCCTGTAGGGCCAGGGCGTGGTTCCGGTGCGGGTTCATTGGTGGCCTATGCCCTAAAAATTACCGACCTAGACCCGCTAGAATTCGATTTGCTATTCGAACGTTTCTTGAACCCAGAGCGTGTATCCATGCCCGACTTTGACGTCGATTTCTGTATGGATAGACGAGATGAGGTAATCGATCACGTTGCCGAGCTTTACGGGCGTCAGGCGGTATCGCAGATCATTACCTTCGGTACTATGGCGGCAAAAGCGGTAGTGCGCGATGTGGGCCGTGTGCTTGGTCATCCTTACGGCTTTGTAGACAGGATCTCAAAGCTTATTCCACCCGATCCTGGCATGACGTTAGAAAAAGCGTTCGCTGCCGAACCTCAGCTGCCAGAAGTGTACGAAAGCGATGAGGAAGTGAAAGACCTTATCGATATGGCGCGAATACTTGAAGGGGTTACCCGAAATGCCGGTAAACATGCCGGTGGTGTTGTTATTGCGCCAACCACGATTACTGATTTCTCACCGTTGTATTGTGATGACGAAGGTAATAACCCGGTAACACAGTTTGACAAAAACGACGTTGAAACCGCTGGACTAGTAAAGTTTGACTTCCTAGGTCTTCGTACGCTGACGATCATTCAGTGGGCAATAGATATGATAAAGGAAGGGAAGAACGTTGATGTCGATATCAGCGCTATTCCGCTTGAAGATCCTAAGAGCTTTAGAACGTTACAAAACGCCGAGACCACCGCCGTATTCCAGCTAGAATCTCGCGGCATGAAAGAGCTGATTAAGCGCCTTAAACCTGACTGCTTCGAAGATATCATCGCACTGGTGGCCCTGTTCCGTCCAGGTCCATTGCAGTCGGGCATGGTAGATAACTTTATCGACCGTAAGCACGGGCGAGAAGAAATTTCCTACCCCGATGCTGAATATCAGCACGAGTGCTTGCAGGAAATTCTAGAGCCTACCTACGGCATTATCTTGTATCAGGAACAGGTAATGCAGATAGCCCAGGAAATGGCGGGCTACTCGCTGGGTGGTGCAGACTTGCTTCGCCGAGCCATGGGTAAGAAAAAGCCAGAAGAGATGGCGAAGCAGCGCGGCACGTTCGCCGAGGGTGCGAAGGGCAATAATATTGACCCAGACCTAGCAATGAAAATTTTCGACTTGGTAGAAAAGTTCGCGGGTTACGGCTTTAACAAATCTCACTCTGCTGCTTACGCCTTGGTGTCGTACCAGACTTTGTGGCTGAAAGTGCATTATCCGGCTGAATTCATGGCTGCGGTAATGTCGGCAGATATGGATAACACCGATAAAATCGTGACGCTGGTCGATGAGTGCGAGCGTATGGGTATTGAAATACTGCCGCCAGATTTAAACGCGGGTAAATACAAATTTACCGTGGATAGCGAAGGCCGCATTGTTTACGGTATCGGTGCGATTAAAGGGGTAGGTGAAGGCCCAATTGAAGCGATTATAGAAGCGCGGGAGACCCAAGGGGCATTTAAGGACCTTTTTGATTTCTGCGCAAAGATAGACATTAAACGCGTAAACAAGCGAGTACTTGAAAAGCTAGTGTTAGCAGGCGCAATGGACAACTTAGGCCCCCATCGCGCAAGCCTTATGGCGAGCTTGCCAGAGGCCCTTGCTGCAGCAGGGCAACACGCGAAAGCCGAGTCGTTTGGTCAGTCAGACATGTTCGGGCTGCTTACTACCGAGCCAGAAGACGTGAAGCAAGCCTTTGCTGACGTCCCTGAGTGGCCCGAAAAAGTGTGGTTGGAAGGTGAAAAAGATACCCTAGGCTTGTACTTGACCGGCCACCCTATTAATCAGTACGCTGAAGAACTGCGCTACTACACCGATGGCCGTTTAGTTGATTTAAAACCAACGAACAAGGACCAAATGGCCAGCGCTGTAGGATTGGTTCTTGGGGTGCGTGTTATGACGAACAAGCGGGGTCGTCGCTGGGCCATAGTGACACTGGATGATAAGAGTGCCAGAATAGACGTACGTTTCTTCCCCGATATGTACGAGCAGTTCGAAAGTGTGTTAGAAACTGACAGAATATTGCTTATAAAGGGACAGGTCAGCTTTGATGATTTCTCTGGGGGCAATACAATCACCGCCCGTGATGTAATGGACATTGTTCAGGCACGAGAGAAAAACGCGAGAGCGCTGGCACTAAATATTGATACCCAGCTGCTTGAACCGAAGAAAATGAGTCAGATGCAATCTATCCTGCAGGCATTTAACGGCGGAAGTTGTCCTGTTCAGTTAGCGGTAACCCATCCAGACGCTGAAGCAACCTTAGCGTGTGGGGCAAGATGGTACGTTACCCCTGAAGACCAACTTTTGCACGATCTCAAACAATGTTTGGGAGACAAAGCCGTTTCAATTCTCTACCATTAAGGGCTAGAGTTCGATAGATTGGACATCTCGCGTTTGCATAGACGAGCGTAGTACGAATAGGACATGAAATGAGTATACAGTTTTTGGACTTTGAACAGCCAATAGCCGAACTAGAAGCAAAAATTGAAGAGCTTAGGTTGGTGAATCAAGGTGGCGAGTTTGACGTTGGTATTGAAGAAGAAATCAATAAGCTTCGCGGTAAAAGCGCAGAGCTGACTAAAAAGATCTTTTCTGATCTTGGCGCATGGCAAGTTTCTCAACTTGCACGTCACCCAATGCGTCCATACACGTTAGATTACATTCCTCGTATTTTTACAGAATTCGACGAGCTTGCTGGCGACCGCGCGTTTGCTGACGATAAAGCGATTGTTGGCGGTCCAGCAATGCTAGATGACCAGCCGGTGATGATTATTGGTCATCAGAAAGGGCGTGACACCAACGAAAAAATTAAGCGTAACTTCGGTATGCCTAAACCAGAAGGCTACCGTAAAGCCTTGCGTCTTATGAAGATGGCTGAGCGCTTTAACATGCCTATCATCACCTTTATCGATACACCGGGAGCTTATCCAGGTGTGGGTGCTGAAGAGCGTGGGCAAAGTGAAGCCATCGCAAAAAACCTATTCGAGATGGCTGAGCTGACTGTTCCAATCGTATGTACGGTAATTGGTGAAGGTGGTTCAGGTGGTGCACTGGCAATTGGTGTTGGCGATCGCGTTAATATGCTTCAATATTCTACATACTCGGTAATTTCACCTGAAGGCTGTGCATCTATTTTGTGGAAAAGCGCAGAAAAAGCACCATTAGCTGCTGAAGCAATGGGTGTAAGTGCGCCACAAATTAAAGAGCTGGGTCTAATTAATAGTATTGTTGAAGAGCCGCTAGGTGGCGCTCATCGCGATCACAATGGTATGGCCGCTAATTTGAAGGCCGTAATTAAGCAACAGCTTAATCAGCTTAAAGAGTTAGACAAGACTAAATTGATGGAAGAGCGTTACCAGCGTTTGATGTCGTTCGGTTATTGCTAAGTTCATTAAGAAAACTAGCATGAAAGGTGCATTTAGCCGCTACGTACAGCTACGTTTTATCAGTTTAAACGCTTGCTATAAAAACTAGCGAGCGGCGGCTTAATTCATGTCGGTCATGTAGTGTCGTATACGAACAAGGGGGTTGTTTACCAAAGGTAACCAACCCCCTTGTGTTATTAGAAAGCCAGTGCTTAGCCAAATACAAAGTTAAACCTCAGTAAAATATAGCGTTGAAACAATAAGGTATTACCGGTCTGTGACCCCTCTACAATCCCCAACAATCGCATATATCGTCAACCGCATAGCCACGTCACTAACTGATGTAAAGCGACCACTTCAAACGCCTTTAGTAGTTGCTTACAGCGGAGGTGTGGATTCCACCGTTCTGCTTCAAGCTGTCGTCGCGTACAGGGAGCAATATGGAACTCCAATTCATGCTGTACATGTACATCACGGTTTAAGTGATAATGCCGAACAGTGGGCAAAGCACTGCGAATTACAGTGTCGTCTTGAAGACGTAGCATTTCATTTGTATCGAGTTGATGTTGATACGGGGTCGAGAAAAAGCCTGGAAGCAGAAGCGCGTAAGGTTCGATACAACGCATTGTTAGAAGTGTGTGACCAAATAGGCGGTGTACTGTTATTGGGACAACATGCCGAAGATCAGCTTGAAACCGTATTGCTTCAGCTTAAACGCGGTGCTGGTCCTCAGGGCTTAGCGGGTATGGGAGAAGTTCAGTACCGAGGTGACACCTTGATAATGCGACCCATGCTATCCCTAGAGAAAGCCGACATTATTGCTTATGCCGAAGAGGAAATGTTGCAGTGGGTTGAGGATGAATCTAATCAGCAAAATAGCTTTGATAGGAACTTCTTAAGGAACGAAATTATACCTCACTTGCTGGCCAGATGGCCTAAGTTAACCAAAACCGTGGGGCGCAGCGCCGAGCTTTGTGCTGAACAAAGCACACTAGTCAGCGATTCTGCCCAAAAATATTTTGAAGATTGTAAACGCACAGATCTCAGGCTAGATGGACAGAAACTTGCTGACTTGTCTTTACCTTGGCAGGCCATGGTCATTCGCGCTTGGTTTAAATCACAAGGCGAGTTGTCGCCTTCAAAAGCACAAACAGACCAAGTGATTGCTATGTTAAAAGCAAAGCACGACGCAGCCCCAGAAGTAAACTTTAAATGGGGCAAGGTAACGCGGTTTGACCAAGATCTTTATTGGGTGGTGAACGCCAACCACGAAATTCCGCAAAACCTTGAATTGGCGTTAGGGCAAGTTACCCCCCTTCCGTGGTTAGACGGAAATATAAGGGTCACATCATCAGACCAGAAAAATGGCGATAAGGTTGCTTTGCAAACCAACGCGCGCAACCTTAAAGTAAAGCCAGAGAGCGCGAGCGTATCTAAGCTGTTGAAAGAGTGGTTTAAGGTGTGGCGCGTGCCGCGATGGCAGCGAAATGGCGTGCCGGTCATTTTTCTAAACGAACAGCCTGTCGCTCTTATTGTTGAAGGACGTTGTGTTTATCTTCAGCCCAAAGTGCCTGGTATAGCAATAGAGTTTAATCCTGATTAGATCCTTATCTCTTGCCGCTTTCTTCGGAAACGCTCAGCAAATCTCTTTGTAGTGTGATAACGGCAATAAAGCACAGATGCGGCATGCTTTTGCCGCTCCTATAAAGAGCTAGGTTATGCGGCGTGATAGCTGTTCTTACCAGAGTTTTTCACGCGATACAGGGCGTTGTCAGCGCGATCAAATAGGCTACTCATCGTATCGCCATCGCGATAAATTGCGCCGCCAAGACTAGTTGATACGCCTAAGCGAGATAAGTAGCTAGAGCTATTGATACTCATCTGAATACGCTGGGCTGCACAAGCTAACTGCTGTTGCGACTGACAGTCTAGCAAACAACAAAACTCATCGCCGCCATAGCGGAATGCTTCGTCTTCATCCCGCAGAACATTAGCTAAATGTGATGCAACATGGACAAGTACTTTGTCACCTTCACTATGACCAAAATTATCATTCACGTATTTAAAGTTATCTAAGTCGATCACCAAAAGTGCGAAAGGGTCGTCGTGTCTATGCGCCCAACCGAGTTGTCTTGTCATTGACTGCTCAAAGCCCGCACGGTTACCCAAGCCTGTTAACACATCTTTAGTTGCCATCTGCTGCACACGCATCAACGAAAGAGCGTGCTTTACTTGTTTTCCAAATAAATCATGCAGTTGGAATAGACTCTCCCGTTGCGATAACGACAAGGGTGAACTAATGTAATAATAGACATGAGCTTGATCGCCATTAATGGCATTGGCACCTTGTAGTGGTAAATCAATCAGTGTTGAGGATATTTTTGCATTACCGTACACCCAACGGGAGTCAAAGTCAGATAAGCTGAAACCAACAACCGGCAGTAACGTATTTAGCTGCTGAAAATACACGCCACCCAACTCTTGAAGTTCAAGCGTAGAAAGGAGCTGTGTGACAAAGCCTGATAATTCACTAAAAGAGAGTGATTTACCTGTGCTCTCAGCAGGGTAAAAATTGTTATGTTGTGTGCTATCGTAGACTGACGTTGAAAAATCCACAGTAGTGCCCCTATACAAAATGCGTTGATATGCAAAGAAACAAGTGTCAAAGCCCTGACGTTTCTGTGGCCACAACCGCATTTTCGCGATATTTATGACGATCACAGCGGCAAAACTTGCCGGATCTGCATTTACACAGGGGATTTTGCAAACTAGATGCCAACAAAGTGTTTCAGGCACTAGTCTTTAGTTTAAAGCGTAAAATCGCGTGATTTATCGCGCTTGTTTTACAAATGGAAGTTTATGTAGCTTTAGGAGGTAGTGTGGGGACGAGCTTTTTAAATATCGTGATATTGATGTTCATATCGGTATGCGCGGTCGCATTATTTAAACGCATTCACCTCCCTCCTATTCTTGCTTATCTGTTTGCCGGCGTACTCGCGGGTCCGCAACTATTATCTGTGTTTGCCCACCCAGAAGAAATGCACCTGCTCGCTGAAGTGGGCATAGTGTTTTTGCTCTTTTCACTTGGTCTTGAGTTCTCGTTACCTAAATTGTTGGCAATGCGCTCTTTAGTATTCGGTGTAGGATTAGGGCAAATGGTGTTTACCACGGCAGTGTTTACCTGTGTTCCTCTGTTTCTCGGTATTCCAATAAGTGCGTCCATCATTATTGGTGGTACGCTGGCGTTGAGCTCAACCGCTATTGTAATTAAGCAAGCAACCGAAATGGGCATTCTTAATAACAGACGTACACAATTAGCGGTAAGTATCTTGCTCTTTCAAGACTTAGCGGTGGTTCCGTTCCTAATTGCTATTCCTCTTTTAGCCCAGACTGGTGAAGTAAGTATTGCGCTAGCTTTAGGCGAGGCGTTGCTTAAAGGTGTGTTTGTCATTGCGTTTCTAATGTCAGTGGGTAAGTGGTTACTACCTTGGGTGTTTAGAGAGGTAGCAAGAACAAGGACTGACGAGCTGTTTGTTCTGACCACTATATTGATTGCCCTATTGGCAGGAGGGCTAACTTATTACTTCGGGCTATCCATGGCGCTAGGCGCTTTCTTGGCGGGTATGATGTTGGGGGAAAGCCAATACAAGTATCAACTTGAAGCCGACATTCGTCCGTTTCGAGATATTTTGATGGGGTTATTTTTTGTTACCGTGGGTATGCAGTTAGAACTCACTGTACTGTGGAACAGTCTGTTTGAGATTATTTTTGGCGTTTTTGCTTTGATGGTCGTTAAAGTTATATTGGTAAGAGGGGCATCCTTGCTAGTCAAAACCGATGCAATAGACGGCTGGTCAGCTGGGGTTAAACTCTGTCAAATTGGAGAGTTTAGCTTTGTTATTGCCGCGCTTGCCACGACACATGGCGTGCTAACGTCTGAGCAGTCATCACTGATTGTGTGTATGGGGGTAATCAGTATGGCGTTAACGCCCTGGCTTATGAATAACAGTGTCACTATCGCTAAACGAATTGTTAATAAGGACATCTCGTTTGATGACAATGCGAGCTTTGGCAATGCAGAGCCGTTAACCAACCACGTCATTATTTGTGGGTTTGGCCGCGTTGGCCAGTCGGTAGCTCGTATGCTGAAAATGGAAGGCATTCATTTTGTTGCTATAGATATGGACCCCGTCAGAGTACACGAGAGCCGAAATGCAGGAGAGCCCGTCATATTCGGTGATGCAAGTCAAAAAGATATATTGATTAATGCCAATGTAGAAGGTGCAAAGCTCGTGCTTGTTACCTTTGATCAAGTGGACAAGGCGAAACAAGTGATAACGCAGACACGAACTATAACGAATGCTACTGACGTTATGGTACGGACCAAACGAGACTACCAACTAGAAAGCCTATACAGCGCGGGTGCCAATCAGGTTGTTCCTGAGTTACAAGAAGGCAGCTTGATGTTGGTATCGCAGGTGCTCCACTATGCTGGTGTGCCGATGTCGCGAATTTTGAAACGGGTTCGCGCTGAGAGGAAAGGTCGTTATGATCATATGCATGGCTTTTACCCGGGAGAAACAACAGAAATCACTTACGGCACAGAAGACAAGTTAGAGTTTATCCATGCTGTGGTGCTGTCTGAACATGCTTCTTGTATTGGCAAAGCTATAAAAGAGATTGATTTTTCGAGAATGCGAGTAGCGATTAAGGGTTTAAGGCGGGATGGAAACGAAGTCAAAGACCCAGACCAAGACGCTATTTTGCAAGCCCATGACGTACTGGTGATCGCGGGTAAACCCCGTCGGGTGGAGCGGGCGGAACGCAAGTTACTAGAAGGAAGCTAGCGCGCAGTTAAACTTAGCATTGTTTAATCTAGCGCGCTTGCCAGAAATTAAGTGTTGCATTACGTGAATTAAAACTTAGGCAACGCGGTCGCTTTCTAAGTCTGCAAATTGCTTTTTTAGGTCGTAACGCTCGTCTGTCACTATCTTCTCGAGAACTGAAACACGTTCCTTAAGTTCTGCAATTTCGGCTTTGTAGGCTTCAGTCTCTTTACTGCTTAGTTTCTTCCTACTTTTATCTTTTGCACTTTCGACAATGGTCACTAAGGCCCAGGCACAAATGGCTACTATTGCAATCGCGGTCATATTCACGGTGGTATCCCTCACAAGTGGCTTTAAAATAGTGTAGGTTAAAATTTGGCCTGCCGCCTTATTTACCCACTTTTTAGTTAAATACTTACAGGTAAAACTGCTGCATCGCTTAAGGTACTATAGCGTTTATCTAACGTGGTTTTTAGTAAAAAATGTAACCAGTTAAGTCCTTCATACCAGCAGTGTTATAATGAAAGTTTGCAAGTAGGTTGCCAAGTGACAAAAGTCATTACTTTCTAACAAGTTAGAATGTTTACCTAAGCAAAAACGAAATAATTATTAATGAAATTCACCAAGAAAAGTAGCAAAATTGACGAATGAGTGACCAAAATAACAACTGTCCACCTTCAGACTTAGAGCTTGCAAATAAACAAGCGCTGCAACCAGACGCTATGCAAGAGCAGCAGGCTGTAATTTCTACGGAAGAAGTCGCGACGCAAGAAGACGAAATGTGGATGAGACATGCATTGGCGTTAGCTGATAAAGCGGAATCGCACGGCGAAGTGCCTGTTGGTGCCTGTGTGGTGTTAAACGGTAAGCTTATAGGTGAAGGGTTCAATACCCCGATAACGGATAACGACCCGTCTGCGCATGCAGAGCTGCGCGCTGTTAAAGAAGCCGCATCTAATGTACAAAATTACCGACTTATTGATGCTACCTTGTATGTTACGTTAGAACCTTGTTCTATGTGTGCAGGCATGCTGGTGCATGCACGAGTAAAGCGTGTGGTGTTTGGTGCTAAGGATGCGAAGACGGGCGCTGCCGGTTCAGTTATGAACCTCTTACAACATCCTGCGCTTAATCATCAGCTTGAGATCGTATCTGGCGTACTAGCTGACGAGTGCGCTAGCAAGTTGTCAGATTTTTTTCGCAAGCGCAGGAAAGAAATCAAGGCAGCCAAAAAGGCGAAACGATTGCTAGAGGGTGATGCTTCAAGCTAATTTATAGCCTTGTATGAAGACGTGTTTATAAGCGTACTCGCCTTTTGGGGTTGTATAGTTTATGGGTTAAATCATTAAGAACCAAACACCATAAAGTCAGCTTAACTAGGCGTGCGGGTTAACTGGGTGAACATATCACTCGTAACAAATAGCTTGCGGCGTTGAAGTACTTTTTGGTGACAACGCTTAAGCATAAGTCTGCGTCTGTTGTTATTTTTCAATTTTATTCCTTTTTTCATAAATCGATTTTTTTTCATTTACTTTCCTTTCTCATATTGTGGGCACTCTTTGCTTGCCGAGGCCACTTTCTTCCTTCATACAAAGCGCTTTGTTTTTTGGCTCGAGCCCCGCGTTTATCCAGGGGAAGCCTTAGAGAGCTAATTATCGTTAAGAAAAACCGTTGTTCAGAGAAAGTAAGTCAGTGTTTGACTAACTTCTTTATAGGGTACGGCATAAAGATGACATCGAAATGACAATTTTCAATAGAAAGGCAAAACGAACAGCATTAAATTTTTCCTTGTTCGTCCAACCATACTAAGCTGTCATAATAACGGCGAATGTTTTCGACGTATTGCAAAGCTTCATCTCCCCTAGCATAGCCATAGCGCGTTGTGCGGTAATATTTCTTTTGCCTTAACTGTGGCAAGCGGCGTTTCACATCTACCCACAAGTCAGGGTTACCGCCCTGTTGCTCAGTAAGCACTCTCGCATCTTCCAAGTGCCCCATTCCGATATTGTATGATGCCATGGCCATCCAAGTTCTATCTGGCTCGCTAATTCGCGCGGGTATACGACTGAGTAAACTAGCAAAATAACGTGATCCACCGCGAATACTTTGTTCAGGATCAGTCCTGTCATCTACATCCCAATCACTTGCCGTATCCAGTGTTAACATCATTAGGCCGCGAACCCCGGTTCTTGAAATAGCGTCACTGTCCCAATGGCTTTCTTGATAGCTCATGGCCGCAAGTAATCGCCAGTCTAGTTCACCGGCATATTGTTGGAATAGCGGTTTGTATTGGGCTAGGGCAGTCTCGGCGGCATAATTAAATGCGCGACTGTCGACGTAATCAAACTGGCGAATATGACCAAAGTACTTGTCTTCTAACACCGTAAACCAGCCTGACTGATGCACTGTACCAAAATACTCAATGAGCGCTGCTTTCACTGAATCGTCTTGATCTAACGGAAGGGCCCATGCCATAGGCATATCTTCGTTAAGGGTCTTTGCCACTGCCAAATTCGGGTAACGTCTACGTTGCAAAGCTAGGCGGTTGCTGTCTGCCACTGTGTAGGATATGTCTCCATTGGCAACCTGTTGTAACAACTCCTCAGAGTCAGAATCTTCGGTAGTAACAATTTCGGTTTTTAGCGAAATGCTCTTGGTATCGTCTTCTACATCGCCGAAATCGCTCAGTAAATCTGAAAGTAGGTGTGCCTGACTGCTACCTGCAACAGCAACTATAGGGGCATCGAGTGCTAATAAGCCTCTTGGTCTCGCCGTGCCGGCTTGAAAGACGAGTTCTTGTTGAACATGTTGATAGGCGGGCCCGTAAGCAAAGCGTTTTTTGAGCGAGGAGGTGACTGCATCGCCCGTTGCAACAATGTCTAGGTTACCTTCTTCTAATTGTTCCAGCATGACTTCGTAGCTGTAAAACGGATACAGGTCGAGCGTCACGCCAAGGTAATCGGCAAATCCTGCCAGCAGTTCATATTCAAAACCCTGCGGCCCCTCTGCGCCGTTATAAAATGTTCCTGCACCATAAACGGTTCCCACGCGGATCGATTCTCGTTCCAACAATGAAGAGAGGGCAGTGGGTACGGAAGGAACGCCACAACTCATAACAGCAATAGATAATATGATTATTAATTGTAGTTTTAATCGTTTTTTATAGTCTTGTGACTGCATAGACCTTTACTTGTTGTCATTAAACCATCTAAGTTTAAAAAAAAGTTCATGTAAGCGCGTTATGAGGTTACTTACTGCGCATAATTACTCTATAATCCGCGCCGAAATACTCATCAATCCAAGAGACAACGCGTCGCATTGGTGGTCGTTGTTTCTAACAAACCAGGTAAATCAATATGTTGGTCCTTCGAGGCGCTCCTGCACTATCAGAGTTTAACCAAACTAAACTGATTGCAAAGCTGGGTCAATCCGGCGTTAGGGTTAAAAACCTATATAGCGAATATGTTCACCTAGTCGATTCTGAAGGTGACTTGTCTAAGCAGCAAATAGAGATACTCGAGAAGCTGCTCACTTACGGCCCCGCGAGGCAAGCACAAACCCCTTCTGGAACCTTCTTCCTTATTACTCCTCGCCCCGGCACTATCTCTCCCTGGTCTTCTAAAGCCACCGACATCGCTCACAACTGTAGTCTAAAAAATATCAACCGCATAGAACGTGGTTGTGCGTTTTATATAGAAACAGAAAATGCGTTGAGCGATGATGATTTTGCGCTTATTGCTAGCTTCTTACACGATAGAATGACTGAGTCAGTGTTTACTGATACTGATGATGCAGCGGTGCTATTTGCACAAACCGAAGCGAATACTTTCACAAGTGTAGACGTATTAGGAGAAGGCAAAGAAGCACTGGTTAATGCAAACGTGTCGTTAGGCCTTGCATTGGCTGATGATGAGATTGACTACCTGTTTGATAGCTTTACCAAGCTAGGCAGAAACCCGACTGACGTTGAACTTTATATGTTTGCGCAAGCAAACTCTGAACACTGTCGACATAAGATTTTTAACGCAAGCTGGACCATCGACGGCGAAGAACAAGAAAAGTCGCTGTTTAAAATGATCAAAAACACCTACGAGTTATTACCTGATCACGTTTACTCAGCTTACAAAGATAACGCAGCGGTTATGGAAGGCTGGCAAGCAGGGCGCTTCTTCCCGAACCCTCAGTCCCATCAATACGAATACCATCATGAAAATATCGATATTTTAATGAAGGTAGAAACCCATAACCACCCAACGGCAATTTCACCTTTCCCAGGTGCGGCGACTGGCTCTGGCGGTGAAATCCGTGATGAAGGTGCTACTGGTCGTGGTTCAAAACCTAAAGCGGGTTTGGTTGGTTTTACCGTATCTAATTTGCGTATTCCTGGTGCTGAACAGCCGTGGGAATTCGAGTACGGCAAGCCACAGCGCATTGTAAGCGCCCTTGATATTATGCTTGAAGGCCCACTAGGTGGCGCAGCGTTTAACAACGAATTTGGTCGCCCTGCGCTACTGGGTTATTTCCGTACATTTGAACAAGAAGTCAATAGCTTCAACGGTGTTGAAGTGCGCGGCTATCACAAACCTATTATGTTAGCTGGTGGTTTAGGTAATATTCGTCGCGAGCATATTGAAAAAGGCGAAATCACAGTAGGCGCTAAGCTTATTGTACTAGGCGGTCCTGCAATGAACATTGGTCTTGGTGGCGGTGCAGCGTCATCAATGGCATCTGGCCAATCAAACGAAGACTTAGATTTTGCTTCAGTACAGCGAGACAACCCTGAAATGGAGCGCCGCTGCCAGGAAGTGATTGATGCATGTTGGCAGCTAGGGGATAACAACCCTATTCAGTTTATCCACGATGTGGGCGCAGGTGGTCTTTCAAATGCACTGCCTGAGCTGGTTAATGACGGTGGCCGCGGCGGTAACTTTGAACTTAGAAAAGTATTGTCTGATGAGCCTGGTATGACACCTTTAGAGCTATGGTGTAACGAATCCCAAGAGCGCTATGTTTTATCTGTCGCGCCTGAAAATATGCCAGTGTTCGAAGCAATTTGTGCCCGCGAACGTGCGCCATTTGCTGTGGTTGGTGAAGCCACTGCCGAGCAGCACCTAAACCTGAACGACAGCCAGTTTGACAACAAACCAATCGATATGCCTCTTGATGTACTTTTAGGCAAGCCGCCTAAAATGCACCGCGACGTAAGTTCGACCAAGGTTAGCTCGCCAGCACTAGACGAGGCGGGCATTACCTTAAGTGATGCAGCAAATCGCATTTTATCTTTGCCTACCGTGGCAGAGAAAACCTTCCTTATCACTATAGGCGACCGCTCGGTTACCGGCCTTGTAAGTCGCGACCAAATGGTTGGCCCATGGCAGGTGCCAGTGGCAGATGTGGCGGTTACCGCAACAGCGTTTGACACCTACCACGGTGAAGCGATGTCGATGGGTGAGCGTACGCCTGTTGCGTTACTATCGCACGGCGCGTCTGCACGTCTTGCTGTGGGTGAAGCGTTAACCAATATTGCCGCAGCAAACATCGGCGATATTAAGCGCATTAAACTGTCTGCAAACTGGATGGCAGCAGCTGGACACCCAGGTGAAGATGCAGGTCTTTATGAGGCGGTGAACGCTGTAGGTGAAGAGCTATGCCCAGAGCTAGGCCTAACCATTCCCGTGGGTAAAGACTCCATGTCGATGAAAACCGCATGGAATGAAAACGGTGAAGATAAAGCGGTGACTTCTCCGCTATCACTCGTTATTTCAGCCTTTGGCGCAGTAAAAGATATTCGCAAAACCCTAACGCCTCAGCTACGTACAGACAAAGGCGCAAGCCGCTTGCTGCTACTCGATTTAGGCGAAGGTAAAAATCGCTTGGGTGCTAGCTGCCTGGCACAAGTCTATACTCAGCTTGGTGATAGCCCAGCAGATGTGGTCTCTGCAACTCGCCTTAAAGCCTTCTTTGACGCTATGCAGACGCTTATCGAAAAAGGCTTGGTGTGTGCTTACCACGACCGTTCGGACGGCGGCCTGTTTACTACAGTGGCAGAAATGGCTTTTGCGGGTAAAACAGGTGTAAGCGTTGACCTTGATAGCCTAGTTGGAAACGACATTGCCGTATTGTTCAATGAAGAACTAGGTGGCGTAATCCAAGTGCTTGAAAGCGATATGGATGCCGTTAACGCAGTAATGACTGAATTCGGTTTAACTGAATTAACTCACGATATCGGTACGCTTAATAGCACCGACATGATTGAGTTCAGTCGCGGCGGCGTTGCTGTACTTGCAGATAGCCGCGTATCAATGCGTACTACCTGGGCGCAAACTACGTTTGAAATGCAAAAACTTCGTGATAACCCAGAGTGCGCTGAACAAGAACATGCGGCGAAGCAAGATGCTGCCGACCCAGGTTTGCATGCGGCGTTGTCTTACGATGTCAATGAAGACGTTGCGGCGCCCTATATTGCCAAAGGCGTTAAGCCCAAAGTGGCGATATTAAGAGAGCAGGGCGTTAACTCGCATCTTGAAATGGCAGCGGCGTTTACTCGTGCTGGCTTCGACGCTATCGATGTGCATATGAGTGACGTGTTGGCTGGCCGCATTACCCTAGAGCAATTTGCAGGTCTTGCTGCCTGTGGCGGTTTCTCTTACGGCGATGTATTAGGTGCAGGTGAAGGCTGGGCGAAATCTATATTGTTTAACAGCATGGCTCGCGATCAGTTTGAAGGATTCTTTAACCGCAATGACACCTTCAGTTTAGGTGTATGTAACGGCTGTCAGATGCTGTCGAACCTAAAATCATTGATTCCTGGCGCTGAGCACTGGCCGCACTTTGTCACTAACCAGTCAGCGCGCTTTGAAGCTCGCGTTGCAATGGTTGAAGTGATGGAATCTAAGTCTGTGCTGCTAGATGGTATGGCAGGCTCGCGTATGCCGATTGCTGTATCGCACGGGGAAGGTCAGGCTGAATTTGCAAATGAAAACGCGCTATCGCAGGTAAGCGGTCAGGTAGCCATGCGCTACGTAGACAACTACGGCAAGCCAACCATGCAATACCCGGCTAACCCGAACGGTTCACCGCAAGGTATTACTGGTTTAACGTCTGTAGATGGGCGCAGCACTATTATGATGCCTCACCCTGAACGTGTGTTTAGGGCAGTTGCAAACTCATGGTGCCCGGACGATTGGCAAGAAGATGGTGCGTGGATGCGTATCTTTAGAAATGCCCGTAAGTTTGTTGGTTAAATTTTCAGTGTGACCTTGATAAACAGGGGGAATCCCCTGTTTATTTTCTATAAAAATACTGTTTAATAAATGCGCATACCTTAAATAGGTGTCAAAGCTTTGGCAAAGTGTCAAAAATCTGATTTTTGCCCTTGTCATCAGTTTGTCACTGATCTATTGTAGTGCAAGCAAGGATTGCAATTAGGTTACAGGAGTTGAGTTAGGGTTGTACCAGTGTTTAGCAATCGCTTACTGGTTTTAATAATAAGAGACGACCAATGAATCGTTCTTCAAAAGGGTTTGGCTTAACCGGAGTGGCTGTAGCTGTAGTGCTGATGTTCGTAACTGCTGTTTTTAGCACATCTGCGAAATCTGCCGAAGCTCCAACAACGCTAAGTGTGCAGTCTTCAGTTAAGTAGTCTGAAAGAAAAATTCTAACGCCCGTATCAAGTTACTTGATACGGGCGTTAATCATTAGAGACAAAAAAACTTTCAACATAGGGCGCTTCACGAGAAAAGCCTAAAAGTTACACCTAAAAATTAAGCCTAAAAAGCAAAGCCGACTCAACGAGTTCTAGTCTATCATTTTATCCTTTCTTGTTTTTTTCTCTATTTATTAGTTTTTGCTGAGGGTGCTTTTTCAGCAATACATATGTGGCACCAAACCCGCCGTGCATAGGTTGCGCAGTATGATAAGCAATCACCTCATCAAGTTCACGTAGCCAATGGTTAACATAGCTTTTCTTTAATGCTGGAAATGGCTTGCTATTTTCACCCGTACCATGCTTTACGAGCAGGGCACGAACCCCACGTTCGTGACTTGATTTAATGGTGCTATAAAGCAGGTCGCGGCTTTGCTCTAGCGTCTTTCCCGATAGCGTTATATTGGTTTCCAAAGGGTATTTCCCAAGACGAAGTTTTTTAAATACGCCATCTTGAATACCGGGCTGCTGGAAATGTATAAAATCATCAGGTGGTACAGGCTTTACACCCTCCATGCTTAACGGGTTAGCAAGCTTGTCGCGAACACTTACTTTCAAGGCAGCCCGTTTTTGCTTTTCGGCGAGCGCCTTTTCAGGGTCGTGTAATAAAGCCTTATCATCTGAAGCGATGGGTTTTACATCTTGCATTTCAGCAAAAAACGAATCGATATCGTCGTTTTCAAATTGGCTCATACTAATCCCCGTACTAACTACTTCATTGCTATTTATACGTTATTTTGTGCCTGATGGTCTATTGCCAAGACTACACATTAGACATTGCGCGTACTGAAGGATGAGGCTTCACACAGGCGACTGTTATTGAGATGGGGATTAATTTTGAAATTTCATCGTTTAGAAAATAGCACCAGGCTCAGATAATGCCTCAATCGCAACCCATTCTTCTTCCGTGAATACTAAGTCATTAGGTGTTTCAGCATCGTCGCCGGTTTCTTCGGTTGGGGGGAAATCGAAAGTCATTATGCTCTCCTGTTTAAAAGAGTATTGCTTAATTCGATCAAATTACAACCAAAGTAGAAGAAATAAACATGATGATAGAAGAGCGATATGTATAGCAAGGTTTACTGGGTTTTGGGTTTAAGCCAGCCGGAATGGCGTCCCCAGCTGGAATCGAACCAACATCTAAGCCTTAGGAGGGCCTTGTTTTATCCATTAAACTATGGGGACCTAATGCGTAAGAATATCTATTATACGTAGTTCCAAAAAATACGAAACCCTTTGATTAATCAATAAGGTGCAGCGTTTTATAACAGCGCACTTATGTGGCTAAAAAGGCTTGTCTATGCGGATTGGTATGAATCCCACGTGATTCTAATCTACCCAATAAAAAGCCCTCGTCGAATGCGAGGGCTTTAGGTTAACTTCACAACAAGATTATATGTCCGTTGGTGGAAGTTTATCTATCGCTGTTTTCAGCACTTCAGACTCTGTCGGAGAAGCGGTTGTTACATCACCGCTGCTTTCTGTAGACGTATCGCCTACGAGTTCGCCACTAGCATCAGGAGATGCGCCCTCACTGTTTGAATCGACTGAAGTAGGCTCTGTTGATGGTAGAATCAACTCTTCTGGCGGAAGATCAATATCGACGACATCAACAGTTACCTCTGTCACCGGACCCCCAGAGACTATATCGCCTTCTTCTGGTAGCGCGATGGTGTCGACAGGCAGAGTGCTTTCAGGCGTCGAAGCCTCAGGTGAAAGGGGATTTGTACCTTCATTCGGTGCAGTAGGCAAAGGCCCACCTATATCAACGGTATCAATCTTAGTGCCAGACAAGTCAATAGTGTCTCCTCCACCAAAACCATCGCCCACATTGGTGCCAAGAGTGCTCACTTCCTCTTCAGGCAGCGTAATGATGTCTGGCGTAGTCTCTATAGGTTCAATGTTCTCGACAGGCTCAGAGCTCATAAGGGGAGCCGTCGGCTCGTTTTCCGGTGTTACCAATCGAGTTTCAGCATTCAGGTCAACGGTTTGAAGCGTTTGCCCTGTTAAGTCAATCACGTCAGGTGCTGTAGGCTCGTCAGTAACCACGGTGCCGCTGCTATCTGATGCACTTACAGATTCAGATGAAGTGGTTGTCACGACTTCAGATACACCTTCACCCGATGCCGTTACAAACACGTTGAACTCTGCCTGTTCGATAGTGCCGTCTGGATATTCGATACGATAAGTAAAGGTATCCGTTAAGGTCCCACCAAACACGGCTTGCGTGTTATCCGGGGTATAGGTGTAAGCGCCAGTTTCATCAATTTGCAGCGTGCCGAAATCTCCCACTAACGTAATGCCGCCTGAAGCGTCTTGGAAGTTAGTTCCATCGGTAGATACCGTCACGTCGTATGTTGGGCCAAACAGTACATCGTTTTCGAACAGGTTACCCGTGGCGGTTTGTACGCCGCTAACTTCAAACTGGTTAAGATTGTTGATGGTAGAGGATAGGTCTACGCTAATGCTGCCGGCTAGACTAACACCAGTTGTACCGCTCATTGAAAGACGGTATAAGCCCTCAGTTAACCCGTTGACGGTAAGTATGGTATCGCCATTAACACTTAAAAGGCTAACAAGCTCATTGCTTGGGAAAACCCTATACGGTTCAAATGCTCCGTTTTCAAACTTCTCTACGGTAATGGTAACGCTTGAAAACAGTGACAGCAGACTGCCGTTATCAACGTTTAACGTAATATCTTGGGTGGTGTTTTCCGCTACGTCAAATGTACTGCTAACATCGCTAAAGCCGCCTATGTTCCCCAATATATAACTATAAGAAAGTGCGTCTTGCTCATTCAGTCCGGTGTCAGTAACAAAATCATAGGTCAATTCAGCACGGGCCGAGTCTGCAGATACGCCTTGTCCTGATAGATTAAAGTTTAAGTTTGCGGTAGAGGTATTCGTGCCATCAGAAATGGTGTAGCTGAAACTATCCGTGCTACCCAAGCCGTCACGTACGCCATTGGCTACGTAGGTGTAGCTGCCGTCTTCAAAGATGGTGAGGTCCCCATAGTCACCTTCAATAGTAATGCCAGATAAACCAGTACCCAATACAGTCACTGACTCTCCATTAGTATGGGTAACTTGCGTCACTACGCCGCCCTCGGCAATGCTATCGGCTACATCGCCTGTGTTGGCCGCATCAATAACATTACCAGAGGTAGTCGTGCTACCTTCAAACTGATATTCCGTTAGCGTTGTCGTCACATCCGTTTGTTCTAGCAAGGATATCGTATTGCTAAGCAATTTTTCGGCAATCTCGTCAATGAGAACATCAGACAGCTGTGCTAATCCTAGCGTTGTAAGACCTGAGTTAATAGTACCGACCAAATCGCCAGCTCCAATAGTGTCCGCGGTGGCTAGGATTGGCTCAAGAATAATTTCTCTTACTAGAGTTCCTAAAGGTATAACGCCTAAACCTGCTTCACCATTTAGCGCAGTTTCAATTGCATCTAGCACCACCTCTTGGTTTTCCTCGCCAAGAACAACCCCGCCATCACCTAGTTCAGCAAGTGTTATCGAGCCGTCACCATCTTGGTCAAACAAGTTTCCAAGGGTACTTTGACTGTTACGAACAACAACCGCATAGTCTCCTGCAGGGAGCCCAGAGAACTTTGCCACCAAGGTGTCATCACCTAACAAGCCCAAGACATTTAACCCTACAGCGTCACCAATCAGAGGGCTGTCTGGTGCTGTCGCTGAGGCAACTACATTGCCATCTGCATCAACAATATCAACTCGATACCCGTTGGCCACTGCAACTAGCGCAGTTTGACTAACCTCTACAACCACCTCTCCGAAGTAGTCGGCTCCGACAGTAAATGTTGTACTAGCGGTAGGAGAACCTGCGGCAGGTGAACCAGCTGCTACGTCAATCACCTGCAAGTCGCTATCAGTAACTGGTGTATTCACGATGGCGGTTTGTGCACCTAGCTCCATGTCATTGTTATCGGTTTGGGCTACTACTGGCGGGAAGTCGCTGCCAGAAATGGTGATGGTAAGCGCCGCTATGTCAGAAGTTTCACCATCTGATAGGGTGTAATTAAACACTTCGTCCTGGCCAATTGCACTACGATCGCCATCGGCGGTATAGGTGTAAGTGCCGTCTGCAGCAATTTCCAGTACGCCATAGTTACCTTGAATGGTAACGGTACCGGTTACAGGAACCGCAACACTATCACCAGAGGTATTAGTCACCAGGGTTACTTGGGCACCGTCTAAGATAGTGTCGGCGCCTACGCCACTAAAATCACCGTCTATTAGGTTACCTTGGGCCACTAAATCACCCGTATAGGTGTATTCGGTTAATGTTGTTGTGATGTCAGTGTTTTCTAGTACTGATGCTGTATTGCTGAGTAATGCCTCAGCTACTTGACTAATAACTGCGTCAAGAAGACCAGTCACACCGAGAAGGTCTAAAGGATCTGTTAGTTCATCAACGAGTATAGCCGCTATTCCTCCGGCACCAATAATAGGGGTGTCTATTAGGGCTGCTTCTAAAGCATTTCTCGTTAACGTGCCAACAGAGTCACCTAAAATCCCCAAGCCTAAAAGGTCATCATTTAAAGTGCTTTCTACGAGGTCTAGTACTGCTTCTTGGTTATTTGGTCCTAGTACAACGCCTGCGTTGCCAAGTTCAACTAGGCTGACATCTCCACTTTCATCACCGTCCAGTAGTTCTTTTAACTTGCTCTCATCATTGCGAACAACGACGTAGTAGGTTCCTGCATCTAGACCTGTTAGTGAGAAAGAAACCGTTTCGTCATTCGAAATATTGAAAGTTTCTAACCCACCTATATCAACCAACTCTGAATTTGCAGTTCCTCCCTGATAAACAAGCTGACCATTTTCATCATAAACCTGAACAGCATAGGCATCTGCAACTGCAGCAAGTGCAATTTGTTGAACTTCTACAAAGACTTCACCTACATTATTAGGGGAAACCGTAAAGGTAGCTGCGGCATCAACACCAGGCGTGAAAGGCCCTACCTCGAGAACGTCAACATTACTGGTTGTCTCAGAAGGATATACTGTCACAACAGGTTCGCCCATATTAATGGTGTTACCGTCGTTTATCGCATCGAGAGCCTGTACGATAACATTTTGACTTGCTGTGCTTGCTGAGTTACCTGCTTCGTCGGTGACTGTTGCCACCACCGCGTAGGTACCTGCTGGTAGCGCTGTGCCTGTTAAATCAAGGCTCCAATTACCGCTGCCATCAATGGTCAGTTCAAGGTCAGTGCCAAAGGTATAGGATGTGCCATCAACGGTAACGGTTAGGGTAGTATTGTCACCAAGATCAACCGTGCCATTAAAGATTAGCGTGCTATCGCTAGTAATAAAGTCTCCAGCCACCCCAGAGTCGTTAGAGATACTGTCGAACGTTACTGTCTGACCATTATTGTTTTCATCAATACTGGTATCGATAACAACTGTACCTGTGTCAGTAGCAAGATTGCCTACCGCATCTGTGGCGGTTACCGTTGCCGTGTAATTGCCTTCCGCAAGCAGGGCAACGATATTATCACCCAACGTCCACGTACCGTTACCGTTATTAGTAGCTGTGTAGTCATTACCATCAATCGTCACCACCACAACTGCATTCGGGTCGTTCACCGTACCAGTTAGCTCAGGCGTGGTGTCGTTGGTGGTCAGATCGTTTATTGCAACGGTAGGCGCGGTGGTATCAATTACCACTGTTCCTGTATTGGTGACAGTGTTGCCTGCGGCGTCTGTTGCACTTACCGATGTTGGGTAGCTGCCTTCTGCAAGTGTAGCAATTACGTTATCAGCCAGTGTCCAGGTGCCATCACCATTGTTGGTAGCGGTGTAATCATTACCGTCAATTGTTACCATCACAACCGCATTGGGGTCGTTTACCGTACCGGTAAGCTCTGGCGTGGTGTCGTTGGTGTTCAAATCGTTTATTGCAACGGTAGGTGCGGTGGTATCGATTATCACTGTACCCGTATTGGTTACCGTGTTGCCAGCAGCGTCTGTCGCGCTTACCGATGTAGGGTAGCTGCCTTCAGCGAGTGTGGCGACTACGTTATCAGCTAACGTCCAGGTGCCGTCACCATTGTTGGTAGCGGTGTAATCATTGCCGTCAATGGTCACCACCACAACCGCATTGGGGTCGTTCACCGTACCGGTAAGCTCAGGCGTGGTGTCGTTGGTGGTAAGATCGTTTATTGCAACGGTAGGCGCGGTGGTATCAATTACCACTGTACCTGTGTTGGCCACCGTATTGCCCGCAGCGTCTGTTGCACTTACCGATGTTGGGTAGCTGCCTTCAGCGAGTGTGGCGACTACGTTATCAGCCAGTGTCCATGTGCCATCACCATTGTTGGTAGCGGTGTAATCATTGCCGTCAATGGTCACCACCACAACTGCATTGGGGTCGTTCACCGTACCGGTAAGCTCAGGCGTGGTGTCGTTGGTGGTCAGATCGTTAATTGCAACCGTAGGCGCGGTGACATCAATTATTACCGTACCTGTGTTGGTCACCGTATTGCCCGCGGCGTCTGTTGCGCTTACCGATGTTGGATAGCTGCCTTCAGCAAGCGTGGCGACTGCGTTGTCAGCTAGCGTCCACGTGCCATCACCATTGTTGGTAGCGGTGTAATCATTGCCGTCAATGGTCACCACCACAACCGCATTGGGATCGTTCACCGTACCAGTAAGTTCTGGCGTGGTGTCATTGGTAGTAAGATCGTTTATTGCAACCGTAGGCGCGGTGGTATCAATTACCACTGTTCCTGTATTGGTGACAGTGTTGCCCGCGGCGTCTGTTGCAGTAACAGATGTTGGGTAACTGCCTTCTGCTAGCACAGCAACTGCGTTGTCAGCCAGTGTCCACGTGCCATCACCGTTATTGGTGGCGGTATAGTCAGCACCGTTGATGGTAACAACCACCGTGGCTGTTGGGTCGTCAACCGAACCAGTAAGTGCCGGTGTTGTATCGTTTGTTGTTAAATCGTCGAAGGCAACCACTGGTGCAGCCGCGTCAACCGTGTCTGAGGCTGGGTTGCTGATGTTACCCGCTGCGTCAGTTGCCGTTACGGTCACAATTACGCCATCGGCAAGCGGAGTATCAGGCGTAATGCTCCAATTACCGTCGCCATCAGCGATGACGGTAAAATCAGGCGTGCCGTCACCATCAACGTCCACATTTACGGTTGTGCCTGCTTCAGCGGTACCGGTAATTTCGGTGCCGTTGCCTGCATCTACAGTAGGTATGGCAGGTGGAGTAGTATCAATCACTACCGTTCCTGAATTTGAACCCACGTTGCCATCGGCATCCGTGGCAGTAACGGTAGCGGTATAGCTACCATCTGCAAGTGCAGCCACTGCATCGTCAGTCAGGGTCCAGCTTCCATCACCATTGTTAGTTGCGGTGTAGTCCACGCCATCAATAGTCACTACTACGATAGCGTTTGGATCGTCAACCGTACCGATTAGCTCTGGTGTAGCGTCATTAGTGGTTAAGTCATCAATTGCAACGACTGGCGCAACAGCATCTACTGTATCTGACGCTGGTGCACTGACATTGCCAGCTTCATCAACCGCCGTCGCCGTAACAACCACGCCATCGGCCAGCGGTGTAGTGGGTGTTACTGACCAATTTCCATCGCCATCAGCGATGACGGTGAAGTCTGGCGTGCCGTCGCCATCCACGTCCACATTTACAGTTGCGCCGGCTTCCGCAGTACCCGTAATTTCAGTGCCGTTACCTGCATCGACGGTAGGCGCTGCAGGTGCAGTGGTGTCAATCACCACAGTGCCAGAGTTAGTTCCGTTGTTACCGTCAGCATCAGTAGCAGTAACCGTAGCGGTATAGCTACCTTCAGCCAGCGCGGCAACGATATCGTCAGCCAGTGTCCAGCTGCCATCACCGTTGTTTGTCGCGGTATAGTCCGTACCGTTAATGGTAACGACCACGATGGCGGTTGGATCGTCCACCGAACCGGTAAGTGCAGGTGTGGTGTCATTAGTCGTTAGGTCGTTAAAGGCAACGATTGGCGCAACAGCGTCTACCGTATCAGACGCTGGGCTACTCGTATTGCCAGCTTCATCGGTTGCTGTTGCCGTGACAACCACGCCATCCGCTAGCGGTGTTGTGGGTGTTACTGACCAGTTACCATCGCCATCAGCAATCACTGTGAAATCAGATGTGCCATCACCGTCAACGTCTACGTTTACGACAGCGCCTGCTTCGGCTGTGCCGGTAATTTCGGTACCGTTGCCTGCATCAACAGTAGGCGCAGCTGGCGCAGTAGTATCGATAACACCGCCATTTTCGTTTGCGGTTGCCGTATTACCCGCACCATCTGTCGCGCTTGCGGTGACTGAATAATTACCTTCAGATAAGGCTGCTGGCACATCTACAGAGAAGGTGCCATTAGCTTGAACAATGGCGTCAAGTGTTTGGGTGTTTCCTGCATCATCAGTAACGCTGATAGATACGGCGCTGCCTGGCGCAATATCTGTAGTACCGGAAATGGTCGGTGTTGTATCGTTTCCTGTACCAAGCGGATCCAAGGTTAGGTTTGGCACGGCTGTATTGATATTGCCGCTGGTAGTATCAGACGCCGAGTTTCCAGCGGCATCAGTGGCGGTAGCAGTAACATCGAAGTTTCCGTCTGCCATTGCATTGGGCACGTCGGCGCTGAAATTACCGTTGCTGTCGACAATAGCCGTAAATGTCTGTTCTACTCCCGCGCTGTCGGTGACGGTTATGGTCACTGAACTACCTGGGCTTAAATCGGTGCTACCCGTGATCGTTGGCGTGGTATCGTTACCTGTGCCTTGTGCATCTAAGTTGATAGTCGGCGCGGTAGTGTCTACGCTACCGTTTGTTTCAGTGGCGGTAGTCTCATTGCCTGCTGGGTCTTGGGCAACGGCGGTAACGGTATACCCTCCTACAGCCATGGGGCTTGGCACATCGGCCGAGAAACTGCCGTCTCCCTGAACGGTTGCATCGAAGGTTTGGCTTACACCTGCGTTATCCGTAACCGTAATCGTTACTGTCGCCCCTGCAGGCAGATCAGTATTGCCTGATATTGTAGGCGTTGTGTCACTGTCTGGGGCTAGTGTATCTAACGATAGGGTAGGGGCTGTTGTATCAATAATACCTGTGTTGTCTACGACGGTAGTGCTATTACCCGCTTCATCACTCGCTGTGGCTTCAACACTGTATGCACCTTCAGCTAAAGGCGCAGGCACATCCACTGTAAAGTTTCCATTTACATCAACAATCGCTGTGAGGGTTTGAACACTTCCTGCGCTGTCAGTTACCACAAGCGTAACTTCACTACCCTGCGCAAGGTTTGTGCTACCAGATAGAGTAGGCGTTGTGTCATTGCCTTCCACAAGTGGCGTTAAGGTTAGTGATGGTGCTGTAGTGTCTATGCTTCCAGCATCACTCGCTGTCGCTGTATTACCTGCCTCATCACTGATGGTAGCGCTTACCGAGAAGCCGCCTTCAGCTAAGTCGGTTCCTGGGGAGATAGAGAAAGAACCATCGGCCTGTACCACTGCACTTAAGGTCTGGGTTGCACCAGCGTTATCGGTTACCAAAATAGTGACCACAGAGCCTGCAGGTTCATCGGTTGTACCGGTAATGAGTGGCGTCGCGTCGTTAGTGGTATCGGCAACGTCTATAGTAAGAGTAGGTACTAAAGTATCAACTACGCCTGCTTCGTTATCGGTTGTACTGTTGCCTGCTGTATCAGTGGCGGTTGCTGAAACAGTGAAGTTTCCTTCAGCCATCGCCGCTGGTACATCGGCAGAGAATACGCCGCCCGCGCCAACCAATGCAGAGAACACCTGTGTATTACCCGCACTATCAACAACGGTTATTTGCACTGTAGAACCTTGCGGTAAATCTACAGTACCGCTTATGGTTGGGGTTGAGTCGCTAACTGTACCTGGCTCGTCCAGCGTAATAACTGGTGAAATTGTGTCGATTAGACCGGTTTCAGCGTCGGACGCTGTATTGCCAGCTTCATCAACAACGGTTGCCTGAATTGTGTAGCTACCCTCAGCCAAAGTGGCGGGTACGTCTACGCTAAAAGAGCCGTCGCTTTGTACGATTGCTGATACGGTTTGTATATTGCCAGCATTATCGGTGACGGTAATTGATACTGTGCTTCCGGCTGGCTGGTCTGTCGTTCCGCTAATGGTTGGTGTTGCATCATTGCCTACACCCGGTTCTGCCACATCAATAGCCGGTGATGTGGTATCTACCACACCGCCAGTTTCAGAGTCAGAGGCTGTATTTCCGGCTCCGTCAGTCACCTCTGCGACAACTGTGTAGCTACCTTCGGCCAGGTCTGACGGTACGCTTGCGCTGAAGGTGCCATCTCCTTGGACTGTTGCGGTAAAGGTTTGAATTGATCCAGCACTATCTGTCACTGTTAAGGTGACAATGGCACCAACTGGCGCGGTAGTTGTGCCAGAAATAAGAGGCGTAGCGTCGTTTGTCTGGCCAAGGGCATCTAGGGTAATGTCCGGAGCGCTTGCATTAATATTGCCGCTATCCGACACAGTCGTGCTATTGCCCGCAGCATCGCTCGCACTGGCTGTTACATCGTAATCGCCATCAACAAGCGCGCTGGGTACTTCAACTGAGAAAGTGCCATCCGCGTTTACCGTAGCGGTAAGATTTTGTATGTTACCGCCTGCATCGGTGACAACCAGTGTAATTGTTGCTCCCTCTGGCAAGTCGGTAGTACCGCTTAATACTGGCGTTGCGTCATTGCCGCTGGCCACTGGATCTAAGTTGATAACAGGTGGAGTGGTGTCAACTGTACCGTTGTTATCAACCGCTGTGTTTTGATTACCTGCATCATCAGTCGCCGTCACTTCTACTGTGTAATCGCCTTCAGCAAGCTCAAGGGGCACATCAGTGCTAAAGCTACCGTTCGCTTGAACGGTGGCAGTGAAAGTTTGCGTATTGCCTTGGCTGTCAGTCACGCTAATGCTTACAGTGTTACCCGCAGCCAAGTCGGTGGTTCCCGATATAGTCGGTGTAGCGTCGTTGGTTAGGCCTTGTGCGTCCAACGTTACGGTAGGGGCTGCTGTATCTATGATGCCGTTATTATCTATTGCCGTTGCTGAATTACCCGCATCGTCAGTCGCAGTGACAGTCACGCTGAAACTGCCTTCAGCTAAATCGGCAGGAACATCAGCACTGTAAGTGCCATCGTTTTGAACGGTTGCTGTGAATGTTTGGGTATTTCCAGCGTTGTCTGTCACGCTTATGCTAACCGTGTCGCCAGCATTGAGGTCTGTGGTGCCAGAGATAGACGGCGTTGCAACATTGCCAAGCCCTTGTGTATCGATGGTTATCGATGGGGCTGTGGTATCGATGTTACCGCCATTTTCGGTTACCGATGCATTGTTGCCAGCGCCGTCTGTGGCGGTGGCAGTAACAGAATAGTCACCTTCAGGTAAGCTTGCAGGAACATCAGCCGTAAAGCTTCCATCACCTTGCACTATGGCACTGAATGTCTGTGTGTTTCCAGCACTGTCAGTCACAGTTAGCGTTACAGTGCTACCTGGCGCTAAGTCGGTGTTACCTGAAATAGTCGGCGTCGTGTCGTTGCCCGAACCAAGAGGATCAAGGGATAGGGAAGGCGCGGCAGAGTTTATGTCGCCGCTCACTGTATCTGTAGCAGTATTGCCTGCAGCATCAGTGGCCGTTGCAGTAACGTCGAAGTTTCCGTCTGTCATAGGATTAGGCACATCTGCACTGAAGTCGCCGTTACCATCAACAGTTGCAGTAAACGTCTGCACAGTGCCAACGCTGTCAGTTACTGTAATCGTTACTGTGGTTCCCGCGGCTAGGTCGGTATTTCCGCTAATGGTAGGCGTGTTATCGTTACCTGTACCAAGCGGATCCAGAGTGATAATAGGTGCTGTGGTATCTACGCTGCCACCCGTTTCAGAGTCAGAGCCTTGGTTGCCAGCCGCGTCTTGAGCGGTTGCGGCAACCGTATAGTCACCTTCAGCTAGTGGCGAAGGTACGTTGGCGGCAAAACTGCCGTCGGTTTGTACCGTTGCGGCAAAGGTTTGCGTGTTACCCGCACTGTCGACCACCGTTAGTGTAACAATGGCGCCAGCTGGAAGGTTTGTGGTGCCAGAAATAGTTGGCGTAAGGTTATTCTCTGGCGTTAATTCGTCAAGGTTTAGCTCAGGTGGCGTGATGTCGATAACACCTGAATTATCAAGAACCGACGTGCTGTTGCCTGCTTCATCAGTGGCGGTAGCTTCAACACTGTATGAGCCTTCAGCAAGGGCCTCGGGCACATCAACCGTAAAGTTTCCTGCAGCATCAACTGTTGCTGTAATTGTTTGAATGTTGCCTGCGCTATCTGTGATAACTAAGGAGACCACGCTACCTTCGGCTAGATCTGTACTTCCCGAAATGGTTGGCGTTGTATCATTGCCTAACCCTTGAGCGTCTAAGGTTAGGGTAGGCGCAGTGGTGTCTATGGTGCCCGTTGCATTGGCTGACGCACTGTTGCCAGCATCGTCGGTGGCCGTTGCGGTAACTGTATAGTCACCTTCGGCCAATTCAGCTGGCACATCAACAGTAAAGTTGCCGTTTGCATCAACCGTTGCCGTCACAGTTTGTGTATTGCCTGCGTTATCGGTGATCGACAGCGTTACGCTTTCTCCTGCTGCTAAGTCCGTAGTGCCTGAAATGGTAGGCGTAGTATCGTTATTTGAACCCAGCGCATCTAGTGAAATAACGGGGGCGACGGTATCGACATTACCGTTATTGTCGGTGACAGAGGCACTATTTCCGTTGCTGTCTGTAGCGGTAGCCGTTACTGAGTAATCACCTTCGGCAAGAGGCGCGGGGACATCAGCACTAAAGTTACCGCTTGCATCAACAAGTGCAGTAAAGGTTTGGGTGTTGCCTGAACTGTCAGTGACGGAAAGTGTCACGGTTGAACCCGCGGGTAGGTCAGTCGTACCCGAAATGGTTGGTGTAGTATCGTTAACCGTAACTTGCGCATCTAATGTCAACGTAGGGGCACTGGTATCTAACGTACCGGTATCAGAAGTGGTGGTTGTATTACCCGCATCGTCTGAGGCACTTGCTGTTACCGTGTAGCTGCCGTCTGGTATAGCGTTTGGAACATCTGCGCTGAAGTCACCATTCGCGTCCACAATGGCGTCAAAGGTTTGTGTATTGCCAGCGCTATCTGTGACGGTTAACGTGACTGTGCTTCCCGGCGCTAAATCAGTGCTGCCCGATATGTTAGGCGTTTCATCGTTGCCTGTGCCCTGCGGATTTAGCGTAAGTACAGGGGCGGTGGTGTCAATATTGCCACCGTCCTCAGTTGTGGTTGTTGAATTACCTGCATCATCTGTTGCAGTAACTTCGACGCTGTAGTCTCCTTCAGGCAGTGGAGACAATACCTCTGTTGCAAAGTTGCCGTCTGCATCAACCAATGCGTTAATGGTTTGCGTGTCGCCATTGCTGTCAGTCACGGTGATCACAACGACAGCACCTTCAGGTAAGTCTGTATTACCTGAAATAACCGGCGTAGTGTCATTACCTGAATCTAACGGGTTAACGGTAACAATAGGTGCTTGTGTATCAATACTTCCATTTGTTTCGTTTGCCGTCGCGGTGTTGCCTTGTGCATCGTTTACTGTTGCCGTAACGGTAAAGTCGCCTTCAGCCAGGGCGCTAGGCACATCGGCACTGAATGTGCCGTCTGCTTGCACGGCTGCTTGGAAACTCTGCGAGTTACCGTTGGCATCTACCACAGTAATGGTAACCAGTGTGCCAGGTGCCACGTCGGAAGTACCTGTGATAATTGGGGTAACATCGCTGGTAGCGCCTTGTGTATCAAGGGTTAACAGCGGCGCTTCGCTATCTACATTACCTGTTGTATTGGCATTCGCGGTATTGCCTGCACTGTCGGTTGCACTGGCAGTCACAGTAAAATCGCCGTCAGCAAGTGCGTTTGGCACATCTACGCTAAAGTTACCATTTGCATCAACCAAAGCATTGATAGTTTGCGTGTTTCCAGCGCTATCTGTAACGACAAGTGTAACCGTGCTTCCTTCAGGAAGGTCAGTGGTGCCCGAAAGTGTAGGTGTGGTGTCACCCGTGCTGCCAGGGTTTTCAAGGGTAAGCGTAGGCGCGGTGGTATCTACAACGCCGTCATTGTCGGTTACTGTTGTCGTATTGCCATCGCCGTCAGTTGCGCTGGCGGTAACGGTGTATGCGCCATCAGCGAGAGGGGTGGTAACATCTGTACTAAAGCTTCCGTCTGCACCTACTATCGCGGTAATCGTTTGCGTGTTACCTGTGCTATCCGTCACGGTTAAAGTAACCGTGCTTCCCTCAGGCAAGTTGGTAGTGCCTGAAATAGCGGGCGTGCTGTCATTCGTTTCGCCTTGTCCATCTAGCACTAACGTGGGTGCATTAGTATCGATATTACCCGTTGTGTTGTCTGTAACTTCATTGCCTGCTTCGTCTTCTGCCGTGGCAGTAACCGTATAGTCTCCATCAGCCAGTTCTTGCGGTACATCGACAGAGAAATTACCGTTAGTATCGACTAAGGTGTTGATAGTTTGCGTGTTACCCGCGCTATCTACGACTGTTAGCGAGACTACACTTCCTTCAGGCAAATCGGTGCTGCCCGATAAAGTTGGTGTGGAATCGTTTCCAGAACCCACTGGATTTAAAGATAGCGATGGTGCGGTTGTATCTACAATACCGCCGTTTTCTGTCACGCTAGCAGTATTACCATTTTCATCAACAGCGGTTGCTGTAACGGAGTAGTTACCTTCTGCTAATGCGCTAGGTACTTCAGCGCTAAAGTTTCCGTTTTCATCTACAACGGCTTCAATAGTTTGCTGATTACCTAGGCTATCGGTGACGACAAGTGTTAACGTGCTACCTTGTGGCAAATCTGTCGTGCCACTAATAAGTGGCGTGGTGTCGTTGCCAATGTCTTGTGGGTCAAGCGATAGCGTTGGTGCTGCGGTATCAATATTGCCCTGTGTCGATGCAGAGTCTTGATTACCCGCATCGTCAGTGACCGTCGCGGTAACGGTAAAGTTGCCGTCGGCAAGCTCTGCCGGCACGTCAACAGAGAAAGTACCGTCATTTTGGACAAGAGCGTCAAAGGTTTGCGTATTGCCTGCACTGTCTGTAACAGTGATTGATACACTGCTACCCGGTGCCTGGTCTGTGTTACCTGAGATGGTTGGCGTAGTATCATTAGTACTGCCTTGAGCATCTAGATTAACCAGCGGCGATGTAATATCGATATTACCGCCAGTTTCCGTTGCCGTTGCAGTATTGCCGTTGGCGTCGGTCGCTGTAGCCGTTACGCTATATTCACCTTCAGCTAATGGATTGGGCACATCGGCACTGAAATTACCAGAACCATCTACCGTTGCCGTAAATGTTTGCGTATTGCCAAGCGCATCGGTAACAGAGAGTGTAACAGTGCTGCCAGCGGGTAAATCGGTAGTACCTGAGATAGTAGGCGTGGTGTCGTTATCATCACCCAGTGGGTCAAGGGTTAAGCTTGGCGCATTGCTGTCCACGGTGCCAGTTTGTGACGTTGAAGCACTATTTCCCGCAGCATCGGTGGCTGTTGCTTCAACAGTGTAGTCGCCGTCAGCGAGTTCAGCAGGCACGTCTGTGCTAAACTCGCCGTTCGCGTCTACTGTGACAGTAAAGGTTTGGCTGTTTCCAGCACTATCGGTAACGGTAAGTGAAACCGTGCTGCCCGCTTCCAAGTTTGTAGAACCGCTAATTGACGGTGTCGTGTCGTTACCTGTGCCAAGTGGCTCTAGTGAAATGGTGGGGGCTTGCGTATCAATGTTGCCGCCATTTTCAATGACTGTCGTTGTGTTACCTGCCTCGTCTGTAGCACTGGCCTCTACAGTATATTCACCCTCAGTCAGCGGCGTTTGCACGTCGACGCTAAAATCACCGTTCTCATCAACGATGGCATCGATAGTTTGCGTGTTGCCCGCGCTGTCGGTCACTGCAATGGTTACTGTTGAACCAGGTGGTAAATCGGTAGAGCCTGAAATCGTTGGCGTGGTGTCGCTACCGTCAGTTTGCGGGTCTAGAGAAAGCGCTGGTGCGGTAGTGTCTATGTTGCCACTGTTGTCGACAGCGGTAGTTGTATTACCCGCAGCATCAGTTGCTTCTACAGAAACCTCATAGTTGCCTTCTGCTAGCGCTTCTTCGAGATCGGCGCTGAAATTACCATTTTCATCAACCACGGCGGTAACAGTTTGCGTATTACCTTGACTATCGGTGACGGTAATAGCGACCTCGCTGCCAGCGGGTAAATCTGTATTACCTGAGATAGTAGGTGTTGTGTCGTTAGTATCCGTTTGCGGGTCGATGTTCACAATTGGTGGGGTGGTATCAAGTACAGTAGTGGCCGTGGCGGTAGAGCTATTGCCATTTTCGTCTGTCACCGTCACTTCAATCTCGTATTCGCCCTCTTCAGAGCCTGGAGGGAATGCAACATTGAAGTTGCCATTCTCATCGGTTGTCCCCGTTATTGTCTGGCTGTTGCCGTTGCTATCGGTGATAACAACCACAACCTCTGAATTAGGGGCGTCTGACGACCCCCCTATGCCTTCACTACCGTTGGTAGGAGAGCCGGTTTCAATAACAACATTAGGGCCTTGGGTATTAATAACCGCATCGATAGACGTTGAAGCGGTATTGCCCGCCACATCAGACACAGTAGCGGTTACCGTGAAGTCGCCGTTTGCGAGTGCTTGGGGCACTTCAGCACTGAAGCTACCGTCTTCTTGCACTGTTGCAGTAATGGTTTGCGTAGTGCCGTCTGAATGTACGATTTCTAGCGTCACTATCGCACCCGGTTCTGCGTCGGTGTCGCCATTTATCACCGGCGTGTCATCATTGGTTGAGCCAATAGGATCAAGGTTGATTATCGGCGCCGTGGTGTCAATTTCGCCAGTCACTGTTGTGGTAGAACTGTTGCCTGCTGGTGTTGTTACAGTAACATCTACCGTGTACTCACCTTCGCTAAGCTCCGCTGGCACATCTTCGTTGAATGTGCCGTCAGCGCCCACTGTAGTAACGATTGTTTGTTCGTTACCCTCGCTATCTGTAACAACAATGACTACTTCACTGCCAGGAGGGGCATCGGTTTCACCAGAAACGTTTGGCGTAGTATCGTTCGTTGGCGCAGGTTGATTTACGGTCGTCGACGGACTCGTAGAATCGTAATCGCCGCTTGTTGTTGCTTGTGCGGTGTTACCCGCACCATCTGTCACCTCGGCAGTTACGCTGTATGTACCCTCAGCGACCGCATTTGGAACTTCAACGGTAAAGGTACCATCGGCAAGCACAGTGGTGGTAAAGGTTTGAGTAACGCCAGCACTATCGGTAACGGTAAGGGTTATCGTGCTTCCGGGCACGGCATCCGTTAACCCCGAAAGTGTGGGTGTAGCATCGCCATTTATTCCTGGGTCGTTTAATGAGATGGTTGGCGCCGTCACGTCGATAGCACCCTGAGCGTCAGCATTGGCCGTATTGCCCGCTTCATCGGTAACGCTGGCGTTAACGGTGAATTCGCCTTCGGCTAATTCAGCTGGTACATCAACGCTATAGGTGCCGTCTGCTTGCACAATGGCGTTTACAGTTTGTGTGTTACCTGCGCTATCGGTAATGGTTAACGTAACCGTGCTGCCAGAGGCGGCATCAGTGGTACCTGTAAGGGTCGGCGTGGTGTCGTTACCTGTCGCTATGGTGTCGATAGTGATCGACGGTGCGGTAGTATCAATCTCGCCTGTGGTGTCTGTGGTTGCTGTGTTGCCCGCTTCGTCGGTCACGCTGGCGTTAACGGTAAATTCACCTTCGGCCAATTCAGCGGGCACATCAACGCTATAGGT